>CAZQPP010000354.1:0-8889 GCA_964594295.1 uncultured Myxococcales bacterium | reverse complement strand
GGCGGAGGCGCAGATCCCGGCACGGCCGACGAGGGCACGCCCGACGAAGGCGGAGCTGCAGATCCCGGCACGGTCGACGAGGGCACGGCCGACGAAGGTGGAGCCGCAGATCCCGGCACGGTCGACGAGGGCACGCCCGACGAAGGCGAGGCTGCGGACGAAGGCACACCCGACGAAGGTGCGGCGGTCGATCCCGGTCCGCAGGACCCCTGCGCCGGGATCGAGACCTGCGCCCTCGGCGCCGTCGAGTGCCTCGACGAGGGCAAGAGCACCCGCGCGTGTGTGCAGCAGGGCGAGTGTGCCGTGTGGGCGGAGCCCGCGAGCTGCGACGACGGAGAGCCCTGCACAACTGACGGCTGCGACAGCTCCACGGGCTGCACCCATGTGCGCGTCACCTGCGACGACGAGGATCCCTGCACCTTCGACGCCTGCCAGGACGGCACGGGGTGCGTGTATGTGCCAAACGCCGCGGCCGACGACACGCCATGCGACGACGGCGAGCCCTGCACCGAGGACGATCGCTGCGACGGCGGCAGCTGCTCCGGCACCCCCGTCGTGTGCGACGACGGCGACCCCTGCACCAGAGACATCTGCGACGACGCCGGTGTGTGCATGGCCGATGCCCTCGTCGACCCCCTAATCTCGTGCGACGACGGTGATCCCTGCACTGCCGGCGACGTCTGCGCCCAGGGCGGCTGCGCCGGTGAGCCCTACTCCTGCGACGACGCCGAGCCCTGCGAGCGGGCGGACGAGGGCAAGTGCCTCGGCGACGGGAGCTGTGCCTACCCGAAGAAGGATGACGGCGCCCGCTGTGACGACGGTGATCCCTGCACCGAGGACGACCGCTGCGGCGGCGACGTCTGCGGAGGCGTGCCCGTGAGCGGCGTGCCGGGCTGCGAGAACGGGGAGACCTGCCAGGAGGCCTGGTTCATAGACACGGGGAGGCTCCGCGGAGGCATCTGGAGGCGTCACTTCGAGCGCGGCTCGACCGCGGACAAGAAGGACGACCTCCGGGCTCGGGAGTGTGACGGCTTCAGCTCTGCCGGAGAAGGCTCCCCGGACCTGGTGTACCACCTCGTCGCCCCCGCGCACGGTGACCTGAGGGTGTCGATCCCGGACACGGCGGTCGACTTCGACTACTCGGTCTACGTGAGCGAGGAGTGCCCGATGACGGGGAGCTCGTGTCTCGGCATCGCCGAACGGCACGAGATGCCGGGGGCGCCGCCAAGCTCCATCCCCGCGCGAGTCGACGAGGGCGATGATCTCTGGGTCGTGGTCGACGGAGGCTCCGGGGGGGGGAGCGGCCCCTTCGGCCTCCTCCTGGAGTTCCGCGCCCTCGAGGGTGACTGCGGCGACGGCAAGGACGGCGACGGCGACGGCGGTGTGGACTGCCGGGACATGGACTGTGCCTACGAGTCCCACTGCTCGGCGGCGGGCAATTCCTGCGCCGGGCCCATCGAGCTCACCCCGGACCACGAGCCTTACTGGGGCTCCTTCGGCGGGGCCGGCATCACGGACGCCATCAGCCCCGGCGAAGGGTGCGCTCCCCGGGCACGCGGAGAGGGCAGGGAGCACGAGAGGGTGTTCCGCCTGGTCCCGCGCCGCAGCGGCACGTACTCCATCGAGCTCGAACGCGGCGGCACCCACTTCGACAGCCAGCTCTACGTGACCAAGGAGTGCAACGCGCGTCCGACCTGTGTCGCCGCGTCCGATGTTCCGGTCGAGCCCAACTCCGCCGGCGGCGGCGAGCGCATCGAGATCCACCTCGAGAAGGGCAAGCCCGTCTACGTGGTGGTGGACGGCTACCGCACCGCAGACGACGCCGCCCAGGTCTCTCTGACGGCGGGCCCGATCGAGGTCGTGTGCGACGACCTCCAAGACCAGGACGGCGACGGCCTCGTCGACTGCGACGACCCGGACTGCACGGGGCGCACTCGCGCCTGCCCGGTCCGGGAGGTCCTGCCCGGGGACGTGGCATTCACGGAGATCATGGGCGATCCCGTGGGGGTCGAGGACTCGCTCGGGGAGTGGATCGAGCTGATCGGTCGGCGCGACGAGCCCATCTCGCTCGACGGGCTCTACCTCGCCTACGCGACCTGGACGGGCTTCGACACGAACAACCAGCCGGAGGTCTGGGTGCGCCTCGAGGACCCGGGTCTCGTCATCGAAGGCGACGAGTACCTCGTCCTGGCGCGAGGGAGGCCTGCCGGAGGGGCCGGGTTGAAGGTCGACCACGTCTACGGCGGGCAGCTCTTGATCAAGAATGACGCGGACGCCAACCACCGTCTGCAGCTGCTGTCGCGGGACTGGGTCCCCGGCGAGATGGTCTGGGACCACCACGTCATCGCCCAGGTCACGCTCGACGCGCAGTACATCCCCCGCGACAACGGCACCGCCGGCCGCTCCTTCCAGCTGGCCCTCCACGCCGGCGGCATGGACCTCGGCCCGCGGCCTGGCATTGGCGATCCGAACCAGGGCCTCTACCAGGGTGCCTGGTGCCGCACCCCGGAGGCGAGCCCCTTCGCCTACACGCTGAGCGACGACTCCAGCGCGCCGAAGAGCTACGGCACGCCGGGCGCGCTGAACGCTCCCTGCTTCTCGACGCTGCTCTGCCTCGGTCCGGTCGACGCTCCGGTCTTCGAGGCGGGCAGACACCAAGAAGCCCTGAGCTGCGGCTCGACCGAGCCGTCGTGCACCTCGTCGACCGACAGCTGCAACATGATGAGCGACAGGGTGGACCAGCCCTGCACGACCTGCGTGGTGGAGGCGACCGGCCTCACGAGGAGCTGCGCGAGCTGTTACGCCAGGCTCCTGCGCTGCATGACCATCTGCTGCCACCAGGAGTGCTTCGAGGAGAGCAGGCACGACGAAGGCGCGGCCTGCGGGGAGTGCCTCGGCGAGAACATCTGCGCAGACGAGCTCCTGGAGTGCTCGGGGCGCCTGGTGGGACAGTAGGAGGGGCCGGAGTGTCTCCGTGACGCCGAGGTCTTTCTAACCTCAGCCCCGCTTTCGCCGCTTGGGGGCGTTGGCCGCCAGCTCGTCTGCGATCCTCTTCTTCGACGCCGCCCACGAGCAGATGCGGCAGGCGCCGAGGTCGTGCCCGCGCGCGGGGCAGTGCTCTCGGCCGAAGTAGATGATCTGGAGGTGCAGCTTGGCCCAGCGCTCGCGCGGGAAGGTGCGGCAGAGGTCCCTCTCGGTCTGATCCGGGGTCTTGCCCTTGCTGAGGCCCCAGCGGCCGGCGAGACGAAAGATGTGGGTGTCGACCGGGAAGGCGGGCTGGCCGAAGGCCTGGGCGAGCACGACGTTGGCGGTCTTGCGCCCCACGCCGGGGAGGCTGGTGAGCTCCTCTATCGTGCGAGGCACCCGTCCCTCGAACTCCTCTTCGAGCTTTCGGGCCAGGCCCTTGAGCGACTTGGCTTTTTGAGGAGCGAGCCCCACCTCGCGGATGATCTCCTTGATCTCCTCCACCTCGAGCCGGGCGAGCTGCTCGGGGGCGCCGCCGACCGCGAAGAGGGCCGGGACGACCTGGTTGACCTTCTTGTCGGTGGTCTGGGCCGAGAGCACCGTGGAGACGAGCAACGTGAAGGGGTCCCTGTGCAGCAGGGGGATCGGCGGCTGCGGGTAGAGATCCTCCAAGATCTCCACGATTCGTTGTGCCTTCTCGGCCTTGCGCACGGCGATCTCCATCTGTTCGGCGCGCTGTTGGCGAAACTCCTTGTTGTAGGACACAACACGGCGCCGAAGGCAATCGCCTTTGCCGGCGCCCCGCACACGTGGTAGCAGCGGCACGTTCCGAGAAGGTGACGAGATGGCCGGCACGGACGCCCCAGCGAAACCCGAGGCGGAAGCCGCAGAAGAGCCCAAGGGGCCTTCGGCAGAGGATCTCCAGAGGCTCTATGACGAGGCTACCGAGCTCTTCGGCGCCCTCTGGCCCATGAGCCGCGGCAAGACCCCGTGGCAGGAGGCCAAGGTCTCGCGCGCGGGTGCTGTGGTAGGCGAGATCGAGAAGGCGCTGCAGGACTCCGTCGGGGACTACGAGGAGCTCGTGCGCCTTCACGCCCAGGACCAGCGCACCATGTCCGTCGGGCTGCGCTTGAAGGGCGACGAGGTTCTCTACCGAAACCTCTTCGACGTCCGAGACGACCTCAAGAGCATCCTCGGCCGCAAGTAGGTCGGGCGCTCTCCCCCGTCAGTCGCAGGGGCAGCCCGCGTTGCAGTTTCCCCAGGTGTTGCTGCAGTTGCTCTCGCAGCCCGAGCGTGCGCTCGAGCACTGGCCCTCGCAGGGCCCGCGCTGCGAGCCGCATGCGGACATGCAGGCGGGGTTGCCCTGGCAGCCGCTCATGCACTGCGAGTACCTGCTCGAGCACGCGGACATGCAGCCGCCGTAGGCGGAGCCGCACTGTGACGAGCACGAGGTGCGCTGCGCGCTGCACGCGGAGCGGCACGTGGAGCAGGCCGTGGCCGTGTCGGCGGCCTCTTCCACGTCGGGTAGCTCGAAGACCTCTTCGATGTCTGGGGCCTCGATGACGTCGTCGATGTCGAGCATCTCCGCCACGTCCTCGATGTCGGGAATCTCAAAGACGTCTCCGACGTCGTAATCCTCAAAGACGTCTCCGACGTCGTAATCCTCGAAGATGTCGTCGATGTCGAGCATCTCTGCCACGTCGTCGATGTCAGGAGTCTCGATGACGTCGTCGATGTCCGGAGCTTCGAAGACGTCTCCGACGTCGTAGTCCCCGAAGTCCATCTCCATGACGTCGAAGGGGGCGAGCACCTCGGGCCCGAGCACGTCGAAGTGCTCCTCGACGTCATCGGCTGGCGTGTGCGTGTCCACGAGGCCGCTCCCCGGGTCGGCTTCGGAGCCGGTGTCGGTCTGCGTCACGGGCGGCGCACCTTCGTCCGTGCTGCTGCCCGCGCCGTCCGGCGGCACGACCACGCTGCTCCCTTCGTCGACCGTGGTCCCCTCCCGGGAGCCATCGCTCGAGTCGCAGCCGGCGAGCGGCGCGAGCACAACGAACCCGAGCAGACACGACAACCCCAACCTGAGCGTCCCTGCCATCGCAGCCTCCGAGCCTGTCGATTCGCCCGACAGGATCTCAGATGGGGCGCTCCTCTGTCGAGCCCGGGCCCGGGTCGCGTGCCGGGTCCGGCACTTGCCGGTGCGTTTGCACCGCGAGGCCCGGCATGATGCAGTCCCCGCAGAGACCAGACGCACAGCTCGCGGAGCCGACATGAAACACCGCCACATCATCCTCGAAGGAAAGCCCACCACCGGCAAGACCGAGGTCAGCAACCTCTTCAAGATCTACTTCCCGCGGCAGGTGCGGATCCTCCCCGAGCTCGTCACCGTGCTGGTCAGGGAGCATGGGCTCAAGGTCATGGAGCATCGCCGCGAGCTCACCGACATGCTCATCGACGCGGTGCCGGCCCGAGCCGAGGAGGTCAAGGAGATCCTGAGAAACGAGCCCGACGTCGTGGTCTTCGAGGAGAGCCACATGGGCGTGCACTGGGCCTACTCGACGGTCGCCAACGACCGGACCTTCCTCGACATCTACGACGAGAAGATCGCGCCCCACGTCCTGACCCCCGACATCTTCATGCGCCTCGACATCCCGATCTCATTGTCGGTGAGGCGCCAGACCGCGCGCGCCACCAAGGACGTCGAGGTCTCGGGCGATCTCGTCCGCAACGCCTTCGCCAACGTCGACAGGTGGCACGCGGAGCGCGGCGACGACAACGTCGTCATCGTCAACACCAACCGCTCCCCGGACGTGGTCATCGGCGACATCATGGGGATCATGGGCCTGGAGTACGCGGTCTACGAAGAGGACTGAGGGCCTCGATACCGCGAGCCACGCCACTCAGGGCATGGCCGCGCAGGTCGGGTCGTCCGGGTCGTAGAAGCGGGCGAGGGTGCCGAAGGTGGGGCTGAAGGCGCTGCCGGTGTCGGCGCCGGCGATGAGACCTTCATCGCAGCGGCTGTGCGGGCGCCAGTCTATGGAGAGCAGGTGCATGCTGCTGCGGCCGAACCACGGGGTGTCCTCGAAGCCCGTGATGGAGGCGTCGAGGTAGGCGCTGGGGTCGTGGCCCGCGGCGCCGAGCGGGCGGTGCTCGATGACGACCGCCTCGAGCGGGCTGCCGATGACCGACCCTACGACCAGCGCCCGTTGCCCCGAGGGGTGGAAGCCTATGGCCTGGGGGCTGGCCGCGGTGCCGACCCCCGGCAGGCTCTTGCTCGTCCACTGCCCGTCGAAGACGTAGACCTTGTTGGAGGTCCAGCCGGTCACGAAGCCGTAGCCGCCACCCGGTCGCCAGGCAGCTCCCCCCGGGTTGCCGAAGCTCGCCCTGAAGTTGTTGGAGACGAGCATGTCGGTCTGGAGGACCCAGCTTCGGCTGTCGCTGCCGAAGGAGCCCTCCGAGGTGACTATCGCTCGGCTGCCCGAGTAGAGCGCTGGTGAGATCCACATGAGGTCCGTGAGCCCGCCCCCGGCCCAGACACGGCTCTTGGTGAAGCCCTCGGCCTCGGTCCACAGGTGCAGCCCGTTCTGGGAGCTGCCGCCCACCTCGGAGCGGGAGCCCACGACCCAGGCGCTCCCGTCGCGCTCAGCCTCGATGGCCACGCCGTCTCTCCCGAAGGGGATGGAGGCCTCGTGCTGGATGGTCACCTGGCCCTCCTCACCCACGGTCGCGCGCCACATCGCTCCGGTGTCGTCGCCGGCGACGCCGACCATGAGGAAGAAGCGGCCGCCCGGGTCGGCGTCGAGGTCCAGCACCGAGCCGTCGAGGACCGCGATCTGCTCGATGGTGAAGGTCTCGGCGTCGTAGCGCAGCACCGGCGTGTCCGATCCGGCACCGAGGACCAGGGCGAACTTGCCGCAGGGGTGCCAGCGCACGCGGGTCAGGTCTCCCGTGACGATGATGTTCGTCACCTTCTCGTAGACGGGGCGGTGGTTCTCGGGCCTGAAGGGCGCCTCTCCGGGAGCGAGCACGTAGCGCGGAGCCGGTCCGTCGCAACCGAAGGGGAGGAGCGCGCCGTTGTCGGTGTCGCCGCCCGCGTCCTCACCGCCCGGGTCCCCCGATGTGGTGTCCACTGCGCCGTCGTCCTGCTGCCGGCCCGGATCGTGAGCGTCGTCGGAGGCCGTGTCTTCCGGCGCCGGACCTGGGTCGTGTCCGGGGTCGGGCTCCGGCCCGGGGTCGACCAGCACGAAGCCGGGGTCCGGCTGCTTGCCCGGGTCGAGGTAGTGCCAGCCGGGATCCTCGGGCTTGCCGGGGTCTCGGGCGCTTCCCGGATCTCTGGCGCCCTGCTCCGTGTCATTGCCAAGGCCTGGGTCCGCCCGCCCGTCCGCGCCGCCGGTGCCCGAGAGGTCCGGCCTGTCGCCCGGGTCGGGCGTGCCCTCGATGCCGACGTCCGAGAAGCCCACGGGCGAGCACTTTCCCGAGACGCACTCGGCCCTCAGCGGGCAGGTGCGCTCGGGCTTGAAGGTCCGGAGCTCCGGGTCGCAGACCATTACGACGTTGCCGTCGCAGATGCGGGAGCCGGGGAGGCAGTCCTCCGCGCCTTCCTCCGCTGCGCACGCGCACAGCGCCAGGGTGGCGAGCAGGGTGAGGCATGGTCCTAGCGTTCGCACGGCGGGCAGTCTTCCAAAGCTCTCGAAGGGATGCCAGCCTGGAGACGGGCAGCTCTCAGGACGACATCAACCGCTTGCGCTCCTGCTCGGTCCGCATCACCCCCCCGGCGATCAGGCCCACGGCGGCGCCGCCCAGGTGGGCGAAGTGCGCGACGGAGCCGGCGGGGTCCTTCTGGACGGCGACGCTCAGCCACTCCCCGGCGAAGTAGATGGCCACCATCACGGGCATGGAGATCTGCACCAGGCGCCAGGGCGCGAGCAGGTTGATGATGCCGACGCGGGCCTGCGGGAAGGCGAAGGCGTAGAAGACCGCGACGCCGGCCACGCCGGAGCTGGCGCCGACCAGCGGTATGCCGGGCGCCGAGGTGAAGGCCCCGTGCACAATGCAGCCGACAACGGTGGAGGCCAGCAGGAGGAGCACGTACCGGCCTTGACCGAGCAGATCCTCCACGTTGTCGCCGAAGGCCAGCAGGCAGTAGCCGTTCACGAGCAGGTGCAGCACGCCGCCGTGCACGAAGAAGCTCGTCACCGTCGTCAGGCCCAGGTAGCGGCTCCAGGCTGCCGGGATGAAGCCCCATCGCTCCACCAGATCGGGCTCCCACAACAGCGAGATCAACATCACCAGGGCCATCGCGGCGCACAGCCCCCAGGTGACGTACGGCCTGCCCGCCCTCTCGTGGGTGTGGAACATCACCGGCAAGCGCGCGGCGCTGGCCACCCACTGGAATGCCGTGGGCTGCACCTCGCCCTCCGGTACCTCCTGCCGCCCGGCGACGTGGTCCGCGGCGGCGACGGCGATGGCCCTGCGAGCCTCGAGGGGGAGCTCCCGCTCCTCGGGCTCCTCCCTGCGCGGGAGCTGGCGGTACTCGCCGCGATCGAACCAGATGAAGTAGCAGCGCGGGCAGCCGTCGAGGAGGAGCAGGCCTTCGGGGCCCGTGATGCAGACCTCGGGCATGTCCATGGAGCAGTGCGGGCAGCGCCGCCCGACCGCGTCGGGAGCCTCTCGGATCAGCGCCCAGAGCTTGCCGAGCTCGGCCGGGTCCGCGCCGCGGTGCCGCAGCAGCGAGACGGTGTGTCCCTGGCCGCCGCAGGTGTGGCAGCGAAAGACCACGCCGTCTTCGGCGTGCCGCACGAGGCGGCCGTGGCAGGTGGGGCAGGCCAGCATCTTGTGGCGACGATAGCGCGCGCGGGCCGTCTGGCAACATTGGGCTCGGGCCCGAGCCCAGGCCGAAGGCCGGCGCCCGAGCCCGATCTTTACCCG
>CAZQPP010000353.1:0-8894 GCA_964594295.1 uncultured Myxococcales bacterium | reverse complement strand
CGGGCGGGCCGTCCGAGACCTACGACGACGAGCTGGAGCGGATGGTGAGCCTGGTGCGCGCCGACCGCGAGGCCTTCGCCCCCAAGGGCACACCGCCCAACTACGCGCCCTCCACCCCCCTCCGCCAGCGCCACGTCGCGCTCGACATCGAGGTGGACATCGAGGCCCGGCGCCTGTGGGGGAGCGCCTCCCTGCGGCTCCAGGCCGTGGCCGACGAGCTCAAGCAGGTACGCCTCGACGCCGTGGACATGCGGATCTCGAGGGTCCGCGCCGGCGGGAAGGCGGTTGAGCATCATTACGACGGCAGCTCGCTGACGGTGCTCCTCGAGGAGCCCCTCGGGGCAGGCGAGGAGACGGAGCTCGAGGTCGGCTACGAGGTGCAGGACCCGGTCGCGGGCGTCTACTTCGTGCGGCCCGATGAAGACTACCCCGACCACCCGACGCAGGCGTGGACCCAGGGCCAGGACGAGGACAGCCGGCACTGGTTCCCCTGCCTCGACACCCCGGCGCAGAAAGGCACGAGCGAGATCCGGGTGAGGGTGCCGGAGGGCTTCGTCGCCGTCTCGAACGGGGACTGCGTCGAGAAGAGCGCGAAGAAGGGCACGAAGGCCGTCTACCACTACCGCCTCGACGTGCCCCACAGCCCCTACCTCGTGGCCCTCGCGATCGGGCGCTTCGAGCTCATCGAGGAGGCCGAGGGGGTGGTCGCTGTGCGCTACTACGGCGAGAAAGAGCAGTCCGAGGCGCTCCGGCGCACCTTCTGCCGCACTCCGGAGATGATCTCCTGCTACGCCGACTGGATCGGCGTGCCCTATCCCTACGGCTCGTACAGCCAGGTCGCCGTCGCGGACTTCGTCTTCGGGGGCATGGAGAACACCACGGCCACCTTCCAGACCGACCGGGTGATCTTCGACGAGCGCGCCGGCCTCGACTTCGACGCCGACGGCCTCGTCTCCCACGAGCTCGCCCACATGTGGTTCGGCGACCTCGTGACCTGCCGCTCCTGGGACCAGGCCTGGCTGCAGGAGGGATTCGCCACCTTCATGGAGGTGATCTGGAAGCGCCACCACAAGGGCGAGGACGAGGCCCTGCACGCGGTCTTGCAGAACCGCCGCGCCTACCTCTCGGAGGAGCGAGGGCGATACCGCCGCCCCATCGTCACCAACCGCTACAAGGAGCCCATCGACCTCTTCGACCGGCACCTCTACGAGAAGGCGAGCCTCGTGCTCTGGATGCTGATGCACGAGCTCGGCGAGGAGAGCTTCCGCCGCGTCGCCCGCACCTACCTCGACACCCACCGCTTCGACCTCGTCGAGACCCACGACCTCGAGGCCGCGGTCCGGGAGGTCACCGGGCGAAACCCGATCCCCTTCTTCGAGACCTGGGTGCACCGGGCCGGCCACCCCGACCTGACGATCAAGGCCTCGCAGGAGCCTTCGACCTCGCGCCTGCGCGTGAGCCTGAGCCAGCGCTACGAAGGCGATCCCTACCGGCTCACCCTCCCCCTGTGGATTAAGACCGACAAGGGCGAGCACACCGAGAAGCTCTCGCTCTCGGAGAAGAGGCAGACCTACCTCATCCCGCTCGACGGCACCGTGCTCGCCATGAGCGCCGACCCTTACCTGAGCGTGCTCGCCACCTGCCGCCTCAACGCGCCGCTGGCGTGGCTCACCGGCGCGCTCGAGGCCGGCCCCACCTCGGCAGCTCGCACCCAGGCGGCGAGCCAGCTGGCCACTAAGCGCCAGCCCGACGCCGTCGCGGCCCTGGAGCGGGCGCTGAACGAAGACCCCTTCTGGGGAGTCGCCGGCGAAGCCGCGCGCGCCCTCGGCCGTGTCGGCACTCCCGATGCGCGTCGGGCCCTGCTCGAAGCCCGCGGCCACGAGCACCCCAAGGTCCGCCGCGCCGTCGCCCGCGCCCTCGGAAGCTTCCGCCACCCCGAGGCCGGGGCCGCCCTCGCCGGCTGGCTCAAGGGAGGTGATGCGTCTTACTTCGTAGAGGCCGAGGCGGCCCGCTCCCTGGGCAAGAGCCGCCACGAAGACGCCCTCGAGGCGCTCACCGAGGCCCTCGGCCGCCCCTCCTGGGTCGAGATAATCCGCTCCGGCGCCCTCGACGGCCTCGCCACCCTCGACACGGAGGAGGCGGTGGAGCAGATCCTGCCCTTCCTGCGCCGCGGCCAACCCGAGCCCGCTCGCGTCAGCGCCCTGCGTGCGGTCTCCAAGACCTCCGCCCTGCGCCACCGCGTCTGGGCCGAGCTCGAGAGCCTGCAGCGCGAGGACACCTTCCGCATCCGCCTCGCGCTCATCGACGCCGCCGGCCGCCTCGGCGGCCCGAGGGGCGAGGCGATCCTCTCCGCGCTCACGCAGGTGCCGGGGGACGGCCGCGTCCGCCGCCGAGCCTCAGAGGCCTTGAGCCGAGCGCGCAAGAGCCGCCCGCCGGCCGGCCAGGTCTCCGCCCTGCGCGGCGACCTCGACGCTATCCGCCGCACCAACGAAGCGCTGTGGTCGGAGCTTCGCGCGTTGCAGCTCAATGACGACTGAGGCCGGATTGGAGCGTCACGCGAGAGGCTCGTAGTGCGGCGAAAACGCAGCACTTCCTGAGCCCCGCAAGAAACCCTTTATCCACAGACAGTTGCGCGATGTGGAAAAATAATGCGCGCAATTTCGGGCACTTAGGAGAAACCTGTGGAAAACCCTCTGAAAACAGACCGGGCTTCGCAAGGCACGGAATTCGCCGGGAAACAGATGACAAAGCTGTGACAGAATCGACCGCCCGGTCAGGGCTTGGCTTGCCTCCCCAGGGGGCCCGAGCAAGAATGCGGTGAGGGCCGGCGAAGAGCCAATCGAATCTGCGTGACAGGACACTGGATGGCGGCCAAGACCGACACAAGATTGTGCCCGATCTGCGGCCGGGTCTGCGACTCGCGCCGGTGTCCCGACGACGGCTTCCCCACGGTCCGCCAGTCATTCCTCGAGGAGGCGACCGGAGACGCCCGCGCCGGAGAGGTCTTCGCCGAGCGCTACGCCATAGAGCGCATGATCGGGAAGGGTGGCTTCGGCAGGGTCTACCTGGCCACCCAGCTCGGCATCGACCGCCCGGTGGCGCTGAAGACCCTGCACGCGGAGCACCTGCGCGAGCCTCGCCACCTGCGCCGCTTCCTGCTCGAAGCCAAGTCGGCGAGCCGGCTGAGCAGCCCCCACGTGGTGCGCGTCTACGACTTCGGCATCGACGACGAGACCGGCACCCCCTTCCTGGCCCTCGAGTACCTCCGCGGACGCACCCTGACCTCGCTCATCGCCAGGGATGCTCCGCTGGCACCCGCCCCCGCGGCGGCCCTGCTCGCGCAGGTGTGCCGCGCCCTCGTGGACGCCGGCGCCGAGGGCATCGTTCACCGGGACCTCAAGCCCGACAACATCTTCCTGATGCACACCCGCGAGGGCGGCGAGTTCTTGAAGGTCATGGACTTCGGCATAGCGAAGGTCGTCGGCGCCGACTCCTCCGAGTCGGATGGCCTCACCGACACGGGCATGGCCGTCGGGACGCCGCGCTACATGGCGCCCGAGCAGGTCAAGTCGCAGCCGGTAGACTTCCGGACGGACCTCTACGCCCTCGGCTGCATCCTCACCGAGCTCCTCACCGGCGCGCCGCCCTTCCAGGCGACCGACCGGACCACGCTGCTGACTCAGCACATGGAGAAGCCGCCGCCTCCCCTGCCCGACCCGCTCCCGTCAGGCGAGGCGCTCCCCGAGGCTCTCGCCGTGCTGCACCGGGCCCTGCTCTGCAAGGAGCCCCACGGGAGGCCGGCGAGCGCCGCGGCGCTCCTGACGGTCCTCGAGGCCGTGGAGGCCGGCAGAGAGGTCGACCCCGAGAAGGAGCTTCGCAAGCCGGCGAGGCCGACCAGGCCGGCGATGGAAGCGGAAGCCGCGTCTGTGCTCCCACCCACCCCAGCACCGGTGGACTCTCCGACGGCGCAGCGTACCACGAGGGCGATTACCGACCCGAGCACCCCGGCAGCCTCCCTGGAGGAGCCGCAGCAGCTCGAGCCCGAAGCCGCGCTGGCCGCCACCAGCGAGGTCGACTGGAGCCCCGCGGCCGGGGAGGCGGGTCCCTCGGCGAAGAAGCACGTCCGGCGTGTGGGCGCGGCGGCGGTCGCGCTCGTAGTCGCTGTCGCCGTGGCCGCGCTCGCCTGGCCCGGCGACGAGGCCAACGGGACGCGCCAGCGGCCACCGGAGGCGAAGACAGCAGAGATCGTCACGCAGCCGGCGACGACTGCGCCCGAGCCCGAGCAGGCGGCCCCCGTGCAGATGGCGATCGAGCCGCCCGCGACCGAGCCGCCGGCGCCCGAGCCGCCCGCGACCGAGCCGCCCGAGCCCATCGAGCTGCCCGAGCCGATCGAGCCGCCCGCGATCGCCCAGGCGCCACAGACCGCAAGGCTGATCCTCAAGAGCAAGCCCGCCGGCGCGCTCGTCTACCGGGGACGCCACGAGATCTGCAAGACCCCCTGCGACCTCGAGCTCCCGGCCTCCGACGGCCCCCAGCGCCTGCGCATCGTCCGCAAGGGCTACCTGGCGAGGAGGATCAGCGTTCACCTCGCCGCCGGAGCGACCGCAGAGAAGCGCGTCGTGCTGGCGGCGGCGAAGGTCGAGGCACCTCCGCCCCCACGAGAGCCCAAACCGCCACTACCCGATCTGCAGTTCAAGGAGCCAAGGCAAGACCCCGAGGCGGCTCCTGGCGAGATGGGTGAATGAGCAGGCCGAGCACACCGGCCGCGACGCTCCTGCTGGGACTCCTCGTGCTCAACGCGGGCCCGCCGGGCGCCGCCCTGGCCTCCGAGCCGCCGCCGGCCGTGCTGCCCGAGCACCCGGACCATCGCCCCGCCACCGCCGAGGACATCGAAGAGGCGCGCGAGGCCCACGAGGAGACGCGCCGGCTCTACGGGAGCGACGACCTCGAAGGCGCCCTCCGCTCCGCCGACCGGGCCTTCGAGCACGTGCCCAACGCCAGCACGGCCATGGTGCGCGCTACCGTCCTCGCCGCCCTCGGGCGGCCCTGCGAGGCCTTCGCGGCGCTTCTGGTCGCCCGGGACCTCGAGCCGGACGAGGGCCAGCTGGGCGCGATCCGGGTCGGGCTCGAGAAGCACGGCACCGGCTGCGGGGTCGGCTACGGCTGGCTGCGCTTCACGCTTCGGCCCGAGGCTGCGACCGTCGAGGTCAACGGGCAACGGGTCGGAGCGGGCAGGAGCGTCGGGCTGCCCGCCGGGCGGCACGTGGTCTCCGTGACGGCGGAGGGGTTCCGGCCGGAGAGCGAGGAGGTGCCCGTCGTCGCCGGCCGGGGGACCAACCTCGAGCTGAGCCTCGTGCCGCTGCCGGCGATCCGGATGGGGCCGGCACAGCGACAGCCTCCAAGCGCTGAGGAGGCCCGGCCGCGCACCCCCGAATCGCTGCCCGAGAGCATTCGGATCACACCCGCCGCGGCTCCGGCGGGGAACACCTTGGGCTGGGCCCTGCTCGGCGGCGGCGCGGCGCTCATGGCAGGAGGCGGCGGGCTCTACGCCTGGGCGCGCTCGGCGCGGGAGGTCCGGGACGGCTACTCGAAGCCCGACGCGGGCCTGAGCGACTCGGAGCGCAAGCGCCTCTACGACGACGCGGACCATGCGATGCGGCTCCGAGAGGGGTTTGCCTGGGCGTCGCTCGGCGCCGGCGCCGCCAGCGTGGCGGTGGGCGCGGCGCTGCTGCTGAGCGGCGACGGTGCGGAGCCGGCCGGGGCGCTGCTCTCGCTGGACGGCACGGGTGTCGTGCTGGCGGGGAGGTTCTGAGCGGTGTGCCGGGCGGTGTACATGTCAGCCCCAGCACTCTGGCTTTGCGTGATCTGCCTCTGCGGCGCCGCCTGCATCGAGCCCCACCCCGAGACGCGCGGGAGCCCAGCCGCAGACGGCGCGGACGGAGAGGCGGCGCCTGAGATCGTCGGCGGCGGAGAACCGGAGGACGGTGCAGGGAGCGACGGCGCCGCCGCGCCGAGCGCGGACGTCGCGACAGAGCCGGACGCCACCGCGACGGCCCGGGTCGGCGAGGCTTGCCTGCGGGCCGAGGACTGCCCCGGCGGATGGTGTCTGGAGACGGAGGACGCCAGCGTGTGCACCTTGCCCTGCGAGGCAGGCTGCCCGGACGGGTGGAGCTGCGTCGACGTCAAGGGGCTTGGCGAAGGGCTCCTCTCCGTCTGCGCTCCCGATCCCCCTGTCGCGTGTGAGGGCGGCGAGCCGGGCCCCGAGATCTGCAACGCCGCCGACGATGACTGCGACGGCGAGACCGACGAAGGCCTCGGGCCGGGCTGCGACTGCGGCGACGGAGCGTGCGACGAAGGGACCGAGACGATCGAGTCCTGCCCCTGCGACTGCCACACCTGCGGCGACGGGATCTGCTCCCCTTGCGGCGAGAGCCCGTCGAGCTGCCTCGAGGACTGCTGCACCAGGGAGGAGGAGGTCTGCGACGGCGAAGACAACGACTGCGACGGGGTGACCGACGACGTCCTCGGCGCGGGAGAACCCTGCGAGGACCACGGGGCCGGCCCCTGCTTCGACGGCGCGCTCGCCTGCGCGCCCGGCGGGCCGGGCATGGAGTGCGTCGCCCTGCCCCGCGACTGTGACGACGCGCTGCCGTGCACCGCGGACTCCTGCGACGGGAGCACCGGTGAGTGCTTCAACGATGTCGTCGAAGGCTGCCGCATAGACGCTGCCTGCGTAGAGGAAGGCGCCGAGAGCGCGGAGGACTCCTGCCTGCGCTGCCTGCCCGAGGCCTCGAGGCACGCCTGGAGCGCCGCGCCCGAGCCCTGCGAGGGAGGGAGCCCGTGAGGCCGCCCCGGCCGAGCCTCGAGGCCTGCCTGGCGGTCGCCCTCCTCGCCTTCGGGCCGTCGTGCCTTGGAGAGGGGAGCTTCGAGCTCTCGGACCCGGGCGGAGCGCGAGAGGATGAGGGGTCGACCGAGGACCTGGCTCCTGGAGACACGGCGCCTGAAGGGCTGAGCGACACCACGGCTGAGGACGACACGCCGGCGGCACCCTCGGGCCGCTTCGGGATCGTGTGCGGAGGCGATTTCGACTGCGCGGGCGGCGTGTGCGCCGAGGGCCCTGACGGCTACATGTGCACGGTGCCGTGCGACGACGACTGTCCGGCCGGGTGGACCTGCCGGATCTGGGAGGACGCCGATCTCGGCCGCTTCGCCGCCTGCCTTCCGCTGGGGGCGACCACCTGCCTCCCCTGCTCGAGCCAGGCCGACTGCGGCGGCGCGAATTACTGCGTGTCAGCGGGCGTGGGCACCCCCGGCTACTGCGCCTCGCCCTGCCTCGGGCTCGGCAAGCCGTGTCCGGGCGGCTTCCTGTGCACCGAGGCCGCCGTCGCCGGTCACGACGGGCTCCGGTGGGTCTGCGCCCTCGCCGAGGCGGGGCAGTGCTGCGCCGCCGCCACCGCCGGCATCGCGCGCCCCTGCGAGACCTGGGGTGACTACTTCGCCTGCCAGGGCCACGAGGTCTGCGAAGGCACCACCGGCTGGGGTGCCTGCGACGCGAGAGAGCCTTCAGAGGAGACCTGCAACGGCATAGACGACGACTGCAACGGAGAGGTCGACGACATCGCGGAGTTCTTCTGCTCGTGCGGAGACGGCGAGTGCAGGGAGTCCGAGAACGAGAACATGTTCAGCTGCCCTTGCGACTGCGCGACCTGCGGCGACGGCATCTGCTCGGCCTGCGGGGAGAGCCCGTCGAGTTGCCCGCAGGACTGCTGTCCCTCGCCGGAGTGGAGCGTGTTCTGCGGTGACGGCTACTGCATGGGGCCAAGCTGCGGCGAGGACCCCGAGTCATGCCCGGAGGACTGCAAGCTCGGGTGCGGCAACGGCACCTGCGACGAGCGCGAGACCCCGAGGAGCTGCCCCGACGATTGTCCCGCCGGCACCTGCGGCAACGGCGCCTGCGAGCCCGAGGACGGCGGCCCGGGCTCCTGCCCCGAGGACTGCAGCGAAGACTGCGGGGACTGCGCCTGCGCCCACATGAACCCCGAGCACTTCCTCAACTGCCCCATCGACTGCGGGCACTGCGGCGACGGCGTCTGCAGCCCCTGCCCCGAGCTCGCAGAGACCGGCGAGACCTGCCCGGAGGACTGCTGCACGCCTGAGCCGAGGGAGCGCTGCAACGGCATGGACGACACCTGCGACGGCGTCGTCGACGAGGGTTTCGAAGTCGGCCGTCTCTGCAACACCCACCCGGGCGGGCTCTGCATGCGCGGCGTCACCGCGTGCGTGTCACCCACGGAGGTGGGCTGCGTCGACGACGGGCCCAAGCTCTGCGACGACGGCGACGCCTGCACGCTCGACAGCTGCGACAAGCTCACCGGCGCGTGCCTGCACGAGCCTGGAGGGGTCGAGGGCCTCGCCTGCGACGACGGGGACGCCTGCAGCCGGCGCGACGTCTGCCGCGGCGGCGTCTGCACCGGGGAGGACCCCGTCAGCTGCGCCCCCAGCGACCAGTGCCACGACACCGGCGAGTGTGATCCGCAGACGGGCACCTGCAGCGACCCCGCGAGGCCCGAGGACCACCCCTGCGACGACGGCGACGCCTGCACGCGCTCGGACGGCTGCAGGTCGGGCGTCTGCGTTGGGAGCGATCTCCTGGAGTGCCCGCCGCCGGATCAGTGCTACGCGGAGGGCATGTGCGACCCCTCGACCGGCCTCTGCGTGGACCGGGTAAAGGAGACGGGGGCGCCCTGCGACGACGGAAACGCCTGCACGCGCTCGGACGAGTGCACGTCTGGTGTCTGCGTCGGCGGCGACCCCAAGCCCTGCCCCCCCCCCCACGCGTGCCCCCACGAAGGCACCAGCGCCCCCCCCGCCCGGGCGTTCACGCACCCGCCGGC
>CAZQPP010000352.1:0-8977 GCA_964594295.1 uncultured Myxococcales bacterium | reverse complement strand
GCCGCAGGGGGCGCTGGCGGCGCCGCGCGGCTCGCCAGACGCCCCTTCGATGCCGCGGTGTGCCGGTAGACCCCGCGCCGGCCAGTCTTCTCGAGGACCCCCTGGTGCAGCCACGTGGAGAGGGTGCCGGGGGGCACGCCGGCCGCGATCAGCTCCGCGCGGGTGACGGTCTCGGCCTCGACCTCCGTGGCGCGGGGGCGCCTTGCCTTGCTCGTCTTCTTGGACGCAGGCTTTTCAGCTGGTCCCGGCGACACCTTGGTCCCGCCGTGCGGACGGGCCGGCCGCCTCGGCTCGCGCCGTTTGGTCGGCGGCTTCGGGGTGGGGGGCGCCGGCGCGACCGCCGGAGACCCGAGGTCCAGGTCGATGCCGAAGACGTCGCTCAGGTCGCCCTCGAGCACGTCGCCCGCCGCGTCGTCCGCGCCGCCGAGCAGGTCGCTCGAGACCGCGCCGGCCAAGAGCTCGGCCGGGTCGACGCCGCGTAGGCGGAAGAGGTGGGCCGGCTCGTGGTCGAGGCGCGCGCCGACGCCGTACAGGACGGCCGCCACGTGCTTGCACATGCTCGCCCAGTCGGGGCACGAGCAGGAAAACGAGATCTCCGCGCTGGCCGGGAAGAGCCCTGCGCGCGGCTCGGTCATCACCTCCATGACGGCCTTGGAGAAGCGCCCCCGCAGCAGCTCGACCAGCGAGTCGATGCCGCCGGCGCTGCGCTCCACCAGCTCCTGCCAGCGCGCGGCGGCTACCGGCGCGATCCGAACCTCGACCTCGTAGGTCTCCGAGCCCTGCACCAGGGCGTCGACGCAACCCTCCTCGATGGCCAGGTGCAGGACCGAGCCGTTGCGCGCGTAGGTGCGGCCCCGCGGCAGCCGGTTCTCGAAGTCGCTGTAGCGCTCGAGGTTCTCGCACCACGCGCGGCCCCAGAAGCTCCTGGCGATGAGCCGGCCCTCGACGACGATCGGAGCGACGGCGAGCCCCTTCTTCTTCAAGGCGGCGACCTTACGCGCCGCCTGGCGCCGCCGCTCGGCCACCGGCACGTAGGGAGACCAGCCGCCGTAGCCGCCGTAGCCGCCATGACCGCCACCGTAACCGCGCCCTCTGCGCCTGCGTGCCATCAGCTCTCCTCCATCGCGCTCGCGAGGTCCAGGGAAACGACCCGCAGGAGCTCCTCGCCGTCCAGCTCCGTCAACCACGCTTCACCGGTCCCGGCAAGCAGCTCCTCGGCCAGCGCGCTCCGCTCGGCGATGAGCGCGTCGATCTTCTCCTCCACCGTGCCGCGGCAGACGAGCTTGTGCACGAGCACGTTCTTCTTCTGGCCGATTCGGTAGGCGCGATCGGTGGCCTGGTTCTCGACCGCCGGGTTCCACCAGCGGTCGAAGTGCACCACGTGGGAGGCGGCGGTCAGGTTCAGGCCGGTGCCGCCCGCCCGCAGCGAGAGCACGAAGAAGGGCGGGCCGTCGCTTGCCTGGAAACGCTCGACGAGGTGGGGGCGCTGCCCGACCGGGGTCTGGCCGTGGAGCACCAGCCCGGGCCGCCCGAAGACGTCGCCGAGGGCCCGCGCGAGGGGATCGCACATCTCGCGGAACTGCGTGAAGACGAGCAACCTCTCCTGGCGGGCGGCGATCTCCTCGCAGATGGCCACGAGGCGCCGGAGCTTGCCGCTGCGCGCGGGCTCGAAGCTACCGTCGCCGAGCCACAGAGACGGGTGATCGCAAATCTGCTTGAAGCGCAGGATCGACGCCAGCACCGCCCCTCGACGGGCCATGCCGTCGGTCGACTCGAGGGTCTCCTGGAGGTCCGCTACCGCCTGCTCGTAGAGCGCGGCCTGCGTCTCGGTGAGCCCGCAGTAGTCGCGCACCTCCACCTTGTCGGGCAGGTCGGCGATGATGCGCTTGTCGCTCTTGAGGCGCCGCAGGATGTAGCTGCGCGTGAGCGCCCGCAATGGAGCAAAGCCGCGCCCGGCGTCCGACTCCATGGCCTTGACCTGCTTGTCGAAGGCGGCGGCCGAGCCGAGAAGGCCCGGGCACAGGAAGTCGAAGAGCGACCAGAGGTCGCTCAGCCGGTTCTCGATGGGCGTGCCGGTCAGCGCGAGACGGGCGTGGCTCTTCAGCCGCTTGACCGAGCGGCTCTGGCGCGTGCCGGGGTTCTTGACGGCCTGGGCCTCGTCAAGCACGACCAGGCCCCACGCGCGCTCGGTCATCCAGCCGAGGCGGCTCAGGGTGGCGTAGGTCGTCAGCACCGCGTCGACGCCGTCGAGCGCGCCGGCCTCGAGCTCCTTGAGCTGGTCCGGCGGCATCGCCGAGCGGTGCGCGGTGAGCGTCCGGAGCGACGGGGCGAAGCGCGCGATCTCGGCGCGCCAGTTGCCCAGGAGCGAGGCCGGCATCACCACCAGGTGCGGCCCCGGGACCTCAGGAAGGCCCTCTTCGTAGGCGGGGCGGGCGTTCTGAAGCAGAACGCCCCTACGCGGGGTGTTTCGCAAGCGAAACACCTTTTCGGACGGCGACCTTCGGCGATCGAGCAGCAGCATGAGCGCCAGCACCTGGACGGTCTTGCCCAGGCCCATGTCGTCGGCCAGGCAGCCGCCGAGGCCCAGCGCAGCCAGCAGCCGCATCCAGGCGACCCCCTCGCGCTGGTAGGGCCGCAGCGTGCCGCGAAGCACATCGCCGGGATCGAGGCCGCAGCCTTCCTCCGGCCGCTGCAGCCGGGCCAGCATCTCGGAGAGCCAGGCGCCAGCCGAGACCTCGCTCCAAGAGGCCAGCGTTTCGGGCTCGAGGCCGTCGCCGGCGCCGACCCGCGACACGCCAGCCAGCAGGCGCATCCCGTCGATGAAGCTCAGGCCGTCCTCGTCCGCCTCCCGCTCGACCCGCCGCCAGTGCTCGAGCACCTCACGCAGGCGCGCCGCGTCCACCTCCACCCAACGCCCGCGGAGGAGGCGCAGGCCGGAGCCGCCCTCGAGCAGGTCTCGCATCTCGTCTTCGCTCAGGTCGGCGCCGTCGAGGGTTACGCGGAGGTCGAATTCCAGCAGCGACCGGACGCCGAGCCCGGTCGGCGGCCCGCCTCCAACCCGCACCGACACCTGGGGCCGGGCGGCGGCGCGGCGGCGCCACCAGTCCGGCACCCGCACCACCACGCCGCTCTCCTCGAAGACCGGCACGTCCCGCAAGAAGGCGTAGGCATCCTTCGCGGTCCATGCCAGCGGTCGGTAGATGGATCGCGACGACAGCATGCCCCGGATGATCTCGCTGCGCTCCGCCGCGCGCTGTACGGGCTCGAGCAGGTTGAGCAGCTTCGGCTTGTCCCCCGCTCCGGCGTACTCCTGCAGGGAGCGCGCAAGCGGCACGTGCTGCACCCGCGCCGCGGCATTGAGCTCGCGCGCGTAGGTGGCCAGGAAGGCGAAGGGGCGCTCCACGTCCTGCTTGTTCTCGGCCAGGTGGAAGCAGACCCGACCGACCGTTCGCCACCCGGGCCCCAGCCCCTGCACCCAGGCCCCGACGTCGCCTCCGTGCGCCTCCAGCTCGCACCGCAGCGCCCCCTCCATCTCGGCCCAGGCCAGGAGGAGGGTGTCCGCGTCGAGGTACTCGGCGCCCGGCATTGGCGGGGCGCCAAGGGAGAGCCGTGCAAGCTCGGCCGCCGGGGCCGCCAGCGCAACCCCGGAGCCCTGCGCCGTGGCATCGGGCGAAACAAGGTGTTTCGCTGGCGAAACACCCCGCGTAGGGACGATTTGCTGCAAATCGTCCGCCCCGCAAACGCACAGCTCCCGGAAGAAGACACGGGCCAGCTCCCGCCCGTAGCTCAGCGACGGGGGCAGCGCGGAGCCCAACTCGCGGCCCCCGAGGTGCAGCAAACCGGCCCCGGGCGACTCGGCGAAGGCGGCCTCGAGCCGGGCGGCCACGCGCGCCGCGACAAAGCCGGCGCCGCTCCCCTCCGCCACGGCCCGCGCCAGGCGAAAGCGCCCCTCCGGGGTCAGTGCGAGCCCCAACGCGATCTCGGCGCGGTCGGTGTCGGGCGTGCTCATGAGAGCCCGGTGAAAAGCAGAAGGACCGGCCTCCTGCAAGCGGGGCGAAGGCCTGGAGACCAGGCTGGCGAAGTGTAGCTGCGGGCGAAAAGCGCTACCGTGTCGTGCAGCCAAAGTGCTACGATCTTCGCATGGATCCGCACCGCCTGGCCGAAGAGAGGAGCCTGGCCTACCATCGCCGCGTGGCCGACATCCTCGCTCGCGATTCGACGCTTCTGGACGAAACCAGGGCTCGCGTGCGCGGTTGGCTCGAGGGCGGGCCGGTGCCGGAGGTCCTAGCTCGAAAGTGGGTGCGTGTCCTCGAGCGCCCGGTGGCGGAGGTCGTCGAGGCCATCGTCGAGGACAGCGAGGCCGCGCGGGAGCTCAGGCAGGTGTCCCCCTTCGCCGGCCTAATCAAAGCCCGTGAGCGGTGGCGCATCTGGCGGGACGTGCGAGACCGGCAGGCCGGAGCGCCATGACGCGGGAGCAGCTCGAGCACGTGATCCGCGCTGCGACGACCATCGCGCAGGACGACGAGCTCGTCGTGATCGGCAGCCAGGCCATTCTGGGGCAGTTCCCCGATGCCCCAGCCGAGCTTTGCATATCGGTCGAGGCTGACGTCTACCCGAAGAACAGGCCAGACAGAGCGGACCTGGTGGACGGAAGCATCGGCGAGCTTTCCCCTTTCCACGAAACCTTCGGCTACTACGCCCAGGGGGTGGGCCCAAACACCGCGGTCCTTCCAGACGGGTGGCAAGAGCGCCTGGTTCCCGTACGCAACGCCAACACCCGGGGAGCCACGGGGTGGTGCCTGGAGGTGCACGACCTCGTCATCTCCAAGTGCGTCGCCTGGCGCGAGAAGGACCAGCGCTTCGTCCGCGCCGTCGCGCGCCACGGTCTCGTTGAAGCCGGAATCCTCCAGCAACGCGCCCGGGAGACCGACCTGGGTTCGGACGTGCTCAAGGACGCCCTCGAGGTCCGCGTGCAGCTGCTCACCAAGCAGCTCTAATCTACAAGGACGCCCACGCGCACATGGCGGAGCTGACGCGACTTGGGGCGAACAGGTGCGAACGACGACGCGAGGCCGTTGACGCCCACTTCACGCCAACCACGGCCGCATGCCGACCCAAGCTCCTCGATCCCGGGTGTTATTCGGGTGGGCGATGTCGCCGAAACATTTGGATGTCCAATGGGTTGCAGCCCGGCCCAGGCTAAGCTAAAAGAAATTACCTTAGCCTCGTGGAGCATCTCATGGCTTGGGGTTTCTACGGACGCAGCTCCGAGCTGACCGAGCTGGAGGGCATCCTGCGAAGGCCGCGCTGGTTCTTCGCCCGCATCACCGGACGCAGGCGGATCGGGAAGACCACCTTGATCCAGCAGGCCCTGAAGGCTGCCGGAGCTCACAAGCTGCTCTACGTCCAGATCCCGAACTCTGTTCCCGCGGGAGTGCTTTCGGCCGTCTCGGACTCGATGGACACCTTCGACCTCGATCCCCTTCACTTCCCGCGGCCTTCCAGCCTGAAGGAGCTGGCCCGCGCGGTCGGGGAGCTGGCCCGTGGCGGCTTCATCGTGGCTCTGGATGAGTTCCAGTACTTCAGCCGCAAGCATCTCCACGAGTTCACCTCTCACCTCCAAGCCGCCGTGGACGAGCTTTCCGCCGACGCCGCCAATGTGCCGGGTGGCGTCTTCGTGCTCGGTTCTATCCACACGGAGCTCGTGGCCCTCCTCGAGGATCGTACGGCGCCCTTGTACAACCGAACCACGGACCACATCGAGCTTGACCACCTCGACGTCGCGTCAGTTCGCTCCATCCTCCAAGAGCATGCCGACGACGACTCCGAGCGCCTCCTTTTCCTCTGGAACATCTTCGAGGGTGTCCCCAAGTTCTATCGAGACTGCTACGAGCAGGACGTCTTGGGCTCCGGCCGGAGAGAGCTACTCTCCCGCATGTTCCTTCGAAGCTCCTCACCACTACGAAGCGAGGCCGAGAGCTGGTTCCTGAGCCAGCTCCGGGGCCGCTACGATGTCGTCCTCAAGTACGTCGCGCGGCGCCCCGGCTGCACCCACGGCGATCTCGTTGCCCACGTGAAGGCCATGAGCCCCCAAACCGCTGAGCAGGTTGGCGGCTACCTGAAGATCTTCATCGACAAACACCGCATGGTCGAGAAGCGCCTCCCGGTCTTCGCAAAGAAGAAGGCAAAGAGAGGCCGCTACTACCTCCGTGACAACTTCCTGCGCTCTTGGCTCGCCGGCTTGGCCAATTCCGTCTCGGCCATCAACTTCCGTCCTGAGTCTGTTCTCGTCGAACAGGCCGATGCGCGCCTTCGCAACGCAGAGGGCTTCGGCTTTGAGCGGCTTGTCGGTCAGCTATACGAAGAACGCAGCCGCAAGGGGATCGGGGACTTCCCATTGACTCGCCGCATCCAGGGCTACTGGGACCGCGCCGGCACAGAGATCGACCTAGTCGCATTCAATGAAGACGACGAAGTCCTCCGCTTCGGGACCTGCAAGCGTTCCGCCTTGAAGCTCGTACCCCACCTGCCGGCCTTCCAGGGCCATGTTGCTCGTTTTCTGGACGCTCACCCCATGTACAGGAACTGGAAGGTGGAGAAGGTGGCCATGGCGCCGAAGCTCGATGCTGCCACCAGGGTTGCCATCGAGAATGCGGGATGCGTTCCCCAGGATCTGCCCGACCTGACGGGCGAACTTGTGTAGACTCAAGTGCTTTGATCGCCTCCGCCTCGAGGGAGCTCCAGGTGGTCTACCGTCGTGGCGTGGTCGGAGCCCCACCAACCGCAGCCTCTACGACCTCGAGCAATGCCGCCGCGTCCACCCGTCGCCGGTAGGGCAGCACCCGGTGCCGGGGCAGAGCCACGAAGCTCTCGGCGTGTTGCTGGTCGACGCAGAGTACCCAACTCGCGTCGCTCGGGAGCTCGCGTAGCGTGTTGAGTTTGTCCTCCACGTATGAGGGCGTCCAGAAGCCCACGATCTCCACCTGCGCCCGAAGCCCTCGGGCTGGATCGACGAGGGTGAAGTCGGGGCAGACGATGCGGCGCCCGATCTGGACGGGATCGCCTTGTCGGAGCACCTGCCAGGCCGTGCCCAGGCGGGTGATGTCGCGGTAGAGACGCTCCTCGACCTTGCTGTCGAAGCGCTTGAGCGGGGCGTGGGTGGTACCGATGGGGTCGCGGCAGGAGGCCGCCCACAGAGCCCGCTCGCCACCGAGCACGCAGCGGGCGCGCAGAGACCAGCCCGGGGTGCGGACGATGGCGGGCAGCCACGCCGCCATGGCGCGACCGTACTTCAGCGTGTGGCGGAACAAGGAGAGCGGTCCGCTCAGGCGCAGGCGAACCTCGTGCCCACCAGGTTCTGGGCGGTCGGCCACGCAGAGGAGGCCTTGAAGACGTGAGAAACGAAGGAGGGACTTGACGTTCTGGCGCACGCGAAGCGCCAGCGACTCGGCCCGCATCAGCAGCCCCTGAGCCAGGGCGAGGTTGTAGCGCTCGACAAGCCCGGTCGCGCAGAGGTGCGGGCTCATCGGAGCGAGACGGCGCGCCGAGGGCAGATCGGCGTAGAGACCCTCGTCCACCTCGTCGGGCTTGATGCCGAGCTTCTCGGCCACGTCTGCCACGATCGCTGTTCGCTGCGCGCCGGGTTGCCGCGCAGCCAGGTCGAAGAGGGTCGCGCGAATGAGCTTCGGCTCGGCCGCAGCACGCACCTCGAAGCCGTGGAGGCGCAGGGCGAGGTAGCACATCGCCTGCCACGAGCGCTTGCTCTCCCCGGCGAAGGGCCGTTCTGACAGCGCTTCCTCCACCACCTCGCGAGAATGCCCCACGCGCGCGACCAGGATGTTCGCGAGTGCGTCGACCCAGACCTGATCTCGGGTCGTCAGCCAGCGCGGCATGACGCGTCCCCCAGAGACGACCACTTCGCAAAGGCGTTCAGGCAGCAAGGGCGCCACGGCGGCGTTGGGATTGCCGCTCCTCGTGTGTGTCGCGGGCGATGATCTCGTAGACCAGGGCCGTCTTGCCCTCGCGGGGGCGCAGCAGACGACCCACACGCTGGATATGCTCTCGCTTGCCGAGACTCCCGCCCAAGACGATCCCGACCCGGGCGTCCGGCACGTCTACGCCTTCGTTGAGCACCTGAGCCGAGACCAGGGCGCGCACCCGCCCGTCGCGCAGGCGCTGCAAGATCCCTTCGCGCTCCTTGCGGCCAATGTCGCATGTGATCGCCGGGACGAGGAGCCGCCGCGACAGCGCATATGCCGCCGCGTTGTCCGCGCAGAAGAGGAAGGCAGGCTCGCCCGCGTGGCGCATCAGCAGAGTCTCGGCGAGCCTGAGCTTCCGAGATGCCGTGCCAACGATCCGCCGCGCCCGGTGATACGAGGCTAGCGCCGTCCGGCCCGCCGGCGTCCGGGAGGACGCTGCGACGAAGGCGGACCACGGTGCATGAGGGTTCGAGCGAAAGAAAGCCCGATGCGCGCACGAGAAGGCCTCGTAGCAGGGCACGTACTCCGATCGCTCGGAGGCGCTCAGCTTCACGTACAGGGCGATCTGCTCGAAGGGCGCCAGGTGCGAGCCTGAGAAGTCGGAGACGGAATAGCAGCAGACAACCGGGCCGACCAGGCGCGCCCGAAGCTCACAGACGCGCGGGTCCCAGAGAAGCTCGGGGAGGTTCAGCTCCTCGACCAGGCGCCGCGGCCCACGCAACAGGACGGCCCCGCGGTCATAGAGCAGCTCCACCTCGCAGATCTACGCCACCCACGAGCCCTTGCCAGAGGTCAGCTACAGCGACATCGAGGGCGGCCACGACGGCGAGGGCAACATCGACGAGGATCCGCGCTTCGTCGTCGACGACGTCGGCGTCCGGGGGCTGCAAGCCGACTCGCCTTGCGTCGACGCGGGCGACCCCGGGCCGCTGCCCAAAGACGCGGGCGATCTCGACGGAGACGGCGACACCGAAGAGCCCGAGCCCAAGGACGCGGCC
>CAZQPP010000351.1:0-9004 GCA_964594295.1 uncultured Myxococcales bacterium | reverse complement strand
TAACCGCATAACCGCATAACCGCATAACCGCATAACCGCATAACCGGTTATGCGGGTAAACGGGTATAGGGTCCGGGGTTTCGAGGGGCCGAGTAACCCTTCTACCGTGCTGAGGACGAGATTCGGCAGTCGAGGAAGCCGGGACCGAAGACCGAGCCGACGAGGAGGCGGTCTCCGTGGCGTGCTGCCGCCGAAGAGGACGGGAGGTCGGAGCCATCCGACAGGAGCACTTCCTCGACCGTGAAGGCCCCGGTGCCCTTCGGTGAGAGGCGGAGGACCTGGCTGGGGCTGGCGATGGTCGCGTCCTCCATGTGCCGCTTGAGGGTGAGCATCTTTGGGTGTGCGCCAACCCAGAGATGACCATCGGCGTCCATGTTGATGTTGTCGGGGCCGGTGTCGACGAAGATCTCCGTGCGCCTGGTCAGCGCGTTCGTCGAGGGGTCGCGTTCGAGCACGACGATCTGCCGGTCTGTGGGCGTCGCGAGGTAGATGGTGCGACCGTCCGGGCTCGCCTCGATGCCGTTGGCGTAGCGATAGGTGCCGGGCAGCCTCGTGAAGCGCTCGCCGTCGAAGTAGAGCAGGTGCGCGCGGCGCATGCGCAGGTAGTCCTCGAGCATGCGCTGCGTCTTGTCGCCGCTGCCGTGGTCGTTGCTGACGTAGAGACGATCGAGGCCGACCGAGGTGACGTCGTTGGGGGCGATGAGCAGCTCCGAATCGGCGATGGTGCGCCGGTGGCGCAGCGAAGGCCCGTCGACGTCGAAGACCTCGACGGTGTGGGCGGGCCCTTCGCCCGCAACGTCGCCGTGCACGTCGCCGCGGGGGTGGTTCACCACGTAGAGGGTCGTCGGCTTCCCGCCCGGGGCATGGAGCCCGATGCCGTGAGGGTGGAAGAGCGGCGGTGTCTCGGGGGTGACGTCGACCGGAAGGGCGTCCGGCCTGCCGAGGTCGTAGTAGTACACGGCGCCGCGGCGGGGTTTGCCTGCCAGGGCTGCGCGCCGGTCCTCCGATGAGATGAAGGCGCCGGTGCCATCGGGGAGGATGACCAGGTCCTCTGGCCCCGGGATGGCGCTCACCACCCGGCAGCTGCCGTCGAAGTGAGGCTCGATGTCTCGGAGCTCACCAGCGATCGACAGGATGTAGAGCACGTAGGCGGCCAGCAGCCCGACGCAGGCTCCACCGGCGATCATGATGCGCTTCCGCCAGGTCATGCCCACCTTCCCCGGTTGCTGTCAGGCCTCCGCTTCCTCGGCGCCGGCCAGCTCTATCCAGCTTCCCCAGCGCTCCTTGAAGACGCGGTAGCGGTCGGGGCGGAAGCCGCGGTGGGCGAGCTGCTCGACGAAGCGGGTGATGAGCTCGTCCATGGACTGGGCGTCTTTGATCACGAACTGGATGATGAACTGATATGGGTCGGAGCACTGGGTCTCGGCGAACAGGCTGGTGTCGTCCTTGGTCACCTTCTCGAAGACGGTGACCTGGAAAACCACGCCTCGGCCGAGCTTGGTCGACTCGAGCTGGAACCGCCCGTGCTCCTTGATCATGACGTGGGACCGTGTCCGATTCTGCTCATCGAGTCAAAGGTGCGAGGTTCTGCTCGACCAGTGATCCTACGCCCAGGGTGCGGATCGGCGCCTCGGGAGGGAGGGCGCGAACGCGGTCAAGGGCCCGCTTGGCCCAGGTCTGGGCGAGGTTAGCGAGAGGCAGCGGGCGCGGCACGACCGAGAGGAGGAGCGCCGTCCGGGTCTCGACGAGGAGGGCGGGCCAGGGATCGACGCCCGACGGCATCGGGCAGAGGCCCTCGAGGAGCTCGAGGCCGGTGAGAAGGGAGCGGAGGTCCGCGCCCGTGGCAGCGCCCGAGCCGAGGCCCGCGACCCCGCGGGAGATCTCTGTCTGCGCCTCGAGCACGTCGCAGAGCGCCGCGCAGACGACGTCGTCGTCCTCGCGAGGGGGAGGAGGCTGTGCCTCGGCGGTCTCCAGGGGGCTCGCGAGCGCGTGAAGCTCGCAGATCAGGTCGCGCCTCGCAGGTGAGCGCGGGTCGCCGAGCACCGCGAGCACCTGTCCGGACTCACCGTGCCAGCCACACACCCTGGCCCACATCATGCGCCGCCGCACGTGGTTCGGTGGGGGCGCCGTGAGCAGGGAGGCGATGCCGAGATCGGAGAGCATGCCCGCGCCGAGGGGGTTCAGCGCCAGGTTCTCCGCCTGGAGCGAGGTGCGCAGGTTCGAGAGGAGCTCGGACACAAGGCGGTCGTGCACGGCTCGCCCCATGGCCCTGCGCCCGGCCTCTGCGAGCTTGAGCACGCGCCCGTAGAGGTCGGTGATGACGTCGAGGCGGCCCGCGCTGAGCGTCATGCGGAAGACGAGGTCGAGCTCCTTGGTCGCGGCCTCGGCGATGTCCGCGCGCTCCTGCTCCAGGAAGCCCGCCATGCGCTCGGTCAACGCGGCGCCGGCGTGGGCGTCCAGCTCGGCCAGGGAGCCGGCGGCGTCCTTGAGGGCCTCGTCCACCTGCCTCTCCATGAGGCCCGGGTCCTCCGCGTGAACGCGCGCGTAGCGGAGCAGGAGGTCGAGCGATCGGTCGAGGGCCGCGGGCTGGAGGCGTGGGCGCCCGGCGTCGAGGAAGGCCCGGATCTCCTTGATGCCGAGCTTCTCCTCTTCCCTGAGCTGGCGGATGAGGCGCAGCAGCCGGAGGTGCTCCTCCCCGTAGTCCGCGAGGGTCTGGCCGCGCTTCTTTGGCGGAGGGAGCAGGCCCTCGCGCACGTAGAAGTGGACCGTGCTGCGTGGCACGCCCGCCAGACGCTCGAGGTCGCGGATCGCGTAGGTGCGCTGCGTGCTCATCAGGTGGCTCCATCCCCGGCGCCGTCTCCGACCCGCTGCTCGAGGTGGAAGAGCGCGATGAGGGAGGGCGTCAGCACCACGTCCGCGACAAAGGCCGCGGCGAGGGTGAAGGCCGAGAGATACCCGAACTGCTCCATGGCGACAAAGTCGCTCAGAGTGTTGATGGTGAAGCCGATGACCAGCACGATCGTGCACAGCAGGACCGCTCTCCCGCTGCCGCGCAGGGTCCTCACCATGGCCGGCTCGAGGTCGCGGTCCTTTCGGAATTCCTCGCGGAAACGTTCGAGCAGGTGGATCGTGTCGTCTACGGCGATGCCTAGCGAGATCGAGAAGATCACCGCCGTGGCGGTGCGGATGGGGATGCCCAGGAAGCCCATCAGGGCGAGCGTCAGGATCAAGGGGAGCACGTTGGGGACCATGCTGACCAGGCCGATGCGCAGGCTGCCGAAGAGCATGGTCATCAGCAGGAAGATGGCAACGAAGGCGATGCCGAGGGAGGACAGGAGGTCTGTGATGATGTGCCCGATGGCGTTCTGAGCGAGGGTCGACGAGCCGGTGATGTGCAGCTCGTAGTGTGCGGAGAGGTGCGGGTCCGCGTCGAAGCGGGCGGCGAAGGCTCGCAGGCGCTCGCGCAGCTTTCGCCACATGCGCGTGCCGTCGTCTCGGACCACGAAGGAGACGTGGGTCTTCGCGCGGTCCGGGGTGCGGACGCGGTCTAAGAGCTCGTCTCCGTCCTGGCTCAGAGTCAACAGGACCTGGGCCAGCTCCTCGCGCGTCTTGACCGGGAGCTCGTCCTCCTCTGCCGCGCCCGGGTCCGCTCTCAGCGCCGCGCTCATCTCGCGCACCCGCCCGGAGAGGTCGTCGGTCCGGGTGACGAAGGAGCCAACCTCGGGGTCGTCGTCGAGCGTCCGGGCCAGCGTGTCGAGCTCGCGGAGCAGGTGCAGGTCCTCCACGGACGCCACGCAGCTCCCGCGGATCATGAGGTCGGTCACCGCGGCCGGGGCCTCTCCGGCGTCCTCGTCGAGCAGGAGGATCTCCTCCTCTTCCTCGTCGCCGGCCCCATCTTCGCTCGCCGCGGCCTCTCCGGCACCCCCTCCGTAGCTCTCCCCGTAGGCGGCGAGGCGGTCGAGCATCTCCCGGCCGGGTCTCTGACCCTCGCCCAGGTCTGTCAGCTGGTAGAGCAGACGCTCCACTCGCGCGAAGAAGTGGGAGAAGAGGTGGTGGCGCCTGCACACGCGGACCTGGCAGCAGCCGGGGTACGAGCACGCCTCCGGATCGCAGCCTCTGTCGGCGCAGTCTGCGTCGAGCACGCAGTCGCTCCCCTCCACCTCCTTGCCGCGGACGTAGAGGGCGTGCACGAGCAGCCCGCTGAGGTTGTCCTGCATGTGGTGGGTGATGCGGCTGATCGGGTGCTCGGGCTGGATCTCCTCCAAGAGCTTCGACTCGTTCTTCACCTTCGCTATGCCGGTGGCGGCGAGGGCCACGACCGCGACGCCGGTGAGGGTGACGGTCAGGCGGCGCCGGATGGTCACCACGGCGAGCCAGGTGAGCCAGCGGTCGAGCAGCCCTCCCGAGCTGGCCGCCCGGGCGCGCTCGGGAGGTGAGGGGGCGTAGCTCAAGATGATCGGCACGCCCACGAGCATGACGACGTAGGCGAGCATGATGGCGATGGCGACGTAGAGGCCGAAGGAGCGGATGGTTGGGATGCTGGCCGAGAGCAGGGAGCCGAAGCCGACCGCGGTGGTCGCGCTCGTCAGCAGGCAGGCAAAGCCCAGCGCGCAGATTGTCCTGTGCAGCGCCTCTCCCTTGTCACCCCGCTTGCGCATCTCCTGGATGTAGCGGGTGACGTAGTGCACCCCGTCGGCCACCCCGATCACCAGCACGATGACGGGGGTGACGTTGTTCAAGATGTTCACGGGCTCGCCCATGAGCTGCATGAAGCCGAAGCCCCAGATCATGGCTATGTGGACCGCCAGGAGAGGGGCCGCCATGGCCCAGAACCAGCGGAAGAGCCAGATCAGGAGGAGGGCGATGGCTGTGCTCGCGATGGGCGTGAAGGTCAGCAGGTCGTTGATCGAGGTCTCGGTGTAGATCTCCTGGATCACGGGCACGCCGGTGAGCTCGACGCGCGTCCCCGCGGGCAGGTCCTTCGCCCACGCCTCGCGCTGCTCCCGCATCCAGTGCACCAGCGGGCGGCGCAGGTCCTCGCTGCCGTAGCGGTGGCCGTATCGCGCGGTGACGACGGCGGTCTTCAGGTCCCTGGAGACCAGGGTGCCCGCGTAGAGCCGGTGGGCCCTCAGCCGATCGCCGAGGCCCAAGAGGCCGCGGGCGGCCTGCTGCAGGTCGGCCGGCACCGCATCGCAGGGCCCGCGCCCCTCGACGCAGGCTACGACGACATCGTCACCGGGAGGCGACGGCCCGGCGCGCGCGCGTGCGGCGTCGTAGCGCTCGAGGGCGGCTGTGCAGAAGCGCTGCTCGATGGGGTCAGCGTAGAGGTCGGGCAGGGTCGCGAAGCCCGACACCCCTCCGAGCTCCACGTCCGGCCGCTCCTCGAGATCCTCCTCGACCTGCTCGATGCGGCGAAGCACCGCGGGGTGCAAGACGGTGCCGGAGAGCGGCCCCTCGCCGTCCTCTGTGATGAAGACCACCGCGTTGAAGGCGACGTCGGTGCCGAAGTCCCGCGCGAAGTCCTTGAGCACTCCCCAGTCTCCGCCGTACTGCACGAAGAGGCGCTGGAAGGAGAAGTCGAAGCGGATCTTCTTGATCGGGACGAGGTAGCTCCCGAAGAACACCGTGATCGCCGCCATGACCAGCAGCAGCGGGACCCGCTGGCGCAGGATGAAGCGGGAGATGATCTCCATGGAGCGGTGCATGGGAGGCGCGCTGTCCAGGTCCGTGTCCCGAGGCCTTGTGGTGCCTAACAGCCTGTTGTGTCCGGGCGCAAACCGTTGTCAGACAGCGGGGCGTTTCCTCGAACGCTGCTAGCGCCCCTTTCCGCCGTCGCCGCCGGGGAAGCTGTCGTTGCCGCCGACCTCGACCTTCCAGCGGCCGTCTCCGCTCCTGTTGAGGACGCAGTAGCCGCCGACCTGGAAGCCCGCGGCGAAGTCACGCACCTCGGCGGTAGTGAAGCTCACCGCCCAGTAGTAGTCGCCGGTCATGCCCCTGTTGCAGTCGCCGCACTCCGAGGAGGACCACGAGGCAGCGCAGGCGCCGATGTCGGGCTCGAGGTAGCAGGTCATGGTCCCGATCCCTCCGCCGCAGCCGCCGCAGTTTTCGTCGCAGTTGGTGCTGAGGCAGGTGGGATCCGTGACCAGGCACGAGCCGCCGGTCTCGGTCTTCGCGCAGCCCGAGATGCGCGAGCGCAGCTCGTCGATGGTCGGAAGGCGCCAGTCCTCGTACCCGCCGGCCGTCATGTAGCTGCAATGGGTCAGCTGGGTAGACCAGCTCGTGCGGCTCGCGCGCGTGGACCACACGAGGCCCCCGTCGTCCTCCACGAAGCCGTTGTGGTAGACGGTCCAGTCGCCCTTGACGAAGCCGCAGTCGAAGCGCTTGTCGCATATGGGCGTTCCTTCGGTCGAGCTGCAGTTGGAGTCGTTGGGGGTGTTCAGGCAGGCGCCGTTGGAGTCGCAGGAGTCGTCGGTGCAGGAGACGCCGTCACCGCAGCTTATGGCCGTGCCGGTCTTGCACGTGCCGCTGCTGCAGTACTCGCGAATGGTGCAGGCGTCACCGTCGTCGCAGAAGTTCCCGGTCGTCAGCGTTGTCGTGCAGTTGCCTTGCGTGTCGCACGCTCCGCTCGTGCACGGGTCGTCGTCGAGGCAAGCGCCGGCCGTCGGGCCTACGAAGCGGTAGACTTTGTCGCTGTTCGCCGCGCTGACGTAGAGCAGGCCTTCGCTGAAGAGCGGCCACGCCGCCCCGTTCAGGCCCTGGGTGGCGCTGGCGACGAGCTCTCCCAAGAACTCACCGTCGCTGGCGTCGTAGCGCATCACGGCGTCGCTATCGAGGCCCGCGACGTAGAGCTTGCCGTCCGGGCCGAAGGTGAGCCCGCGCGGGCGGTCGAGGCCGCCGTTCAGAGGTGTCACGAAGGCGTCGATGAAGGTGCCGTCGTCGCCGTCGTAGCGCAAGATGGCGTTGGTCAGGGCGCTCGCGACGTAGAGGTCGCCGTCCGGGCCGAAGGTGAGCCCGCGTGGAGCGTCGAGGCCGCCGCTGCCCGCGGACACGAAGACCCCGACGAGCTGGCCCCTGTGGCCGTCGAACTGGAGGACGCTGTCGCTGAGCCCGCTGGTGACGTAGAGGTCGTCGTCGGGGCCGAAGGTGAGGTCGTAGGGGCCCTGGAGGCCGCCGGTGAGGTCGTCGACGAACTCGTCCACGAAGGCCCCGGTGTCCTCGTTGTAGCGCAGGACGTTGTTGCTCTTCTCGCTGGCGGCGTAGAGCGCGCCCTTGGGGCCGATGGTCAGCCCGCGCGGGGAGTCGAGCCCGCCGCTCCCCGCCGAGACGAGCTTCGTGACCGTGCCCGTCGCCGGGTCGTACTTGAGGATGGTGTCGTTGCCCGCGCTGGAGAGGTAGATGTCTCCGTCCTTGTCCACGGCGAGCCCGGCCGGCTCGTCGAGGGGCGCGTCGTTGGTGCCCGACCAGTCGTCCTCGTAGGCGCCCGCCGTGTCCTGGAGCTCGTTCAGACAGCCCTGAGCGGGGTCGCAGCTGTCGACGGTGCAGCCTCTGCCGTCGTCGCAGTCGACGGCGCTCGGGCCGGTGCAGACGCCGTCGTTGCAGTGGTCGTTGTCCGTGCAGGCGTCGCCGTCGTCGCAGCTCGTGCCGTCGGTGACGACCTCGTACCAGCAGCCCATCTGCCAGTCGCAGTAGTCGTAGGTGCAGTCGTTGCCGTCGTTGCAGTCGTCCGCCGAGGTGTCGGTGCCGGCGCAGGCTCCGGAGGTGCAGACGTCAGAGGTCGTGCAGGCGTTGTCGTCGTCGCAGAGCCTGTTGTCTCCCACCGCCGGGGTCGCGCAGTGCCCGTCGGTTCCGCACTCCTCGGCGGTGCAGGTGTCGTCGTCGAGGCAGGGGCCGACGGTGGGGCCGACGTAGGCGAGGAGCTCGTCGGTGCCGCTGCTGATGACGCCGAGGTGCCCGCCCGGCTCGAAGAGCAGGCCGTAGGGGCCGTTCAGCCCGCCGACAGCCTCGCGCACGAAGGCGCCGAGGAAGATCCCCGTCGACGGCTCGTAGCGCAAGACCTCGTTGCTCAGCGAGCTGGTGACGTAGAGGTCGTCGTCCGGGCCGATCGTGACGTCCGCCGGGAAGTCCAGCCCCGAAGTGGCCCTGGCGGCGTCACCGAGGTAGGCGCCGCTCGTGGCGTCGTACTTCCGCACGGCGTCGTTGTAGGGATCGCAGACGTAGAGCACGCCGTTGTCGAAGGCGACGCAGAAGGGGTAGGCCATGCCGCCGTCGCCCCGCCCCACGAAGGTGCCGAGAGACGCACCGGTGGTGCCGTTGTAGAGGTGCACGTCGAAGGAGGAGGCCCCGGCCACGTAGAGGTCGCCGTCCGGACCGAAGGTCAGGTCCACGGGGTCTTCGAGGCCGCCCGAGCCCGCGGCCACGAAGGTGCTCAGGTAGGCGCCGGTCGTGCCGTTGTAGCGAAGGACCGAGTCGCCCGTGCGGCTGGCCACGTAGAGGTTCCCGTCGCTGCCGAAGACGAGGCCGGTGGGCTTGGCGAGCCCGCCGCTCCCCGCCGACACGAAGGTGCCGAGGGAGGCCCCGGTGTCGCCGTCGAAGCGAATGACGGAGTTGGAGTCCCTGGACGCGACGTAGACGTTCCCGTCCGAGCCGATGAGCGCACGGGTCGGGGCGTCGAGGCCGCCGTCGTCGCCGATGAAGGCCCCCTCGAAGCCGCCGGCCGCGAGGAGCTCTTCGTAGACGCAACCCGTGTCGTACTCGCAGCCGTCGCTGGTGCAGACCTTCCCGTCGTCACAGTCGGTCTCGTAGGTTCCGGCGCAGAAGCCGCCCGAGCACATGTCGCCGCTCATGCAGGCGTCGCCGTCGTCGCAGCCGGTGCCGTCTGTGACGTTCTCGCTGTAACACCCGTAGTCCTGGTAGCAGGTGTCCGTCGTGCAGTCGTTGCCGTCGTCGCAGTCAGTCTGGCTGGGGCCCGCGCAGACGCAGCCCAAGCACTCGTAGCAGCACGAGC
>CAZQPP010000350.1:0-9024 GCA_964594295.1 uncultured Myxococcales bacterium | reverse complement strand
CCCGCGGGTCGCTGTCCGAGCCGTAGATGGCGATCTTGCGGTAGTTGATGTCGCCCGTGAGCTCGGTGCTGTCCTGGTTCTTCTCGTCTTTGGGCTGGAAGGTGCCGATGCCGATGCGGTCCTTCTCCGAGAAGACGAGGCGCCGCACCTGGACGTGGTTCTCGATGGCCTTTCGCCAGTCGCCGCCGTAGCGGTCCATCAGCATCTGGAAGGTGTAGCGGCAGGCCGGGTTCAGGTCGCGATCCATCAGGTGTGGGTAGTCCACCGGATCGAGGCCCAGGTCCTTGAGCGCGAGGGCGCGCCACCGGACCGGGATGAGCAGGATCGGGTCCTCATGCAGGGGCGAGGGCTGCCACTCGCCGCCGTCGTCACCCTCGAGCTTCCAGGCGTAGGTGTAGATCGCGCCCTCGGGCCTGCGCGTGTAGCGCTCCATGCCCTTCTTCAGGAGGCGCACGATGGTCGACTTGGCCGAGCCCACCGGGCCGTGGAGCAGGATGATGCGCTTCTCGGGACCGAGGCACTGGGCGGCGGCCTTGAAGACGTCCACGAGCTTCATGAGCGGGATCTCGAGCCCGTAGATCGCGTCGTCCCCGTTGTTCTTCTCGTCGCTGAAGAAGTGGTAGCGGATGACCTTCTTCTTGTTGTCGACGTACTCCTCGATGCCCGCCGACAAGATCATGTCGTGCAGGCGCTGGAAGGAGCTGCGCAGCACCGTGGGGCGCTTCGAGACGATGTCTAGGTAGTCTGCGAACGAGCCCTTCCAGGCGAGCTCCCTGTACTCTTCGATGTCGTGGTGTTTGGCCAGCTTTGCGAGCAGATCCTTCGCGGGCATGAAGTCTACACCTCTATTAGACAGACGGGGCGCGCGGGCGGGCCTCTTCATGGGCGGGGCCGCGCACGCGCGCGAACAGCCGTGGGCATGCTAGCATCGCCCCCCCACGATGGCCATTCCGCCAACGAGCCCTGCGCACGCCGCGCGGAGCCTGCTCCGGAGCGCTTTTCATAGCCTTGCCCCACCTGAAGAAACAGCTCCTCAACACCCTCCCCCCGGCACGCCGCTCCCGCTTCCCGCGGGGCTACGTGAGGGTGCTCTGCGGCACCGCCTGCACCCAGGAGTGCCGGACCTGCCCCTTCTCACACGGCGACGACCGGAGCTTCAGGGAGGCCGCCGAGGTGCGCCGGCAGATAGCCGCGGCCCGCGACAAGCGCGCCCGCGGGGTCCTCCTGTCGGGCGGCGAGCCCACGGCGCACCCCGAGATCCGATCCTTCGTCGCAGACGCGCGAATGCGCGGCATGGCCGCGGCAGTCGCCACGAACGCGGTGCGCCTCGCGCAGGACAAGCTGAGGCAGGACCTCGTCGCCGCGGGCCTCGGCAGCGTGCACCTTCACCTCTTCAGCGCCGACCCGAAGCTGCACGAGGAGCTCGCCGGCGGCGAGGCCGACCTGGAGCTGAGCCTCAAAGCCCTGACCGAGCTCCGCCGGGCCGGGGTGCGCGCCACCGTCGTGATTCCGCTGCTCAAGCAGACCCTCGAGGGCATCACGGAGCTCCGCGACCGAGCCGCCGCGGCAAAGGCGAACGCCCTGCACCTCGCGATGCCCGCCCTGCTCTCGGCGCCCGAGGAGGCCCACGAGCTCGCCCTGCTCTCAAAGGCCGTCGCGGCCGCCGTCCGCGACTCCCGCTTCGAGCGTGTCACCTTCGACGGGCTGCCCCTGTGCGTGGTGCCGCGCCTCCTGAAGCACCGGGCGGTCGTGCTGCACCGGGACCCCGTCGTGCCCCCGGTCGACGATCCCGACAAGCTCGCCGTGCCCTGTCGCGACTGCGCCGCCGTCGGCTCCTGCCCTGCCCCGATACCGGCCGGCTCCGACACCGCCGGGGGGCGCGTCCCTTTCATCGGACCACGCTCCAACTCCTACAACTACGTGCTCGGCGAGGTCCTCGCCCGCCACGACGACGACTGGACCTGCCCGATCCGCGAGGGTGAGCTGAAGAAGCCACGGCTGAGCTCCAATAGGGGCCTCATCCTCCGCAACGGTGGCCTGCTCCAGGTCGCCACCACCGACAGCGCCGACTTCAGGGGCCCCGAGCTCCGCCGCATCCGCGACGAGATGGGGCAGGTCTACCTCGACGTCAGCGAGAAGCTGCTCTTGGACGACTTCGCCACGGACCTGGCGCGCCTCGCCCCGGACCCGGTGTGCGACGGCTGCCACCTGCTCCCGGGCTGCCCCGGAATGTTCGCGCCCGCGCAAGACGCGAGCTCGTGCTTCGACGCAGCCGAGAGAGAGCTCATCGAGGTGCTCCGGACAGTCTCCGGGCGTGTGCTCGACGTGGGCATGGGTGAGCCGCGCTCGCTGCTGCCTCTGCTCGTGGTCGACGAGCCGGAGGACGAGGAGGACGAAGACGACGTGGAGCCGCAAGAGCCGCACCTCCCCTTCGACTACGTGGGCATAGAGCCCTTCGCCCCCCGGGCCTACCAGCTGAGCGAGACCTTCCCCTTCGCGACTGTCGTCACGGCGGCGGCCGAAGACCCGCGCCTCGCCAAGCTGGTGGAGGCCGAAGAGCGCCCCTTCGATCACGTGCTGCTCCTGCGCTCCTACAACCACCTGCGCGACCTCCACGCTGCCTTCGAGAACCTGCTCCGCCTGCTCAAGCCGGGAGGGGGGCTGGTGCTGGTCGAGAACACCGCCTTCGGGCTCGTGCGCAGCGATCGCAAGACGAGGGCGCTCAGCAAGCTCGAGGCCAAAGGGGAGGCCAAGTTCGAGCACTACCGAAACCACTCGAGCCACGAAGCCCTGGAGGTGCTCCGCCCATTCGGGCTGGAGCTGGTCGCCCACTACCCAGTGGAGGCGGGCAAGGCCAACCAGTGGCTCATCTGGATGCGAAAGCCGAGCTGAACCCGCCGCTGCCTCACTCGGCGTGGATGGCCGCGTCGAGGCAGTGCACCTGTCGAGCCAGCAGGTCGTCCATCTCCTGGAGCACGCGAGCGACCGAGCGGGCGTCGCCGCTGCGCGCCAGGTCCTCGATCATGCAGCCCATGTCGCGGATCGCCACCGCACCGACCTTGTCGGCGAAACGCACGATCGCGCGCGCCTGGACGGTCACCGCCACCAGGTCACGCCGAGCGAGAGCCTCCTCTGCAACCTGAACGCGCTCGGTGGCACGTTCGAGGAAGACGCTCAGGATCTCGCGAACGATACCCTGAACTCGGCGCACATCCGCCGTTTGAGGACCACTCAGCTCGTCTTTTCGCGCTGTCACCATAAGGTCGCTCCGGTCATGCCCCCAAGCTCGCCGTCTGTTCTCCTACCAGGGGCGATTGGGGCTGCGGGCGTCGGGCGCTGGGCCGTCAACCTGCCGACACCGACTGAATCGGCGTCCTGAGCGGCGGCTTTAGCGCGCTGAGAAAAAAGTGTCAGGTGTGTCCCACTCGACCCGGTGGAGCCGTCATCGGTCGCTGATGAGCGCGAAGCTCCGAGACAAGCCAGGCTCGCCTTCGGCTCGCGCGCCATCGGGGCCAATCCCCGATGGCTTGGGACCAATCCGCTTGGGTTACTTCGCTCGCCTGCGGCTCGCTGCGCGCGTCCAGGCCAAGGGCCTGAACGCTTGCGATCGGGTTTCCGCGGGTCATGTGGGACACACCGAAAATGTCGCCCGAAGATCAGTTTGCTGCCGCGAGGTCTTCGGCGGGCGTCATCGGGACCACCTGGGCGCTGCCGAAGCTGAGCGTCACCGTGAACCCTTCGCCGTCGAGCGGGACGCCGGCGTCGAGGCGGTATACGAACCTGTTGATCTGGGGAAAGAGGAAGCGCAGCCCCAGGCCGGCGGACTGGTGCAGCACCAGCTCGTCGGTGCGCTCGTAGACCGCGCCGGCGTCGTAGAAGAGCACGCCGCCCGTGTGGATCGAGGACCAGACGAGGGGCCTGCTGCGGAGCTCGACCGTGCCTTTGACAGAGCTCGCCCCGAAGCCGACGAAGGCCGAGCTCTGGTAGCCTCGCAGGCCGCTGTTGCCTCCCAGGGTGACGAGGGTCTCGCTCGTGTCCCGGCGGCGCCCCTGCCAGGAGGCGTAGGCCACCAGGCGACCGGCCGAGGTGCGCGGGCTCGCGCCGCGCAGGCGCGCGGTGAGGACCTGGTCGACCAGCTCACCGGCGAGCAGGCGCCCCGACGCCCTCACCATGGCGTCGAGCAGGACCCCCGCCGGCATCGTGACGAAGGCGAGCGTGGCGTCCGCGATAAAAGCGTCGTCCAAGGAGCCAAGGAGCTCGAGCGGGGCCTTCAGCAGCACTGACAGCGAGGGCCCCAACCTGAGAGTCTCCGCTACGCCGAACGAGCCCAGGTCACGCACGGTCACGTAGCGGGGCATGAACATGGTGTACTTGAGCAGGGGGAAGAGCTCCCGGCGATCGTCGGGCATGACGGTGTCGCGGAAGGCGGCCGCGTGAACGCCGAGGGAGCCGCTCTCCGCGTTGGGCTCGACCGAGAGCAGGTAGCAGCCGGCGCCGGCGTAGAAGCGGTGCTTGAAGGTCCTGCCGATCTGGAGCTGGGCCAGGGCGCTGGCGGCCAGCATGCGCTCGTCCCACACCCGCCCGAAGGCCTCGTCCTCGTCGGGCGTGGCCGGATCGTCCCAGGTCAGGATCTCCGCACCCCGGAGCTGCCTCTCCGTGGCCGAGTAGTACCAGGCGGCGATGTCGAAGCCGGCGAGCTGCTCGAGGTCGTAAAAGGGACGCGTGAATGCGAGGCTCACCGAGGCGCCCTCCGGCTCCCCCGAGAAGCGCCCGAAGATGGCGTCGAAGGTCTGGGTGAGGGCGAGCTTGCGGCCGAAGATGCGACGGTCGAAGAAGACGTTGCCAACCGAGAAGGTGCGCGGCAGCAGGTCGGTGCGCAGCGTGACGAGCACAGCCTCGCCGAAGAGGTTGTACTCGGAGAGCTGGACCAGCAGCCGGTCGAGGTGGCTGCCCGTGACCTGGAGCCTCTGCTCGAGGCGCAGGCTCCACAGGTCGCGGGTGAAGACGAGCACCCCGAAGCGGCCGGTCTCCTCCTCCTCGACGGGCAGGATTCGCACGAGGGTGAGGACGGTCAGGCCTCTCAAGTTTCTCTCTGTTTCCGCAACAATCTCGAGGTTGTACCCATCACCAACCGCGAAGAGGATCTCCTCGCGGATTCGGCTCTCGGTGGTCTGCCAGTGCAGGGCGTTGGGCCACGTGGGCCAGGGCTCGTCCGCCTGGAGCACGTCTTTGCGCACGATCCGGATGAACTCGATGCGCCGCCCGGCAGGCTCGGGCGTCAGGACCAGGCCTTGCTCCGCCATGGCCCGATGGGCGCGGAGAAGCTCGTAGCCGCCGTCTTCGTCCTCGGCGGCTGCAGCGGCGACGGGGAGGCAGACGAAAGCCGCGATCAGCGCGGCCCTCCACCATCCTGTCGGCAAGCTCACTACTCCGGAAGCGGCTCGATGCTCAGCTCGGTGTAGGGATCGACGATCACCGGGACCTTGCCGCCGAGCCAATCCGTCAAGAAGCGCAGGCTCTGCGACATGCCCTCGAAGCAGGCCGGCACGTTGTTGTGCTCCGCGGCGACCGGAGGCTGGTTCAGCTGCACGGTGGCGCGGTCGAACTGGAAGAAGCCGGCGGTGACCGTGGCGCCGAGCAGGTTGGCGCTCACCGGCGCCGAGTCGAGCACCGTGAGCCCTTCGTAGGGCACGCTCACCGGTGGCACCAGGGGTACATCCATCGCCCGCGCCAGCATCTCGGTCGAGACGTTGGGGACCATGGCGTCGTCGACGGCCATGGTGAGGAGCACGTGGGGCACCCCGTCGCCGCCGCCCTCGAGGCGATCTCGCAGCACGTAGGGGGCGTATACGACCGGGTCTCCGCCCTCGATGAGGGTCTGGGCGATGGGCAGGAAGCGGTCGACGGCGTCCCGCGAGCCCAGGATGGAGGGCAGGAAGGTCACGAACATGCGGAACTGGTCGCTGCGGGAGACGACGGTGCTCAGGTGCCCCCCGGCCACGGTGAGGATGGCCAGCTTCACACGCTCGCTCAGCGCGAGCATCTCCGGGCCCATGATGCCGCCGAGGCTCATGCCCCAGTAAGCGAAGCGCTCGGTGTCGAGGTCGGGATCACCGTCTCCGTCGATGTCGGGGCGGGTCCCGAGCAGGCGCAGGAGCTGCAGGCGGTCGAAGGTGGCGATGCGGAAGTTGTCCCGGGCGACGAGGCCGTCGAAGCCGACCTTCTTCGGGTCGAGGCCCATGAGGCCCCCCGGGCCGAGGTCGAGGCCGAAGAGGCGAAGGATCATCATGGGATCGCCGCCCGAACCGGCTGCGGTCGGGTGCACCCCGTGGTAGGGGGCGTCGATGGCCGCCACGGCTATCCTCAGACCCGATTGGGAGAAGGCATCGGCGAAGTAGTAGCCCTGGCTCCGATCACCGCCGAGGCCGTGGCCTATCAGCAGCAGGGGCCAGGGGCCGTCCGTGCCCTTCGGCAGCCATACGTTGACCTTGAGGGTGTAGGAGCTCTTCACCTGCACGTCGGTGATGACCTCGCCCTCGCGGAAGTCGTGGGCCTGGAACGCGCCCTCGCAGGCCACCAGGTTCGTCTGCTCCGAGCAGGTCGGGGCGATGGCCCACTCGAAGCGGGTCTGCTCGATGAGACCTGCCGCGATGACGCTCGGGGCCGTGACGGCCTGGGTCGTGAACGTGACCGCCGCGCTGATCTGGTCGGGGCGCAGGCCCGTGAGGTCGACGAGGCGAGCATAGCTCGGGACGAGGCGCTGCAGGCCGGGCTCGCTGGCGCTGCCGTCGAGGAGGCTCTTCAGGGCCGGGCTGGCGACGACACAGCCGCCTGCCTTGTCCCCGAGCTCGGTAGTCACGACGGCGGCGTGCAGCGCGGCCTCCTTGAGGGGCCGCAGGGGCTGGAGGAGGAGGGTCTTGCCCGCGTGCACCCGGCTCACGCGGTAAGGCACCCGGACGGCCTCGTCGCCTGAGATGTCGAGGAGCTGCAGGCTCTTGTGCTCGAGAGAGCCCTGCATCGAGATGTCGAGCTCGGGCATCGGCCCCGAGAAGACCATCGCCACGGCCGCGCTGACGCCGAAGCCGTCGAGGGCGTTCAGGTCGGTGTAGACCTGCTGAACGTTCTCGGGCTCGGCGGCGAGCCAGGGGGCGATCTCGGTGTCCATGCGCACGCGCAGACCAGTGATGCTCTCCGCGTCGTCCTTGGTGAAGTAGTCGTCCGGGAAGGTGTGGAGAGCCGGGCCGGCCACGGGGTCGTAGACGTAGGCGGTCTCGCCCTCGCACCAGCTCAGGTCCGTCCAGACGCGGGGCCCTTCGTCCACGGCGGTGGCAGCGTCGGGAGCGCCGACGGCGTCAGCAGACGTGCCGGCCGCGTCGGGTGTTATGCCCTCGGGCTCCCCTGTCCCCGCGTCCTCGGTGGAGCACGCGGCGAGCAGCAGGCTCAAGATCAGAAAGCAGTACAGAAAGTGGCGCATCGACGGCTCCGGGGCACGAAGGGGCCGGAGGATAGCACGGCGTTCGGGGGGTTTCACGCGCGCGCGGCGGGCTGCTAGTCTCCGCGCGAACCGAACATGGGAGTCTTGGAGTGCCGAACCTGGAGCTGGAGCGGGTCGAGAACCTCCCAACCTTTCGCAGGATTGCTATCGGGACGTGGCGTGCCGCATACGATCCTTCGGTCTACGGCCGCATGGACATCCCCATGGACAAAGCCCTCGCCTACATCGACGCCTTCCGCGAGAGGACGGGAAAGCGCGTCACCGTGACCCACCTGGCCGCCCGCGCGGCCGCCCTCTCCCTCGAGCGCGTCCCCGAGGCGAACTGCGTCCTGCGCTTCAACCGCCCCTACCGCAGGAAGCGCATCAACATCTTCTTCCAGGTGGCGATGGAGTCCGACGGCGACGGCGCGGCCGACCTCTCGGGCACCACGGTCCAGGATGTGAACGAGAAGAATCTCCTGGAGATCATCAATGATTTCGAGGGAAAGGTGAAGAAGGTGCGCGAGCGCAAGGACCCCGTGCTCGAGAAGACGCGCAGCAGCTTCCGCAACATCCCCTTCTTCCTGCTCTTCCCATTCCTGCAGATCCTCTCCTTCCTCACCGTAACCCTGAACCTCGACCTGAGCTGGCTCGGCATCCCCAAGGACCCCTTCGGCTCCCTGATGATCACCAACGTGGGCTCCCTCGGCCTCGACGTGGGCTACGTCCCCCTCGTGCCCTACTCCAAGGTCCCCATGCTCTGGGCCCTCGGGAGCATCAACGACACGCCCGTCGTGGAGGACGGCGAGATAGTCGTGCGCAAGGTCATGAGCGCCACGGCGACCTTCGACCACCGCTTCATCGACGGCGTGCAGGCCGCTACCATGGCCAAGATCGTCCGCAACTGCTTCCGCGACCCCGAGACCCACTTCGGCCGCATCGAGGACTACCCCTCTCCCGCCGACGACACCCTCGAGGGCCCGCCCGAGGTGAAGGCTCCGGCCGAGACCGCCGCTAGCTGAGCAAAGGCGTTCCCGTTTCGAATCTCGCAAGTCGAGAATCGAAACGGGAACATCCCCACGCCCTTGTCTTGGGGCGGCCGGCGACCTATCCTTGAGGCCTCACCGGCGCGGTGGACGTTCTTTCAAAATGGGGGCGATTTGGTTTCGACGGAGGTCGAGAAGGATCGCGTGGCATGTCGAGGCCCCGCAACCTCGTCAAAAGCGGGAACCTGTTAACTGCCAACGACGACGTTGAGCTCGCTCTTGCCGCATAGACGGTGAGCGGTGATCCCCGGTGGTATGTCCGAGGCCCCGGTGGATCACTCCCTTTATCGGACTGGCGCTGCACGGCCGCCCACTTCGTGTAGCGCGAGAAGGGGTGGGCTAGCGACCGTGCCCCCTGCCCGCGGGGTCGGCACGGCGGCGAATCTGCAAACACGGGAGAAGCATGTGGTCATGCGGTTTGGACGGCTTGCGGACCCCGGTTCAATTCCGGGAGCCTCCACTCTCTTCACAGGGGCCCGCATATCCAGCCCCGGACAAGTTATT
>CAZQPP010000349.1:8026-9037 GCA_964594295.1 uncultured Myxococcales bacterium | reverse complement strand
GCAGGGTCGTGGCGGAGTGGAACACACCGCGGCGGGTGAGCGCCTCGGCCACCCCCCGGAGCTCCGCCTCGAGGGCGTTTGCGTCCTTCGGCCGCCTGGCCGGGTCCTTCTCGAGGCAGCGCTCCACGAGGAGCTCGAGCTCCGGAGGGACCTCGCCCTCGCCGAGGCGCTCGCTGAGCGGCGGCAGGGCCTCGCTCACGTGGCGCACCAGCACGTCGAGGGGGCTCGTGGAGTCGAAGGGCGGGCAGCCGGCGAGCAGCTCGTAGAGCAGCACCCCCATCGCGTACACGTCCGAGCGCGGCGTGGACCGGTTCTCCTGCACCTGCTCGGGGCTCATGTAGTGGGGCGTCCCGCAGATGGCGCCGGTGCGCGTCAGCCTGGTCTGCTCCGGATCGGCGAAGCTCTTGACGATGCCGAAGTCCAAGACCTTGACGAACTCGCGGTCGGTGCCGGGCTCGAGCAGGAAGAAGTTCCCGGGCTTGATGTCCCGGTGGATCATGCCGAGGGAGTGGGCCTCGCCGAGGGACACGCAGGCCTGCCGCGCGATCCTCACCGCGCGCTCGGGGAGCACGGAGCCCTCCCGGCGGAGGAGCTCGCGCAGGGTGTCGCCGCGGAGGAGCTCCATCACCATGTAGAGCAGTCCTGCCTCGGTGCAGCCGAAGTCCAAGAGCTTGATCGTGTGGGGGCTCGAGAGCCGGCTCGAGGTCTTGGCCTCGCGCTGGAAACGCTTGACCACGTCGACGTCGGCGGCGAGCTCGCGGTTGATCACCTTGACGGCGACCTCACGCTCCATCGAGTGCTGGATCGCCCGGTAGACCGAGCCCATTCCGCCCTGTCCGAGCTGCTCCTTGATGGTGTAGCGGCCGTCGAGCACGTGACCCACGAGGGACTCCGCCCTCTCGGACAAGAGCTTGGTGCCGTCGTGTGGGCAGTAGCTCAGGTCCCGGCCGAAGAGCCGGCCGCACTTGGGACACACTCGCTCCGAAGCGGACATGAAGGAGCATCCTACAA
>CAZQPP010000349.1:0-7926 GCA_964594295.1 uncultured Myxococcales bacterium | reverse complement strand
TAAGGTGTTTCCCTCGGGAAACACCCTGCGTAGAGGCGTTTCGCCCCGAAACGCCTGCCCCGCCTATAAGGTGTTTCCCTCGGGAAACACCCTGCGTAGAGGCGTTTCGCCCCGAAACGCCCCGCGCCAGCCGGCACCCACCGGCTCCTCGCGGCGCCATTTGTGGGCCCACCACGATGTCACCGCAGGCCAACAAGCACCTCTATTCCACCAACCGAAGATTCCCATGCTCCGGAGGCCCCGGTTCCCTGGCATTGGAGGGGGGATTGGTGTATAGGCTCCGGCCCTTAAGCTTCCCTGCACACGGCTGCTCCTCACCAGAAATACAAAGGCCCAAGGCCGGCAAGGGTGCCATGTACAAAATCGCGGCCCGCGAGGATCTCTCCGAGGTCACCTATCTCCTCGATGTTGTTCACCCACAGCTCGCCAGAGCGGCCAATCCAGGCCAGTTCGTTATCGTGCTCTCGCACGAGCACGGTGAGCGAATTCCGCTGACCATCGCCGACTTCGACCGCGAAAAGGGGACCATCACCCTCGTCGTCCAGGCGGTCGGGAAGACGACCAGGCAGATGCAGCGAGACTGCACGGTCGGGACCGAGCTCCTGGCCATGGTCGGGCCCATGGGCATCCCGACGCCCATCCACGGCCACGGCAAGGTCGTGTGCGTCGGCGGCGGACTGGGCGTGGCGCCGGTGTTCCCGCAGCTCCGGGCCCACAAGGAGGCCGGCTCTCACGTCATCGGCATCATCGGCTTCCGGAGCAAGGAGATCATCTTCTGGGAGGACAAGTTCCGCGCCCAGTGCGACGAGTTCGTGCTCTGCACCGACGACGGCTCGGCCGGCATGAAGGGCTTCGTGACCAACGGGCTCGAGGAGGTCATCGCCCGGCACGACGACATCGACGAGGTCGTCGCCATCGGCCCGCCCATCATGATGAAGGCCTGCGCCGAGGTGACCCGCCCGCACGGCATCAAGACCAGCGTGAGCCTCAACCCCATCATGGTCGACGGCACGGGCATGTGCGGCGGCTGCAGGGTCAACGTCGGCGGGAAGTCCAAGTTCGCGTGCGTCGACGGGCCCGACTTCGACGGCCACCAGGTCGACTTCGACGAGCTCATGAGGAGGCTCACTCGTTTCGAAGAGGACGAGAAGCTCGCGCTCCGCAGGTGGGAGGAGAGCTGCAAGATGATGGGCGCAACGCCTGCAAACGCCTGAGCGTGGGAAGAAAGGAATGGCAAAGACCATAAGGACCATCCCGCAGGAGCGGACCCCCATCCCGGAGCAGGACCCCGTCGTCCGCGCCAAGAACTTCGACGAGGTCGCCCTCGGCTACGAGGAGGGGCACGCCCTCAACGAGTCCGAGCGCTGCCTGATGTGCGCCGACCCGAAGTGCATCGCAGGGTGCCCGGTCGAGATCGACATCCCGGGCTTCATCCAGAAGATCACGGAGAAGGACTACCGCGGCGCATACGACGTCCTCAGCGCCGACAACCTGCTCCCGGCCATCTGCGGGCGCGTGTGCCCCCAGGAGGATCAGTGCGAGATGGTCTGCGTCGTCGGGGACAAGCTCGAGCCCGTGGCCGTCGGGCGCCTCGAGCGCTGGATCGGCGACATGGCCATTCAGAAGGGCTGGACCAACACGCCCTACATCGAGAAAAACCGCTTCAAGATCGGCATCGTCGGCTCCGGCCCCGCCGGCATCACGTGCGCAGCCGAGATGGCCAAGGCCGGCTGTGAGGTGACCATCTACGAGGCCTTCCACGAGCCCGGCGGCGTGCTCCGCTACGGCATCCCCGGCTTCCGCCTGCCGAACTCCGTCATCGACGCCGAGATGGAGAACCTCTCGCGCGTCGGCGTGAAGATCGAGTGCAACACCCTCGTTGGGCGCCTCTTCACCATCGAGCGGATGATCGAGGAGATGGGCTACCACGCCGTCTTCATCGGCACGGGGGCGGGCTACCCGCGCTTCATGGGCATCCCCGGCGAGAACCAGAACGGCGTGCTCTCGGCCAACGAGCTGCTGACGCGCGTCAACCTCATGGGCGCCGGCGACTTCCCCGGCAACGACACGCCGCTCCACCTCGGCAAGAAGGTGGCCGTCATCGGCTCGGGCAACACGGCCATGGACGCCATGCGCGTCTCGCTCCGGCTCGGCGCCGAGAAGGTCTACTGCGTCTACCGCCGCACGAGGGCGGAGAGCCCGGCCAGGGTCGAGGAGATCCACCACGCCGAGGAGGAGGGCGTCGAGTTCCACTGGCTGACGGCGCCCGTGGAGATCCTCGGCGACGACGAGGGCAACGTGCGCGCCATGCGCAACATCCGCATGGAGCTCGGTGAGCCCGACAGCTCCGGGCGCCGCCGCCCCGTCCCGGTCCCGGGGAGCGAGTACGAGTTCGAGGCCGACATGATCGTCTACGCCATCGGCACGAACGCGAACCCGGTCATCGGCCAGACCTCGAAGATCAAGCTCAACAAGTGGGGTTACATCGAGGCCGACGACGAGCTCCGGACCTCGCTCGCGGGCGTCTGGGCCGGCGGCGACATCGTGACCGGCGGCGCGACCGTCATCCTCGCCATGGGCGCCGGCCGCACCGCGGCCCGCAGCATGAAGGAGTACCTCGGCATCGTCGACACCGACAGCGTGTACGGCGACGAGGACGAGGGCGGGGCCAGGCTCTTCGGCATCGACCCGGGGCAGAAGCAGTTCTCCCGGGTCCGGCTGGCGTCGTAGCAGGTGGAAGTCCCGATGCAGAAAAGCGAAGCGAGCAAGAACGAGGCGCAAAGCTCTGAGGGTGTCGCGATGTCCGATTCGAGAGGAGCCGAAACGAAGGCAGCAGCCTCGATGAAGCCGGCGCTCACCGCGCAGATCAAAGACCTGAACAAGCTGCGCCACGACTTCCCCGTCGTCCTGCTCGGCGACGGAGAGGACGAGCCCCTGCGCTCTCTGACGGCGATCACCAACGACCTGCTCCGGAGGACCGCGCCGCGGGGCAACAAGGGCGAGCGCATGCGCCTCAAGGTCCTCGCCGTCGAGCAGAGGATCCGCGAGGCCGCGTCGGCGGGCAGGGGTGGAAGCCTCGGGCTCATGTGGGACGAGGCCGCCAAAGAGGTGGCGGCTGCCGGGCGGGTGTCCGAAGAGGATCGCCGGAAGAACGAGGCGTGCCTCGCCCAGGCTCGCGCCGGCTTGACGGTCGACGGCGACGTGATCGGCTTCGGCGAGGACGCGCCCGCCCGCGTGGTGGCCCACTGCTGGGAGCGCCTGCACAAGGAGCAGGCCTCGGCGGCGCTAGAAGACCTCGGGGAGCTGATCGACGGGCTCGAGAAGGTCAGGCGGGTAGACCTGGCCAAGTCGGACGACGCCCGGGCTCCCGAGGCACTCCAGGGCGCAGTGGGCCCGGGCCTCGCGGGCAGCTTCGACTTCAGCGCCATGTCCGGGCTCCTCGACAAGAGGTCGGGGCAGAGCCGCCTGAGCGGGGAGCGCATGGAGCGCATCGAGCGCTCCTTGGAGGTCATGCGGACCCAGCGCTTCTTCCCGGGAGACAGCGAGCCCGAGGCCTACGGCTTCACCTTCAAGAGCTGCGGGGAAGCGCTCGCAGCCTACAGGGAGAGGCTGCCCGCTCTCGTAGAGCTCGCAAAGGCGGTTCGCGTCGCGGTGTTGGAGATCGAGGGCCGCTACGAGCCCGAGGTCCACGACACCTACTTCGAGTCCTTCAGTGAGCGATCGCTGACCGGCGTCGAGATCGCCGGCTCGGCCTCCTACCTGGTGCTGCCGTCGGGCAAGCTCTACACGAACGAGGAGCGTGGCGGGCTCATCGAGGCCCTCGCCTCCGATCTCCCGATCAAGGTGCTCTTCGCCGCCACCGAGCTCTTCGACCCGTGCCCCGCCTGCGGCGGTCACGGCAACTTCACCGGCTGGGAGGCCCGCCTCGGGGCCATGGCGGCGAGCCTCGGCACCGCCTTCGTGGTGCAGACGGCCGCATCTCAGCTCCGCAACGCCGTGCCCGACGTCATGGAGGCCCTGCAGCAGGAAGGGCCCGCCCTCATGAGCGTGTACGTCGCCCCCGACGAGCGCTTCCCTGCGCTGGACCACTACCTGGCCGCGGCGGCCGCGGCCGAGTCGCGGGCCTTCCCGTACTTCGTCTTCGATCCTTCGGGCCACACTTCGCAGGCGCGTTTCCGCGTCGGTGCGAACCCACAGCCCGAGGCGATGTGGCCGGTGCACACCTTGTACTACGAGGACGAGGATCTCCAGGGCATCTCCGCCGAGCTGCCCTTCACGATCCTGGACCTGATGGCCTGCGACGTGCGCCTCTCGTGCTGCTTCGAGCCGGTGACGACCGAGAACCCGGAGCAGGTCCTCGTGCCCGCCGGAGAGCTCCTCGAGCTCGACGAGGAGGCGTGCCACGGGAAGCGCGGCTACGTGCTCATGGTCGACGGCGACTGCCGGCTGCAGAAGGTGGCGGTCGGCTGCGACGCCATAAGGCTCGCGCGCCGGTGCGCCGATCTCTGGCGGGACCTTCAGGAGCGCAGCAGGATACTCGCCCCTCCGGAGCCGGTCGCCGAGGAGCAGCCGGGAGAGGAGGAGCACACAGAGACTGAGGAGAGCGCCGCACCCACCGCGCCGGCGCCAAAGCCTGGGGAAGGGGCAGAGAGCGAGGAGCGATCCACCGACGATCCCTTCGTCGACACGCCGCAGTGCTCGAGCTGCGACGAGTGCATCGAAGTGAACGACAAGATGTTCGCCTACAACGACGACAAGCAGGCCTACATCAAGAACCTGGGTGCAGGCACCTATCGCGACCTGGTGGAGGCCGCGGAGCGGTGCAAGGTGGCCATCATCCAACCCGGCAAACCCCAAAACCTCAACGAGCCCGGTCTTGACGAGCTGATCAAGCGGGCTGAGGCACTCTAAGCGGCACACTTCACGGTGCCAACCAGTGAGCAGAGGTAACCATGTCAGGCGCAACGACGACGGCGGAGGGCTCTAACACGGGCGGCTCCGTCGAGCGGCGAGACTACATTGTCGAGATCATCAGTGACTCCGGAGAGGGCGCCCAGAAGTGCGGGCAGTCCTTCGGCGCGGTTGCCGCGAGGACCGGCTTCGGCATCTGGACGGTGGAGATCATCCCCGCCGAGATCGAGCCCCCGTCGAGGAGCATCGCTGGCGCCAGCGGCAACCGGATCCGTATCGGCTCCCACGAGGTGACCAACGCGGGCGACGAGACCGACCTGATCGTGGCCTTCAACGAGCAGGTCCTGCTCGGGCGCGAGCGGGCCGGTGAGTTCAAGAACGGCGCCACCATCCTGCTCGAGGACAAGTGGAAGACCTCCAAGAAGGGCGCCATCGCCGACGAGTACGCCAAGACCGTCGCCGAGCTGCGCGAGAAGGGCTACAACGTCATCGAGATCCCCATGGAGGTGGAGTGCCTCAAGCTGGTCTCGAACCCGAGGCGCGGCAAGAACATGTTCGCCCTCGGGCTGCTCTGCAGCGTCTTCGACCTGAACGTCGACGTGGCCCGCGACCAGATCGCGCTGACCTTCAAGAAGAAGGGCAAGGCGGTCATCGACAGCAACGTCGCCCTCCTAGCGGCCGGAGAGGCCTGGGCCAAGGAGAACCTTGACCTCAGCATGAGCCTCGAGCCCGCGGGCTCGACCGAGACCAAGATCGTGTGCAACGGGAACACCGCGATCGGCCTCGGTGTGATGGCCTCGGGCATGGAGGTCTGCGCGATGTACCCCATCACGCCGGCCACCTCCGCCTCCCACTACCTCGCCGACGTCTTCGAGAGCGCAGGCGGCGTCGTGCACCAGGCCGAAGACGAGATCGCGGCCTGCTGCTTCGCCATCGGCTCCTCCTACGCCGGCAAGACCGCGGTGACCATCACCTCGGGCCCGGGCTACTCCCTCAAGCAGGAGGCCCTCGGCCTCGCGGTCATGGCCGAGATCCCGCTGGTCGTCGTCAACGTGCAGCGCGGCGGCCCCAGCACGGGCCAGCCGACCAAGGTCGAGCAGGGCGACCTGCTCACGACCGTCTTCGGCTCCCACGGAGACGCGCCGAAGATCGTCATGGCGGCCTCGACCATCGAGGACTGCTTCTACACGATGATCACCGCGCGGAAGCTCGCCGAGACCTACAACACGGTCGTCTGCGTGCTCACCGACGCCAACCTGGCGACCTCGCAGCAGCCCTTCCCGCGCCCGGTCTTCAATGAGGAGTGGATCGCGGCGCCCGTCGACCAGAGCCCCGTGCCCGAGGGCATGAAGCCCTACGACTGGGACCCGGTCACCGGCCTGAACCCGCGGATCATCCCGGGCATGCCGGACGGCATGCACGCCGTGACGGGCCTGGCGCACGACCGCATGAGCAAGATCGCCTACGCCCCCAAGATCAACCAGGAGGGCATCAAGCACCGAAGCCTGAAGCTGGCCGCCTTCCAGAAGACCCTGAAGCCCCCCAAGCTTAACGGCGACGACGAGGGCGAGATGCTCGTGGTCGGCTGGGGAAGCACCAGGGGCGCCATCGAGGAGGCTGTCGGGCGCTTGCGCGATGAAGGCAAGAAGGTCTCCTCCATGCACCTGACCTTCCTGCAGCCCATGGCCTCCGGGCTCAGGGAGATCATGGAGCGCTTCGACAAGGTGATGACGGTCGAGATCAGCTGGTGTGACAGCTTCGAAGACGAGCTCATCGACGCCAACAACCGCCGCTACTCCAACCTGGCGTGGCTGCTAAGGGGACGGTACCTCGTGGACGTGGACTGCTGGTGCGAGGTGCAGGGGCAGCCCATCAAGCCCCGCAGCATCGTGAAAGCCATCCAGGACCGGCTGGCCTAGTGTAGCTCAGCGACAAGAAGGACAAGGTAAGGACGATGAACGAAGTAATCAGCGAGACCATGCCCGTCGGCGAGTGCACGCCCTTCACGATCAAGGACTACCAGAGCAACGAGCCGCGCTGGTGCAAGGGCTGCGGCGACAACGGAATCCTCCGAGCCACCCAGCTCCTGTGCAAGGACGAGCAGCTCAAGCCGGAGAAGACCGTCTTCGTCTCCGGCATCGGCTGCGCCTCCCGCTTCCCGCACTACATGAAGACCTACGGCTTCCACGGCCTGCACGGGCGCGCCCTGCCCTTCGCCCAGGGCATCAAGTTCCGGCGGCCGGACCTCAACGTCTTCGTCAACACCGGCGACGGCGACTGCTGCAGCATCGGCACGGCGCACTGGATCCACGCCATCCGCTACAACATGAACATGGTGTGCGTCCTCCACGACAACGCCATCTACGGCCTGACCAAGATGCAGGTCTCGCCGACCTCCCCGCTGGGCCTCAGGAGCAACACCAGCCCCCGCGGTGCGTGGCTGGAGCCCATCAACCCGCTGGTGACGACGCTCGGCGTGAACAACGTCTCCTTCGTCGCCCAGTCGGTGGACTGGAACCCGAGCATCTTCGAGACCATCCTCTCGCGCGCATTCCACCACCGCGGCTTCTCCTTCATCCGGGTCGTCCAGCGTTGCCCGAACTACCTGCCGACGCTCCTCGACCCCTTCGCGAAGAACCGCGATCGCGTCGTGATGCTCCACCACGAGAAGGGCCTGGAGCTCGACGAGAAGACGAAGAAGAACTACCAGAACCAGCTCGAGCACGACCCCTCGGACATCCACCGGGCCAGGGAGATCGCCTCGATGACCGACGTCATCCCGGTCGGCATCCTCTACCAGAACGAGGACGTCCCCTGTTACGAGGACATCCGGGCCCCGGACAAGGAGTACACGCCGGCAGACATCGGCGCCGCCCTCGACGCCGAGCTCGACAAGTTCACCGTGAAGGGAATGGAGTAGGCGTAGCTATTAGCTATTAGCTGTTTTCGGTGCCTCCGTCCGGCTAACGGCTAACGGCTAACGGCTAACGGCTAACGGCTAACGGCTAACGGCTA
>CAZQPP010000348.1:0-9076 GCA_964594295.1 uncultured Myxococcales bacterium | reverse complement strand
GGCAAGGCGACACCTCCCCCGGCCCCCCAGACCCCGACCCCCGACCCCGGTCCGGCCGACGCCGGTCCCCCTTGCGCGGACGGCGCCGCTCCCGGAGAGACGCGCTGCGAGGGCTACCACCTCTACCGCTGCGCCGGAGGGCAGTGGACCCTCGAGGCCGAAGACACGATCGAGTGCAGCCCCTACAAGGACAAGGAGCTGCTCCTCCTCGTCGACGAAGAGACCTCCGCATCCCTCGAATCGGAGATCGCACGCTACTCGGATGACGTGCGCAGCTCCCTCGGCGTGGAGGTGGTGGTCGACCAGGGTCGCTGGGAGAGCGCGGAGCAGGTGCGCAGCCGCATCCTTCAGCAGTACGAGGGAGGCGCGCTGCTCGGCTCCTTCCTCGTCGGGGACGTGGCCCTCGGCTACGTGAGCTCGGGAGGCCTGCACCTGCTCAGCGACTGGCTCTACCAGGACATGGACGGAGACCTCGAGGAGCGCACGCGCGAGGTCTTCAGTGCCAGGCTTCTCCCGGCCGTCCCCGGCGAGGAGGGGGTCGAGCGCCTGCGCTCCTACTTCGACAAGAACCACCGCTACCGTTCGGGTGAGCCGGCCTTCGACGAGGAGATCCTCTTCTACAACGCCGTCGGCATTCGCGAAGGAGAGCTCAGCGAGGAGCAGTTCTTCGAGACCTTCGGCGACGTGGGGGCCCACGTCGGTCTGCCCTACCCGACCAAGGCCCTGTACCACCCCGGCGCGGAGCTGTGCGCGCACAAGTCGGAGCTCCTCGCCGAGATAGCCGAGCCGTACCGCCTGTCCATCCTGCACACCCACGGCTCGCCGACCACTCAGTGGCTCTACGACTGCTCGGTCCACACGAGCGAGGTCCTCGCCGCTCCCTCCAACGCCTTCTTCGTCGCCCTCGTCTCGTGCTCCAACGGGCGCTTCGACGTGCAGGGCTTCCACGCCGCCTCCTACCTCTTCAGCGGCGACACGCTGCTCGTGGAGGCCAACTCCGACGACGCGATGGTGATTGGCGGCGGAGCGTACCCCGACTTCCTCAGGGCCTACCGCCCCCACGCGGCGGGCATCATCGCCGGTGAGGCCTACCGCTACGAGCCGGTCGGCTACCTGCCGCACCTCTTCGGGGACCCGACCCTCCGCGTCCACCTGCGTGAGGAGTACCCTCGCGTCGTCTTCCCCGCCGGGGCGACCCTCGACTTCGGTCACGTGGAGAGCAGCGACAGGATCATCCTCTCGCTCCCGGTGGCCAACACCGGCCACGGGCCCCTGCACCTCGAGTGGTGGAGACAGGGCTGCACCACCAACGCCGGCGTGGCCGTCAACTGCCCATTCAACTACAACACGGGCCAGGGCATGCCGCCGGTGGACGTGCCGGCCGGGGGCAGCGCCGAGCTGCGCTTCCAGATCTGGACAGCCATCGCCCACTTCTCAGAGACCCAGGACCACACCCCGATGGCCGCGCGGGTGAGCTTCATGACAGACGACCCATGGTTGCCGGCGCTGAGCATAGAGCTGACCGCCACGGTCAGCGCCGAGGTCGAGCAGGAGGAGTAGGGGCTTCCCTAGTCCTCTCCCAGCGCTTCCCCGGCTCGTTCGAGCAGGTGCGCGAGGGCGTCTACGGCGGCCGCCTTCTCCGGCGAGTCGAGCGGTGTCTCCCGCGCGTGGCTGATGGCGACCGGGCCGGCGACGCGGTAGGCCCTTGCGCCCGGCCGTCGCGGCGTCAGCCTTAGCTCGAGGTGCTCGCCTCCGACCTCAAGGAGCACGTCGAGGCGGTGGCCGCCGTCGCCGTAAGGCGCGGGCCGGAGAGTCTCCAGCTCGGCGCCGGCGGGCGCGCTCCAGGGGCGCCCGTCGTCTTCGCCGATGATCTCCATGAGCCGGACGAGCCAGCCCGGGAGCGTCGCCTCACGGGGTACCGGTACGTCGTCCTCGGGCTTCCTCTCGAGCTTGCCGAGCTCCTCGAGCTTGTCGGGCAGGGCAGCCAGCAGAGACCTGGTGTCGGCCCCCGGATCGCCCCTCGCGATCTCCACGAGGGCCTCGAGCACGGCCGCGTGGTCGAAGACGGGGGGTCTCGGCGGCAGGTCCGTCCCGGCGTGCTCTCCTCCGGGCAGGTCGACGGGGACGTTGGCCCTCGTCGGGAAGAGGTGGCTCATGGCCCGGAAGACGGCCGCCACCTCGGGGTGCCGGAAGCGCCAGGGCAGCTCGTCTTCGCCCCAGTGGGTGATGCACGCGGTGTCGAAGGGGTCGCTCTTCGGGTCGTCGGTGTCTACTGTGAGCCCGTCCCGCCTCGCGAGCGCCTCGAGGGGTGTGCCGGCGCGGAGCTGCAGCGAGGTGGTCAGCATCGCGTACTGCTCGGTGAGGCCGTGGCGCTGGATCTCTTCGGCGTTCACGCGCAGGTCCTCGAGGCGCGTCCAGGGCGTGAACAGGATCATCGTGAAGCCGCCGTGCTCGCGGAACACGAAGGAGCCGGGCCAGGCGGCCTCGAGCTCGTCTGTGAGGGCGACCGCGGCCTCGATCTGGGAGGCGCCGACGCCCTTGTTGAAGCGCTCGTTCTCATCTGGCGAGAAGCTCTCGAGGCCTATCTGCCAGAAGTTGACCGTGTGCCCGCGCTCCGCCATGGCAGGCATGTGGGCACGCAGCGCGCCGGCGGCCGAGAGCAGCTCGTCGACGCGGCAGGTGAAGAAGAGGCGCGAGGGAGGCAGCTCGAGGTCGACCAGGCCGGCGAGGAAGTCCGTGAGCTTCGGGAAGGCCGGGGCGAGGTGGAACAGGAACCTGTCCCGGCGGAGGCCCTCCGGCACCGTCTCGGGGTAGCGGCGGACCTGCAGCAGCGCTCTCTCGACGGCCTCCGACGGTGACGGGGGGGCGGTGGAGCCCGGCTTGAAGCAGCAGAAGGTGCAGCCGTGCCCGAACTCCACGTCCCGGAGATCGACCTCCGAGAAGACGGGGTTCCTCGCGGCCGAGCGGCGGTAGACGCAGCGGGGCTCGACGAGGATGGGCACGAAGTGGTCCGCCGTCGGCACCTCGGGGTCGAGGCGCTCGTGCTCGTAGTCGGGGGTGGCCTCCACGAAGAGCTTCCGCCACCCCTGGTTCCTTGTGCGGACCGGATCCTTGAAGCCCAGGAGGCGGTCCAGCTGGGCCGCGCTCGGATCCTCGAGCAGGTTGTTGGGCGGGCGCAGCAACCTCGCGCCGCCCGAGGCGGCGTTGACGGCTCGCACGAGGGCGCGGCCGATCCTCTCGTTCACGAGGACGTGGGTCGGGGCGAAGGCCTCGACAGCGCCTGCGATGAGGCGGTTCGTGTCCTTCGAGGGCTCCACGAGGTAGGGGTGCTTCGGCCGCGCCTCCTTGCCGGCGGCCACGGAGACCCAGCGGCAGCGCCCGCCACGGCGCCGGACCCATCCCTGGATGAAGGGATAGGGCTTGGTGCGGTGCTGGTGGAGCGGGTCGTCGCTGAGCAGCTCTACGAGGAGCAGCCTTGGTGCCGCTTCGGGCACGGGGTTTTGGGGTCGCGCACCCAACCGAGTATCTACTACCCGCCTGCCGCGCACCGCGCACGACCGGCTGCCCAAGCATACAGTCGGGTGGAGCATCCCCCGCGTGGCGGTGAGCCCGCCCTACTGTCCGTAGACCTTCAAGGCATGGGCGCCGTCCTCCCACACGCTGTCGGAGGCCACGACGAAGTAGAGCACGTCCCCTACCTCCACGTCGGACATGTTGACCCTCGCGTTGCCCGAGGTCTTGGAGAGGCCGACGCAGCTCGCGGCCGGGTCGTCGCAGGTCTCGTTTGGGATCTCGTCTATGAACATCAGGTCCAGGGTCGCTCCCACGCGCCGGTCGTCCTCGTCCCAGCCGTCGACCACGAGGTGCACGGTCTCCCCGGCGCTCATGGGGATCGTCAGGCCGTAGTCTCCCGAGCGCGTGCCGGTGCACGCCTCGACCACACCGTCGAAGCAGTCGCCGGTCACCGCGTAGAGGGTGCCCGGCCCCTCCCGGACGGCCTTGCCGACTTGCAGCCAGCCCTCGGCCTGCGCTGTAAAAGCGAGCAAAGCATCGCTTTTGCCCACACCCAGGCTCGGCGTCTCGCTCGTGCACGACGTGCCGCTGTGCGGGAAGGTGGTGGAGCTCTTGCCTTCCTCCTCGCACTGCCCTCGTGTCTTCACGCCGGTGCCGCCGCAGCAGACCGTGTCGCACAGCGCATCGTCCTTGGGCTCGCCGCCGAGACCTCCCTCGGCGATCGGGAGCTCGCACGAGCCGGGGCCCGCGACCGGCGCCCGCAGATACTGCCACCTGTGCTGGTGGTAGCCGCGGCAGCAGGCGACCTCTCCGCAGCCGACGGTGTCGCCCGCGCCCTCGCACAGACCCCGGCTCGTGAGCACCGGGCCCGAGCCGGTCGTGCAGCACACGGGCTCGCACTCCTCGAATGGCACGGTGGTCGTGCAGTTGAAGGCGGCGTTGTACTCCCAGTAGTGCTCGCTGCCGGAGAAGCAGCAGCCATAGGTGGGGCAGGAGTGGCCGAAGGCGTGGAAGTCGTCGTCGGCCAAACGCCCGGAGACCGTGACCGTGGCCGTGTCGGTGACCGTGTCGGTCGATACCAGGCCGTCCACCGCGCCCGGATCGGCCGCCGCCGCTGCGCTGGGGTCGGAGGCGGCGTCCCTGCCGCCGGGTCCGCCCCGCTCGTCGTCTGAGGAGCTGCTGCAGCCTGCGAGGGCGGGCGCTGCCACGAGAATCAAGACCGACCGGGCAACCCGCGCCCGGGAGCTTCTGCGGTGAAGGCGCTTCATCGTCAGGCTCCATGTCGCGGCTGATTGGCGGGGCTATGCTACCGGATGAGGGAGGCCGGAGCAGGCTTGTCCCTCCTCAATACCCAGCCGACCCCTCTCGCGCAGGTCTGGCAGCCGGTCACGGCAGTCAGCCCTGAGATCCTCGCTGCTGACGGTGACCCCGGACGTAGCGAAGGCGCCCAGGATCGCCCTTGTCTGGACCTCGAATGCCATCGCCACGTGCATCTCCCGCCTACATCCGCCAATTCAGCGTTCGGCCACTGGATTCTGCCAAGGGCTCATGAGCGCCGTGCGGCAAGCTTTGGTGCCCACCCCCTTCACGAAGGTCACGACGGCGGCGCCGCAGCTCTCAAGTGGGTCGTGCCTGCTGCAAGTGGCTGATTTTCCAGGTGGATAGGTCTTGAGGAGCCACACCACGTCCCTACCACGTATGACCGGTTCAGAAGCCGCTCCAGCTCAGGCTGTAGGGCTCACAGGAGTGGGCGCCGCCCGCCGACCAGACTCGGATGTACATGGTGCCCTCGTCGTCGGTGGCGGAGCACTCGAGCTTGTCGATCTTCACGGTTTCGTCGGCGTTCCCCGCGTTGCGGCTGCAGCATCCGCTCAGACCGTCCGCCGTGCAGGCCGTTCCGGAGTTGCAGTCGAGCTCCGGGCTGCCGTTATCGCAGTCATAGTAGACGCCAAGCTCGTAGTTGTGCGGCAGGCTCGTCAGGCGAACCGTGACCTCGTCCATCCAGCAGCCGGTGCGGTCGTTGACGCCCATTCGGTACCAATCCACGTCCGAGGCGCTTGATATGGGCTGTCCCGCCGAGAGGCTCCAGGTGCCGTCGTCGCAGTCCGAGCGACCCGGCTGCTGCTGCGCCGAGGCCGGAGCTCCCGACACGTCGATCGCGATGCTGCACTCGCAGTCCCCGTAGTGGCAGCTGGAGCCGCAGGTGGCGGTGCCCCAGCCGTTGTCGCAGCTCTTCGTCGAGGTCGGCACGCAGGGGCCCTGGTCCTGGCAGCTCCCCCACGAGTCCCAGAAGCACAGGCCGTTGCAGGTACGGCGCCGGTTGCCGCAGTTGCCGCAGGGCTCGTTCTGCTCGGCCCCGACCGCGCACATGCCCTGCCCCGTGCAGCTCCCCCATGAGCCCCACTGGCAGGTGGGACTACAGATCCGGGAGCGCTCGCCGCAGTTTCCGCAGTCCTCGGTGTCCTCGACGCCCGGCGAGCAGGTGCCCTCGTCCTTGCAGCCGCTCCACGGCCCCCAGGTGCACGTGTCCGTGCAGGCCCGCTTTCGCGTGCCGCACTGTCCGCAGCCTTCGCTCTGCTCGTCGCCGGGTGAGCAGATTCCCTGGTTCTGGCAGGTGCCCCAGGCGCTCCACGCGCAGGAGCCGGTGCAGGAGCGCGTGCGTTCGCCGCAGCGGCCGCAGCCTTCCTTCTGGTCCTCCCCCACCCGGCAGGTGAAGGCCTCGTCGGTCTGCCCGTCGCAGTCGTCGTCCTCCCCGTTGCAGGTCTCGCTCTTGCTGTAGTCGTCGTCCGTGCAGTGAGCACCGCTCCCGTCGCCGCGGCACGCGACGAAGCCGTCGCGGCAGAGGTCGGCGTCCGCGCCGTCACAGGTATTGCCGAGATCCGGCCAGTCCTCGTCGACCCCGCTGTCGCAGTCGTCGTCTACGCCGTTGCAGCGCTCGAGGGTGACCTCCGCGGTCTCGAGGCAGCGGGTGTCCGAGCCGTCCTCCGTGCAGACGACCTGCCCCCTGGAGCAGTGGTCGGCGTCCTCCCCGTCGCAGAGATCGCCGAGCGTCGGCCACTGCTCGTCGGTCTCGTTGTCGCAGTCGTCGTCGATGCCGTTGCAGCGCTCGACGAGGAGGTCCTCGGGATCCTCGCAGACGACGTCGTCCTCGCCGGCCGTGCAGCGCCACGTGCCGTCCTCGCAGGAGTCCTGGTCTCCCCCGTCGCAGGGCTTGCCCACGAGCGGCCAGTCCTCGTCCGTCTCCCCGTCACAGTCGTCGTCGAGGCCGGTGCAGCGCTCGACGATGTCCACCTTCGACTCCGCGCCGCAGACCACGCCGCCGCCGCCCTCGGCGCACTCGAAGAGCCCGTTGGCGCACTTGTCGGAGTCGGGCCCGTCGCACGCGGCCCCGAGCTCTTCGAAGTCCTCGTCGCTGTCCCCGTCGCAGTCGTCGTCGACCCCGTTGCAGCTCTCGACGGCGTTGGGGTGCACCGCGGGCTCGGTCTCGTCGCAGTCCCCCGGCAGCGTCGCGAAGCCCTCCTCACCGGCGCAGCCGGAGTGGTCCGTCAGCGGGTCGGAGCGTCCGTAGCCGTCACCGTCGGCGTCGGCGTAGAGCTCGGCGAGCACCCCTTCGTCGACCTCACCGTCGCAGTCGTCGTCGACTCCGTTGCAGACCTCCTCGGGCAGCTCCGGGCAGGCCTCGCAGGTCTCGAAGGGGGTGCACCCATCGGTGGCGTCGAGGCACTCGTTGAGCGGCGGCGCGTCGCAGGCCTCGAGCTGGCCGTCGACGCAGAGCTGCTCCCCCGCTCCGCACTCGGACGAGCAGGCGACCCGCGCGTTGCACGTCCGCGCGCACTCGAGGTCGGTGCCGCAATCCTCGGGGCACTCGCCTGGGGCCTCGGCCTGCTCGTCGGTTAGCCCGTCGCAGTCGTCGTCGACACGATTGCAGCGCTCCGCGGCCGCCGGGAAGGCCAGCTCGTCGGTGTCGTCGCAGTCGCTCCCCTCGAGCGAGGTGTACTCCTCGTCCGGCGCGCACTGGCAGCGCGACTTCAAGGGGTGCCCGAAGCCGTCGCCGTCTCCGTCGGTGTAATGCTTCACGCAGCCCGGCGCTCCCCGCGGCTCGGCGGGGGTCTCGGGGTCGCAGTCGTTGTCGACACCGTCGCAGACCTCCGGGGCTCCCGGGTAGACCCGCTCGTCCCCGTCGTCGCAGTCCCCCACGACCTCGGTCGAGTACGGAGGAGCGTCGGCGCACAGGCACTTGCGGTCGGCGAGCAGGCCGAAGCCGTCGCGGTCGGCGTCGAGGTGCCGGATCGAGCACCCCTGCGAGTCCTCTTCGTCGACCTCTCCGTCGCAGTCGTTGTCGACTCCGTCACAGACCTCGGCCTCGGGATCCACGGAGCACTCGCCCCACTCGGCGTCGGTGCAGATCTGCTGGCCGTGGCTGCAGCCGTTGTCGCAGACACGGACGAGGGCCTCGTCCACCAGCCCGTCGCAGTCGTTGTCGATGCCGTCGCAGACCTCCTCGCCGGCCGCACGAGCGCTGCACTCGCTCAGCCCCTCTGCGGTGCAGACACGCTCCCCCACGCAGCTCCCGACGCCGCACGAGGTGGAGGCCGCGTCCTCGATGGAGCGCTTGGAGCAGGCGCAGCGACCGTCCTCCGGCACGCACTGCTTCGAGGGTGTCGAGCCCTCGACGCGGACGTGCTCCTCGCAGACGAACCCGCCCGGGCAGTCCTCGCCCTCCGTGCAGGGCATGCCGCAGAAGGAGCCTTCGGTGTCGCCGAAGCGGATGCAGCGCGCCTCCTCCTCTCCGGTGCCGGACCTGCACTCCTCGTCGACGGAGCAGGGACGGCACAGGTTCGCCGAGCCCTGGAGACAGACCAGCACCGCGTCCTGGCCGGGCACCACGAGCACACGACAGCTCCACCCGTCGGGGCAGTCGTCGACGCAGGCGCGGCTGCACACGCGCCCCTCGGAGCTGACCACGCAGGCCGGGTCGATGCAGTCCGAGTTCGAGGTGCAGGGGCAGCCGAAGGGCTTCGGTGTCACGCTGCAGTCGGGCCCCGCGTCGATCTGCCCGGCGTCGATCCTCGGCGAGACGTCTCGGGGGCCCGGCAGCCCGGGCTTCACGTCAGGAGCCGGGGCACGAAAGCCGTCTCCCCCGACGTCCACGATCGAGAAGTTGTCGGGGAGTGCCGTCAGATCTCCCCCCTCCGAGCTGCAGGCCCCGGCCACGGCTGCGCTGACGACCAACAGGGCTGCCACGAAGCCCTCTCGGCAACGTTGGAGTGCGAGCCGGACGAGGGTGCGCCGGAGAGGAGCGTTTCCGGCGGGTAGAGAGGTCGAGAGCTTGGGCATGCGATCCCCAGATCAGGATGGAAGCATGTCCTCGCCGGGATCTCGAGATCCCCCAGCGGGACAGGCGCGAAGCGGAGCCCGGGCGACACCGCGGCGCAGCGCCAGACCATAGTCCGCGACATGGCCGGTGTCACCCGGAGCCCACCTCGTCCCGTGCCAAAACCCGATCCAACTAGACCCAAAACAAGCGATTAGCCATTAGCCGTTAGCCATTAGCTCAGGCATT
>CAZQPP010000347.1:0-9090 GCA_964594295.1 uncultured Myxococcales bacterium | reverse complement strand
CGATCTCGGTGTGCACGCACAAGGTCTCCGCGCACGTGTCCGCGGTGCAGGGATCGCCGTCGTCGCACTCCTCCTCCTTCCAACAGCAGGGCTGCTCGACGCGCTCGTTGGCGCAGAGGCAGTCGGTGCAGCTGTCTACCGTGCAGGGGTTCGCGTCCCAGCAGTGCTCGTCGAGCTGGCACTGGCAGCACGCCGCCGTGATCTCGTGGCGGCAGGAGCCGTCGCCCCTGTCGCAGAAGTCGTCGGTGCAGTCGTCGCCGTCGTCGCAGTGTCTGAAGGCCTGGGCGAAGCAGGCGCCTCCGTAGCAGGTCGCCTCGACCACGCAGGGATCGCCCGCCTCGCAGGGGGTGCCGGCCTCCGTCTTCCCGTGCACGCACACTCCCGAGGCCGGATCGCAGCCGTCGTCGGTGCACTCGTTGCCGTCGTCGCAGTCACGCTCGCGTCCGTCGACGCACACGCCGGATTGGCAGGAGGCCCGCGTCGCGCACGGGCTCTTGGGAGCACAGGGGGTGCCGTCGAGCTCGGAGAGGTAGGCGCACTCGCCCGTGTCGGCGTCGCAGAAGGCGTGGGACATGCACCCCCGAAGGGGGCACTCGACCACGCCCTCCGGCTCGCAGCGATCCTCGACGCAGCGGTCCCCGAGGGTGCAGGGATCGCCGTCCTCGCAGGGCCCCTCCACCGGCTCGAAGAGCACCTCCCCCCCGGCGCACCGACCCACCGTGCAGGGGTTCTGGTCGTCCAGGGGAGCCCCCGGCCCGGAGACGCACTCCCCGGCGGCGCAGTGGTCGCCAGCGGTGCAGCCCGGCAAACCCGAGTCGCAGGGTGTGCCGTCCGGCGCGTGCAAGCGCAGGCAGCGGCAGACCCCCACCTCGCAGACCGACCGCACCTCGAAGCAGGCCCCGCCCTCGCCGCAAGCGCGCATTCGGACCGGGACACAGCGGACCCCCTGTTCCACGCAGCCTTCGCTGCCTGGGGCGCATGCCTCGCAGACGCCCTCGGCTGCGCAACAGTCCTCGGGATAGCAATCGACGCCGAGCTCCGCCGCCTCGAAGATCAGCAGCCCCCCCGGGGTGCAACGCGGCACGAGGCAGGGAGCCGGAGGAGTGACGCTGATTCGACAGGTGGCGCTCTCCCCGGGGTCGAGCCCGTTGCCGGAGCCCACATCGCCCACCTGTCCGGACGAGCCCGAGCCGTCGAGCCCGCCAACGACTCCCAAGCTCGGCCCACTCGGCCCCGAAGCCTCACCGGAGCAGCCGGCGAGGGCGAGGAGCAGGCTCAGCCCTAGCAGCCTGTCGCGCATACCGCACAACAGGCTGCCCGCCCGAGTTGTGTCCGACCTGCCGTCCCGGCTCGCGCTGCGCGCTCCGCCGCAACTTGGCGACTGTCAGACACAATCGAGCGGCGCCGAGGCTTCTCGCCTCGGCGGAGCGTCGCGTCCGCGGATTGCGGGCGCAATCCGCAACACGCTCCTAGCGCTGATGCTGAGGACAAACGTAATCGCGTCGAACGCACTGCTTGGAAATGTAGAAAAGCTCGGGGTCTTCGCTAAGTCGGGCGCAGCGGTAGCCGGCGCCGCAGGCCGTGTCGGTGGTGCAGGCGACCCCGCAGGAGGGGCCGCGGGAGTAGCCGAGGCAGAGGTTGCCGCCGGCGCCGCACTCCTTGTCCGCGCGGCAGGGCTCGCAGAGCTTCTCGTGCCCGCCGTGGGGGTTCAAGCGCGGGTTCGAGTCGATGCCGTGCACGCCGTAGTGCACGTCGTGGAAGCGCCTGGTGTTGATGCCGCGCAGCAGCTCGGCCCAGCTCAAGGGGTAGTGGCTGCCGTCGGGCGCCGTGATGGTCAGCCAGTACACGAGCTCGTGGAGGAGCTGGTAGCCGGCGCCGAAGGGTGTCGTGTTCACGGTGGTGACGATGTCGAGGTTCTCGGCGCTCTTGGCCGGGTTGGCCATGATGTCGGCCACGTAGGTGCGGTAGGTGCGGCAGCCGTCGAGCACGAAGATCTGGTACTTGTCGGCCATGGGGATGTCGGCCAGCTCGGAGGCCCGGATCTCGAAGCGCGGCTGGTAGTCGAGGATGAAGCCCGCGCCTTCTCCGGCGTGCCCGCTGTAGACGACGATGTCCCTCTCCTTGAGGCTCACCTTCATGACCTCGGCGAGCTTCTCCTCCTCGTCCGGCTCCACCATGTCCGAGTGGTAGATGTACACGCGGGCCTCGACCTCGACGCCCTCGACCGTGACGGTCCGAACGAAGGGCGGCGAGTCGATCTTCAGCTCCTCGAACTTCTGCACCTCGTCGTTCTCCCAGCCGGAGTCACGCAGTGCCTCGACCAGCCACTTGGCGGTCTCGATGTCGTGGCGCCCTTCGTTGTAGTCGCCGCCGAAGTGCACGCCGAGGTCGTATACCCCGTCCTCGAACAACAGGTCGTAGCGCGGGTAGGCGTCGCGGCTCTCGCTGCCCGTCACCTCCAGGGTGACCGTCTCGCCCTCGCTCTCCCAGTAGTCCTTGATCACGACCTCGAAGGTCCGCGGCCCTCCCTCGTCCGGGGCAAGCACGCTCATGAGGTAGTAGCTGCCGACGAGCTCCATCGTGAACTGAATGCGCACGCGCCCGTCAGCGAGCACCTCGCTCTCCTCAAAGCTCTCGTTGCCACGCCGGAAGTAGGCGAAGTAGCGCGCGTCCTCGCCGCTCTCTCCACCGCTCGCTTCGCGCAGGCGCTCCTTGATGGTGCTGTCGACCGAGCGGGCTACCGTCGTCAGGCGCCTGGAGACCGCGTCCTCGAGGCGCGCCGCCTGGGCCGCGGCGTCGAGCGCGTCGTAGCCGTCGGGGAGCTTGGCGTGCACGACGCCCTCGAGCACGAACTCGCGAGCGGTCGTGCTGATGTAGTCGTCACCTTTGAGGGCCTCACGATCGGAGAGGTCGTGGGGGCCGCCGGCGGAGCTGGCGGGCTCGGTCGCCGTGTCGCTGCCGCAGGACACTGCGATCAGGGCTACAGTGAGCAGGACGAGGTTCCGGTGCATGGTCGCCTCCCGTGCGCGGGCGTGGGTAGCATGTAGGGCCCACTGAGAGCAACGAAGTGTCTCGGCAGTGCCTACTTTCGCAGCTTGATCCGCCCCACCGAGAGGGCTCGCGCCGCCGGCGAGTCTCTCATCGGCAGGCTCGTGCGGCGGATGCCGTCGAAGCCGTGCAGGGCCGCGGCGACCGCGGCGGCGGTCGCCACCATGCCAACCTCGCCGAGCCCCTTGGCGCCGAAGGGGCCGGCCGGCTCGGGGTCCTCGACCAGGATCACCTCGACCTCGGGCATGTCGCGGGCGCGGAGCGGGCCCAGCTCTTTCAGGTTGTAGGTCAGGGGCATGCCCTCTTCGCAGGGGAGCTCCTCGCTCAGGGCGTAGCCGAGGCCCATGTGGACCGAGCCCTCGATCTGAGCCTTGCAGAGCGCGGGGTTCAGGGCGCGACCGAGGTCGTGGGCGGCGACGACCCGGTCGAGGCGGCCGTCGCCGTCGAGCACCACCACCTGGGTTGCGTAGCCGTAGGCGGTGTGGGGCTTGACGCGTCCGGTGACGTCGCCGGTCGGCGTGGTGTCGTCGACCAGCACCTCGCCGGCGTAGACACGGCCGACGAGGTCCGTGAGGCCGAGGCCGCGGACGAGGTCCGCGCGGAGGCGGGCGGCCGCCTGCTCGACCGCGGGGCCGGCGAAGAGCGTGGCGCGGGAGCCGGTGGTCTGGCCGCAGTCGAGCTCGAAGGTGGAGTCTACCCTGGGCCGGAAGAGGGAGGCGGGCAGCCCGGTGACCTGGTGGGCGATCTGCACGCAGATCGTCAGGAGGCCCTGCCCCATCTCGGAGAAGCCGTTGTAGAGCGAGACCGTGCCGTCGCCCTCGACTACGAGGCGGGCCCTGCCCCGCTCTCGAGCCCCGTTTCCGATGCCGCTGTTCTTGATGCCGCAGGCTATGCCGGCGGCGCGACCGGCCTCGCGGGCGGCTCGATAGGCCGGCCGCACCGCCCGGAGGGTCTCCTTCAGGCCGACCGAGCTCTCGAGGACCTGGCCGGTGGCCAGCTTGTCTCCGACCTCGACGGCGTTTCGCCATCGCATCTCCCACGGGTCGATGCCGCAGCGCTCGGCGAGCAGGTCCATGCAGCCTTCCATGGCGAAGTGGACCTGGCATACCCCGAAGCCGCGCATGGCTCCCGAGGGCGGGTTGTTGGTGAGGACCGCCCTGGTCCTCACGTCCACGTTGTCGACCCGGTAGGGTCCGCAGGCGTGGCTGGCCGCGCGCTCGAGCACCTTCGCGCCGACCGAGGCGTAGGCGCCGGTGTCCCCGACGATGTCGGCGCGTACCCCGAGGAGCCTGCCCTCGGCGTCGCAGCCGACCTGGTAGCGCAGCTCCATGGGGTGGCGCTTCGGGTGCAGCCTTATGGACTCGCGACGGTCGAGGAGCAGCCTGACCGGGCGGCCCGTGAGCATCGCCAGCAGCGCCGTCTGGGCCTGCACCGAGAGGTCCTCCTTGCCCCCGAAGGCGCCGCCGGCGGGCACGAGCTCGACGAAGATCTGCTCCTCTCGCAGGCCGAGGAAGCCCGCGACCTGTCGCCGGTCCTCGAAGATGCCCTGGCCCTGCGTGTAGAGGTGGAGCCGCCCGCCCTCCTCGGGCACCGCGAGCGCGGCCTCGGGCTCGAGGTAGAGGTGCTCGACTCGCTGTGTGCTCCAGCTCTCCTCGACCACGTGCGCGGCGTTCGCGAGCGCGGCCGAGACATCGCCGCGGCGCAGCACGGTCTGCGAGAGCAGGTTGGTCCCGTGCGCGGGGTTCACGGGGTGGGCGCCCGGCTGCAGCGCCAGCTTCGGCTCGACGACGGGCTCCCTGACCTTGTAGTCGACCTCGATCAGCGCCGCCGCCTCGCGCGCGAGGCCTTCATCGGCGGCGGCGACGGCGGCGAGGACATCGCCCGCGCAGCGGACCTCCTCACCCTCGGCGACGAAGCCGGGCCAGTCGGCCGACACGAGCCCGTATCGGCGCCTGCCCGGCACGTCGCGCGCCGTGACGACGCGGTGCACTCCGGGCAGCGCCTCGGCGCGTGAGGTGTCGACGCGGAGCACGAGGGCTCTCGCGTGATCGGAGAGGCGCAGCGCGCCGTGGAGCATGCCGTCGAGACGGAGATCGCCGACGAAGGCGCGCCGCCCGAGCACGAGGTCGGCGCCCTGGTGGCGGGCGAAAGCGCGACCGACCCCGGCATCCGGCTCGGCCCCGAGGCAGGACTCGTCACCCCGCCTCGCCCGGGCGTATAGCTCGACGGCTTCCACGATCCCGACGTAGCCGGTGCAACGACACAGGTGCACGTCGAGGGCGCGCCTGATCTCGTCTCGGGTCGGCTCCGGCTTGCGGTCGACGAGGGCCTTGGCCCGCAGGGCGAAGCCGGGGGTGCAGAAGCCGCACTGCAGCCCCGCCGCCTGGACGAACGCGCGGCTGAGCAGGTCCCGCTCCCGCGCGCTCAAGCCTTCGATCGTCAGGACCTCTCGCCCCTCGGCCCGCTCGGCCGGCAGGGCACAGCTCACCCGGGGCTTGCCGTCGATCAGCACCAGGCACGCCCCACATTGGCCCTGGGGGCGGCAGCCGCTCTTGAGGGACGTCACCCCGCAGCGCTCCTTCAAGGTCTCGAGGAGCGACTCCCCGGAGCGCACCTCGACCTCGCGACGCTGAGCGTTGAGGGTGAGGCGGACGACCGGCACGGGCTCTCCTGCGCGGGGCTCGGGCTAGAGCTTCCCCTCGTGTCGGATGTCCTTGCCCTTGACCATGAACACCACCTGCTCGGCCAGGTTGGTCGCGTGGTCGGCCATCCTCTCCAAGAACTTGGCCGCGGACTGCACGTGGATGCCCCGCTCCACCGCCGCGCTGTCTTGGAGCATCAGCTCCAGGACCTCCCGGAAGACGTGGCGAAAGAGGTTGTCGACGATGTCGTCCCGCACCACGACCGCCTCGGCCTTGGACGCGTCCTCGGACACGAAGGCGTCGATGGCGTCGCGCACCATGGACTGCGTTGTCCGGGCCATCTTGGAGATGTCCACGTAGGAGCGGAGCTGCGGCTCGATGGCGAGATCCAAGGCTCGCTCGCTGATGTTGACGGCGAGATCGGCGATGCGCTCGAGGTCGGTGACCATCTTCAGCGCGAGGGTGACGAAGCGCAGGTCTTCGGGCTCGAGACGCCGGCGGGCGAGGATCTGGATGCAGAGCTCGTCGGCCTCCATCTCGGCCCGGTTCACCCTGTGGTCCTGCCTGATGGTGGCCCTCGCCAGCTCCGTGTCGCGCTCCACGAGTGAGCGCACGCTGTCCGAGATCATCTGCTCGACGCGCCCCGCCATCAGCAGCACACGCTGGCGAAGGTCGCTCACATCGTTCCGGTAGCCCCGGTCGGCGGGCTGGCTGGCCGCGTCGTCGATCACCGCGGGAGTGTCGCCCATTGTCGGGCAGGGGTGCAAGAGCGGCGCAACTCTCCCTTCGTGCTCCCGCGGCTTGTGCTCTAATAGTCTCTTGGAGCCAGCAGCGTTGGAGACCGGAGATGAGCGACACCCCCAAGATGATCGACGGAGAGCCGGTCCTCGCAGAGAGACGCATCGTGCGCCGGCAGGGCTTCCGGATGCGCTGCGGGGAGTGCGGGAGCTACCGCTGGGACGTGCTCAGGGAGTACAGCCGCCGGACCAACTGGGTCGTCGTGGCCCTCGGCCTGACCATCATCCTCCTGCCCTTCCTCATGCCCCTGCACTTCAGGAACCAGGGCATCTACTCCTGCTCCGAGTGCGGTGTGATCTACAAGACCGGCGCCTCGGCGAAGGCGGACGAGGCCGACGACGAGGCCGGCGACGAGGCCGGCGACGAGGCCGGCGTAGCGCGTGAGGCCACCGAGACTCCTGGATAGCTTCGGGCGGTGCAATCCGCGACGACCGACCGTCCCCGGCCAGCGTATGCGCTCAGCGCACGCGCGAACCGCCGCTCACCCATCTTTGCCGCAGGCTGCTAGCCACTGCGCAGCCGCACCCAGAACAGGCAGCCCCGCGGCTCCGCCGCGTCCACCCCCACCTCGCCCCCCATCGACTCGGCGAGGTGCTTGACGATGGCGAGCCCCAAGCCGGTGCCCCCCATCTCGCGGGATCGGCCCGTGTCCACGCGGTAGAAGCGCTCGAAGACCCGCGCCCGGTGGTGGGGCTCGATACCCGGCCCGTCGTCTTCCACCTCGATGCGCACCGCGTCGCCGTCACGAGCCGCTCGGACACAGGCCCTGCCGTCTTCGAAGCCATACTTGAGAGCGTTGTCGACCAGGTTCACCAACAACCTCTCGAGGGAGCCGCCGGCGGCCATCACCACCAGCTCCGGCTCGAGATCGCTGTCGATCTCGATGCTCTTGTGGCGCGCCAGATCGGCGACGCTGTCGAGCACCCCCTGGATGATTGGCTCCAAGGGGGTCGGCTCGACCTCCATCGGCACCCGCTGATCCTCGATCCGCGAGAGCTCGAGCAGGTCCTCGATGATGTGGCTGAGGCGCTCGGCGTTGCGGAGCACGGCCTGCAGGAAGGCATCCCTGTGCTCGGGATCGTCGGCGGCCCCTGCCAGGAGGGTCTCGGCGTTGGCCTGGATGATGCTCACCGGCGTGCGCAGCTCGTGGGAGACGTTTCCGACGAAGTCGCGCCTGATGGTCTCGAGGCGGCGGAGCTGGGTGACGTCGTCGAGGACGAGGACTGTGCCGCCGGCCTTGAGTGGTGCCGCTCGAACCAGCACCGTGCGGCGCTTGTCGGCCTCTATCTCGAGCTCCTCCTCGGCCGGGCGACCCAAAGAGATCGCGTCGAGGAGCCGGAGCACCGGCGGACCGCGCAGCAGCTCGGGGAGCGTGCGCCCGAGGGGATCGACCTTGTCCCCAAGGAGGGTCCTGGCCGCCGAGTTGGCCAGGGCCACCTGCCGGCCGGCGTCGAGCGCCAGGAGGGCCTGGCTCATGCCCTCGATGAGACCGAGGAGACGCTCCCGGCCTGCGTCCGCCGGTGGCGTCTTGGGCTTCTCCTCCTCGGCCCCGCTCCTGGCCGCGCGGCCGAGCAGGTAGAAGCCGAGCACGGCGCAGCCCAGCACCAGCACGACACCGAGAGCACAGATGAAGGGAAGTATCGCCGCGAACCTCCCGAGGGCGGCGCCGACCTCGACTCCTGACAGGCTCTTCAGCCAGTGCTCGACGGCGCCCGCGGTCACTCCGCCGGCGGCGAGGACCGCGAGCCCAAGGCCGAAGGGGAGCTTTGGCCCGGCCAGGGGATGCGGTGCGGCTCGCTCAGGCCTTTGCCCGCGCCCCCTCAGGGCTCGCTCCGAAAGCGGTAGCCCACACCCCGAACCGTCTCCACGTACTCGCCGGCCTTGCCCAGCTTCTCGCGCAGCCTCTTGATGTGCGTGTCGACCGTGCGCGTGGTCACGTCGCCGCCGTAGCCCCAGACGTCGTCGAGCAGGACGTCACGGGTCTGCACGCGGCCGCGGCGGCTCAAGAAGGTGGTGAGGAGGCGGAACTCGAGGGCGGTCAGGTGGACCTCCTCCCCGTCGACCCAGGCCCGATGGCCGGCAGCGTCGACGGAGATGGTGCCGAAGGAGATGTCGTCGCCGGCCGGCTCCCGGCTGGACGCGCGCCTCAAGACGGCGCCGATCCTCAAGGTCAACTCCCGCACGGAGAAGGGCTTGACGACGTAATCGTCCGCCCCCACCTCGAAGCCGACGACGCGGTCGATCTCCTCCCCACGGGCGGTAAGCATGACCACCGGCACTCCGGCCGTGCGCTCGCTGCCTCGCAGCCGCCGGCAGACCTCGGTGCCCGAGATGTCGGGGAGCATCAGGTCGAGGAGCACGAGGTCCGGCACCGGGTCGGCCGCGAGGGCGTCGAGGGCCGCGCGACCGGTCAGGGCACGCCGCGTCTCGTAGCCCTCCTGCCGGAGGTTGTACTCCAGGGTGTCGACGAGATCGGGCTCGTCCTCGACTATCAGGATGGATCCGCGCACGGCGGCGTCATCGCACATTCGAACGGCGCTCCGGTGACAAAGTGTTTCGAACCGGAAATACTCCGCGTAGGGGCGTTTCGGCACGAAACGCC
>CAZQPP010000346.1:0-9099 GCA_964594295.1 uncultured Myxococcales bacterium | reverse complement strand
CGCGAAGGTGTGTGTGTGTGTAATTCCGAGGACTTCCCGGTCCGGCCGGCCGGGCGGTCCGAAGCTGCCGAGGAGGCTAACACGGCGCTGGGTGGAGCGCACCCCCAGAGGCGCACGCTGCTCCATCCCGGGCCCTCCGGCTGATGTCCTCGCACGGCGCCGCGGCCCCGTGGAGGGTGCCTCGGAGCCGGCACCCGGATTGATTCGGAGCGCGCAACCGTGGCATGGTCCGACGCCATGTCCGACCCCGAACCGGAGGTCGAGCTCGACCTTGGCTTCGAGCCGACCGAAGACCCCCACGTCGCCCTCGAGCAGGCTCTGACGGTGTTGCGCTTCCGGGTGGTCTTGTTCGTGCTCTCCCTCTTCTTCGCCGGCGCCATGTGCTGGATGGTCCGCGACGAGGTCTCGTTCGCCCTGCTCAGCCCCAGCGAGCCGGCGCGGGTCGGAGACGTGCGCGCCCTGTGGATGGCCGGCAGCAAGGACCTCGCGGCCGACCACAACAGCTACGTCACCGTGGAGAACCTCGTGCCGACGCGGACGGTGGCCACCGAGGACCGGACCTACTTCCTGAGCCCGCTCTACGACATCCTGGTCCGCACGCCGCGCCCCCTGCCCGTTCCTCCGCAGCGCCTGGACTCGGTCGCCCTCGATCCCTCCCTGCTCCGCCTGGTCCAGGAGCGGCGGGCCTTCCCCGAGAACCTGCTCGTGCGTTTCGACGTCACGGGCCGCCTGATGCGCCTCGACAAGGCCCCGAGGTGGACCAGGCGCATCCGCAGGGCCTACACCCCCTACCTCAGGCACCCGGAGAGCAAGGCCTGGCTCCTGCTCGACGGCGAGCACCCCAGCGACTGCCTCGGCTACGTGTGGGTCTACGCCGGCGCCCTGCTCCTGCTGCTGCTCACGGGCGCCTATGTCCTGCGAGCCAGACGCCACAGAGACACCGTCCGCGCCGCCATCATGGAAGGATGAGCGAGGAGCGGCGAGGGGAGACGAGCGGCGAGCCAGATCAGGCCTCCGGTGGTCGCGGCACGGGCATCGCCACGCCCGCGGGCCTCTTCGGCGGGCGCCTGGTTTACAGGCAGCCCGAGGGGGGCTTCCGGACCGCGGTCGACTCTCTGGCCCTCGTGCGCTTCGTCGACAGCCTCGGCCTCGCCCCGCGGGCTGTCTGCGACCTCGGCTGCGGCTCGGGCTTCCTCGCCCTGTGCTGCGCCCTGCTCTACCCCGACGCCGCCGTCACGGGCGTCGAGATCTCGGAGGCCCGGGCGTCGGCCGCCGAGGGGAACGCCGAGGCCAACGGCCTGACCGAGCGCGTGAGCGTGCTCCGAGCCGACCTGCGGGAGCTTGGGGCGCTCCCCGGCGGCCCTGCAGACCTCGTGATCTCCAACCCCCCCTTCACCCAGCTCGGCCGCGGGCCCCTGCCGAGGGACGCCGACAAGGCAATGGCCCGCTTCGAGACCCACCTCGACATGGAGGCCGTGGTCCTCGCCCTCGACCGGCTCCTCGCCCCGGAGGGCACGGGCGCGCTCATCTACCCCTCGTCGAGAGCCGGGGAGCTCGAGGAGCGGCTCGCAAGCCACGGCCTGGTCGTCAGGCGCATGCGCCCGGTGCGAGCGCGCGGCGATCTCCCCGAGTCCCACGTGCTCTGCGCCTGCGGGAGGGGGCCCGCCGAGGACATCGGGAGAGCCGACCGGCCCGAGGAGAGCCCTCTGCTGCTCGAAGGCCCGGGCCGCACCCTCGGCCCGGAGCTCGCGGAGCTGGTATCCCGCTTCGACTTGACCTCTCCGGCGTCGTGAGCGAGATCCCCGACCTCCGACATCACTGGAAGAAAGGAAGGACAGGGTCGTGATCCAGGCCCAAGGGCTGGTCAAGTACTACGGGGAGCGCTGCGCCGTCAGCGGGGTCGACTTCGAGGTCCCGACCGGCCAGGTGGTCGGCTTCCTCGGCCTGAACGGGGCCGGCAAGACCACCATCTTGCGCATGCTCGCGGGCGACCTCGAGCCCTCCGCGGGGAGCATCCTCGTCGACGGGCGGGACCTCCAGGCCGACCCGAAAGGATACCGGCGGCGGGTGGGCTTCCTGCCCGAGGGAGCGCCGGGCTACGCGGACATGAGCGTGGCCGAGCACCTCTCCTACCTCTGCAGGCTGCGCGGCGTGCGGGGCTCCTCGATCTCCGCCCTGGTGCAGGAGGTGTGCGAGCGCGTCGACGTCACGCTCTACAAGGACGAGCCAATCCGCAACCTCTCCCACGGCTACCGCCAGCGCGTGGGCATCGCCTCGACCATCGTGCACGCTCCCGACCTCGTCATCCTCGACGAGCCCATCAGCGGCCTCGACCCCGTGCAGATAGTCGAGATGCGCTCCCTCGTGCGCGGCCTCGCCGGCGACCACACCGTCCTGGTCAGCAGCCACATCCTCACCGAGATCAGCCAGACCTGCCACCACATCCTGGTCCTGAGAGAGGGCGAGATCGCGCTGCGCGGCTCCGAAGAGGAGCTGCGGCGGCGCACGACCTCGGTGCACTCGATCTCCTTGAGCGTGCGCGGCGACGGGCAGGCCGCCGAGGCCCTCGCCGGCTCCCTCGACGGGGTGACCGAGGCGGCCCTCCTCAACGAGAGCGACGGGCGCGCGGATCTGAGCGTGGCGGCGAGCCGCGATCTGCGTGAGGAGCTCGCCGCGCGCCTGGTCTCCGAGGGCTTCGGCCTGCTGCGCCTCGTGCGCAACGAGTCCGAGCTCGAGGCCGTGTTCCTGGAGCTCGCCCGCGGAGGCTCGCCGAGCAGGCCCCCCGCCGGGGACGACGCGCCGGAGGGCGGGCCATGATCTCCAACGTGAAGAACGTCGCGCTCCGCGAGCTCCTCGCTTACCTGCGCGCGCCCGTGGGCTACGTCATCGCGGCGACGGTGCTCGTGATCGACGGGCTGCTCTTCAACGCCTTCGCCCTCGGCACCGGTGAGCGCCTCTCCACGGACGTGCTCTCCGACTTCTTCTACTTCTCGTCGGGCACGACCATGGTGGCCGCGATCCTGCTCTCCATGAGGCTCTTCGCCGAGGAGAGGCAGACCGGCACCATCGTGCTGCTCCGCACCGCCCCCGTGTCGGACGGCGAGGCCGTGGCCGGCAAGTACCTGGCCGCCCTCGCCTTCCTCATGCTCGTCACGGCCCTGACCCTGCCCATGCCCCTGCTCATCTGGGTGCACGGGAAGGTCTCGTGGGGGCACCTCGGGGCCGGCTACCTGGGCCTGTTCCTGCTCGGATCGGCCGCCGTCGCCATCGGCACCCTCGGCTCGGCCCTGTCGCGGACGCAGGTGGTGGCAGCCATCTCGTCCACGGGGATCCTTGTGGGCCTGCTGGTCTGCTGGATGCTCGCCCGAGTCACCGAGCCCCCGCTCTCGACCCTGATCGCCCACCTCTCGCTCTTCGACAAGCACTTCACGCCCTTCATGAAAGGCGTCGTGCACACCCGGGACATCGCCTACTACGCCTCGGTGACCTACCTCTTCTTGCTCCTCGCCGCCCAGGCCCTGCGCTCGCGGAGGTGGACATGAGCTCCCCGACCGGGTGGATGGCGGCCGGGCGCGGCCGGACCGGGGCTTTCCTCTGCGGCGCGGTCCTGCTGATCCTCGGGGAGCGCGCCCTGACCGGCATACCGGCCGCCCGCAGCGGGGTGGCGGCCGTGGCCGTGCTGCTGATGCTCGTGTCCTTCGGCCTCCGCCTGCGCTCGTGGCTGGCCGGGCGGGAGGCGCTGCGCCCTGTCGAGGCCAGGCTCTCGGTCCTGCACGCGCTGGGCCTCGTGGCCGCGGCCCTGTACGGCCTCTCCCTCCCGTGGGCGCACGACGCGCTCGGCGTGCCGACGCCCCTGGCGGGCGAGAGAGACCTCCTCGGGGCGGCGCTCGCCGTCGCCTGGCCCATCGTGGGCCTCGTCTCCGTGCTGCCGATGGCCCTGCTCGACCTCGCGGCGAGCCCCATGCGGCGCGCCGGCGCCACGGACCTCCGCCGAGCCGGCGACGCGCTCCGCTCGGGCCTCTCGCTGGCGCTCGCCCTGGGCTTCCTCTTCGTCTTCAACTTCCTCTGTACCCGCCACGACAAGTCCTGGGACCTGGCCTACTTCCGCACCGCGCGCCCCGGCACGGCCACCAAGGCCATGGTCGAGCGCCTCGAGCAGCCCGTCAACGCGGTGCTCTTCTACCCGCGGGCCAACGACGTCAAGGAGCGGGTACAGGCCTACTTCGAGGAGCTCTCCGCCCACAGCGACAACCTGCGCCTGAAGGTGGCCGACCGCCTCCTCCACCCCAAGCTCGCCCGTGAGCACGGGGTGCGCAAGGACGGCGTGGTGGTGCTCGCGCGCGGCGAGAAGAGGGAGAGCTGGGAGCTCGGCACCGAGATGGGCACCGCCCGCCGCAAGCTCTCGCGCCTCGACGAGGAGGTGAACAAACGCCTGAGCAAGGTAGTGGTCGCCGACCGCGTCGCCTACCTGAGCGTCGGGCACGGGGAGATCAACGACACCTTCAGGCCGAACAGCACCAGGCCGGCGAGGACCGCCGACACCTTCCTGCGGCGCGTGCTCAAGTGGCAGGGCTACCAGGCCAGAGACCTCGGCCTCAAGGAGGGCCTCGGCACCCTGATCCCCGACGACGCGGCCGTCGTGCTCGTCTTGGGCCCGAAGCAGGCCTTGCTCGAGGAGGAGCAGGACTCCCTCGCCCGATACCTCCGCGCCGGCGGGCGCGTGCTGCTGGCGGCCCACCACGAGGGCGAGGCGGCGCCCGCGAAGTTGCTCGAGGCCCTCGGGCTGAAGATCGGCGAGCACGCCTTGTGCCACGAGCGCTACCACATGCGCCGCCGCTTCGACCTCTCCGACCGCGAGATCCTCGTGACGAACTCCTTCTCCTCGCACCCCTCGGTGCGCACGCTGTCCTACGGCTCACGCCAGCTGGCCCTCCTGCTCGACGGCGCCGCGGACCTCGACAAGAGCTCCCAGAGCACGGCCCCTGAAGGCACCAGGACCGACTTCTGCGTGCGCTCGATGCCCTCGACCTGGGCTGACAAGGACGGCGACCGCAAGCACGACCCACAGACGGAGAAGAAGGAGGTGCTCCAGCTCGCGGCGGCGGTGACCATGCCCGCTCTGGCGTCCCTGCCCACGCCGCCCGCCCCAGACGGTGAGTCCGCCGACAAGCCCGAGCCCGCCGAAGGCCGCGCCTTCGTGGTCGCCGACGCCGAGGTCTTCGCGGATCCCCTGATGCAGACCCGCGGGAACCTGCTCCTGCTCTCCGACGCCCTGCGCTTCCTCCAAGGCGAGGAGCACACCGCGGGAACCATCGAGAGCGAGGAGGACAAGCCGGTGAAGCACACGCGCGAGGACGACGTGGTCTGGTTCTACGCCACCGTCTTCCTCATCCCCTTCGCGGTGCTCGGGGGCGGCCTCGGCTACGTGCACCGGCGGCGAAGGAGGCGCGCATGAGGCTCGGGGGACCGGAGCTGCACGGGGCCCTGCTCGTCGCTGCCCTCGTGCTCGCGTGGCTCTCGTGGACCGCCGCCGAGGAGGAGCCCGCGGGAACCGAGGTGCCCGTCTGGGACCTCGGCGCGGCCGAGATCTCGGAGGTCGGCTACAGCGACGAGCGCCGGGAGGTGTCCCTGACGACGAGGCTGGACGAGGCCGGCGGCGAAGCAGCGCTCTGGGCGAGGACCGTGAAGAAGAGCAAGCCGGCGTCCGAGGCCGAGCAGGAGCCAGGAGCAGAGCAGAAGCCGGAGACCGAGGCCGAGCAGGAGCCAGGAGCAGAGCAGAAGCCGGAGCCCGAGCCCGAGCAGAGGCCCGAGCCTGAGAAGCCCGAGCCCAAAGAGCCCGAGATCAAGGAGTTCCGAGTCAACGAGAAGGGCAACAAGGCGGTCGCGCGCCTGCGCAAGCCCATGGCGAAGCGTGCCCTCGGCAAGGTCGACCCGGATCGCGAAGACGAGCTCGGCCTCAAGACGCCCGAAGGCACCCTCAGCGTCCGCGCCGGCTCCAAGACACGCACCCTCGAGGTCGGGACGACGGCCTTCGGGGGCGGCCTGCGCTACGTCCGCGACCGCGACACGGGCGCCGCCTTCGTCGTCGAGGCGGCCATCGTCGACGACTTCCGCTGGGCCGACGCGCGCCTCGTCGAGCGCGAGCTGCACGCCTTCAAGAGAGATGAGCTCAGCGCCTTCTCCATAGAGCGCGGTGAGACACGGAAGGGGTGGACGAAGAGGACCACGGCCGAAGGCGCAGACCCGGTGTGGATCGAGGCCGGCGCGGTCTCCGCCGAGGCCGACGAGAGCGCCGCCACCTGGCTCTCCAAGCTCTTCCGCCTCCGCGCCCACCGCTACGTGCGCGACTCGGAGGACGTCGAGGACGTCGTCGCCGCCCGCAAGGAAGAAGCCCGCGTGCTCCGCGTCAGCCTCAGCGCCGGCGAGAAGATGGGCTTCCTGGACCTGCGAAGGGTCGGAGAGGACAAGGAGGCGCGCTTCTTCGCCCGCACCGAGCACACCCGGGGCTTCGTGGGTGTGTCTCGTTACCTCGCCGAAGACCTCCTGCGGGACCTCAAAGGCCTTCTCCCTGAGTAGGCCCGTCCGGCCCGTGGCGGTGGCAGCCTCGAGCTGGCAAGATCCTGCGGATCGGAGAGCGCGAAGGGGACGTGCGATGTGGCCAAGAGCAAGAAGGGTGACAGCGGCTGTGGCCGCGCTGCTGTGTGCGTCGCAGGCCCTCGCTGGGTGCTCGGAGAAGCTGAGCGGCGCTGCACAGGAGGTCGCGCCTCCCGCGATAGGCGACACGAGCCTGCGCGACCTCCCTGGCGCCAAGGACGTGCCCCCTGTGGAGGCCGGCGTGCCCGACGATCAGTTAGCGCTCGACGTGTCGGGCGAGATCGGGTCCGAGGATCAGGGGACACCCTCCCAGGACACCTCCTCCACGGGAGGGCCATGTGCCAAGGCCGAGCTGTGCAACGCCATCGACGACGACTGCGACGGTGAGACGGACGAGGATCTGCCGCTTTGTGCCTGTGGAGACGGGAGGTGCGCGGCCGATGGTGGCGAGACGGTCTCCCTATGCCCCTGTGACTGCAACGAGTGCGGCGATGCCATCTGTTCTCCGTGTGGGGAGAGCCCCTCGGTGTGCGAGGAGGACTGTTGCCGGACGCCGGAGGGCCCCAGCGTCTGCGGCGACGGCTATTGCCTTGGCTACGGCTGCGGCGAGAGCCCCGGCAACTGCCCGGAGGACTGTGGCCATGACTGCGGCAACGGGTCATGCGATCGCGGCGAGAACCCCTTCGGCTGCCCCGAGGACTGCAAGCGTGGGGTTTGCGGCAACAGCGTGTGCGAGCCCACCGACGGCGGACCCGCGCTCTGCCCAGATGACTGCTCACCCACTTGCGGCGACTGCGTCTGCGAACGGGGCGAGAGCTGGTTTGCGTGCCCCATCGACTGCGGATTCTGCGGGGACGGCGCGTGCAGCGAGTGCCCTGCCTTCGGCGAGTCAGCGGACAGCTGCCCAATGGACTGTTGCCTGGCGATCAGCGAGGTCGACCGGACCTGCGACGGGGTCGACGACGACTGCGACGGGGTGACCGACGAGGACCCGTGCGACGACGGAGACGCATGCACCTCGGAGGACGCCTGCGCGGACGGCGTCTGTGCCGGCACGCCAATCAGCTGCGACGACAGCGACCCCTGCACCGACGACTCCTGCGACGCGAGCACCGGGTGCGTGACGACGCCCAACTCTGCGCCATGCGACGACGGAGAACTCTGCACCTCGCAGGACGCGTGCGCCGACGGTGTCTGTGCCGGCACACCCTACAGCTGCGACGATGGCCTGGCCTGCACCGACGACCTCTGTGACGGTGAGGGCCTCTGCGAGATCCTGCCCCTTGCCGGGACCTGCCTCATCGACAGCGTCTGCCACCTCGACGGCGACGCAAACCCCGCCAACCCGTGCCAGCGCTGTGACGCCCCCAACCCCTCCGGCTGGAGCAACGACGACGCGGCCGCGTGCAGCGACGGCGACGACTGCACAGCCCAGGACAAGTGCGTCGACGGCTCTTGCGTCGGGCAGCCGCTCGTCGACGGCTACGAGCCCAACAACGGCCGCAGAGAGGCCCACTCCCTCGGCCTCGTCGACGACGACGAGAGCTGGCCGAAAGGCGAGATCAGCGCCTCGCTCTACGCCGCCGGAGACGTGGACTGGTACCAGTTCCGCATCAACGACCGGTCCATGCCCGTCTCCGTCGAGCCCACGCCCAGGCTCGCGCTCACGGCACCCGACACGGCCATGGGCTACGATCTGTGCGCCTTCTACGACTGCGACGATACCAACGACACTGTCTTTTGCGAGCGCGGCTCCCCACGCACCTCGGGCGAGCTGCAGGGCTGCTGCGACACCGGCATCGGAAGAACGAAGCTCGTCATCATCACCCCCGATTGTGTTACGGCCGACGAAACGGGCTGGGTCTACGTGGAGGTGTCCCAGGGCTCTGGTTCGTGGACGTGCACCCCCTACACACTGGAGTGGGGCACGAACTACTGAGGGACTCGCGGTGGCCTCAAGGCGCCGGCGTTGACCGCACCTCCGGCCCGCCCGGCTCCATCTCCAGGATGATGAACTGCACCCGGCGGTTGCGCCCGTGGCCGTCCTCGGTCTTGGGATCGGGCACGATGGGGATGCTCTCGCCGTAGCCGTGGGACTTGAGGCGCGCGCCCTCGACGCCCTTCTCGATCAGGTAGTCGCGCACAGCAGCCGCCCGCGCCGCGCTGAGCTCCCGGTTGTGCGCGGCCGAGCCCCGGGAGTCGGTGTGGCCCTGGACCTCCACGAGCTTGATCTGAGGGTGAGCCTGCATGGCCTCGGCCACGGCGTCGAGGACCGCGAAGGACTCGGTGCGCAGGGTGGCCTTGTCGAGGTCGAAGTAGACCTTGTCGAGGATGACTATCTCCTTCTCGGTTACCTCGACGAGCTTCTCGTCGGGGCAGCCGTCGGCGTCCTTGTACTCGTTGACGACTTCTGGCTCGTCGGGGCACTCGTCTCTGGTGTCCACGATGCCGTCGCCGTCGTTGTCGAGGTCCGCGCAGCCGTCTCCGTCCTCGAAGCCGTCCAGG
>CAZQPP010000345.1:7574-9115 GCA_964594295.1 uncultured Myxococcales bacterium | reverse complement strand
CGCCTGCGCCTCATCAAGTCGCCCTACCAGAACCTCACGGCGGCGGCGGGCGCCCTGCGGGACAACGAGCGCGACTTCTGCGTCGACGACCTGCGCGAGACCGCGAGGCGCGAGGGCAAAAACCCCGACGCGGTCGACCTGAGCCCCTGCTATCGCCGCGCCCAGGGCAGCCGGTACACGGTTGGCTACCGAGTAGGCATTCCGACCCACGAGGCCATCCGCGCCTGCCGCGAGCGGGGCCACTCCCGCTGCCCGAGCCAGGGCCGCGACGAGCACAACTTCCTCCACGGCGGCGAGCCGGCGGTCGTCGTGCTCGAGGTCAAGGTCGACGGCGGCTCCTACATGAACGCCATCACCCAGAACCTCGTGTGCAGCTACGAGGACGGGCTCGTTCCGCGGGACGACGGCGCCGCGAAAAAGGTCTTCTACGGCGACATCCAAACCGAGCAGTCGCCTCAGAAGCACCACTTCTGCGCCGCGAACCCGGATGCCTGCGCCGCCGCCACGACCTTGAAGGACTTCGATCCGGCGGTGCGAGGCTACGCCCTGCTCAACTGCAACGCCTACGACCCCAACGACCCGGTCGCCGGCTCGGCCCAGGTCTTGGTAGACGGCATCTCCATCGTGCGCGAGTGGCCGGCGCGCCGCGGCCCCATCGTGCTCGACAACGGCGACATCTGCACCGTCGAGCTCGACGCCCTGCGGGTCCAGCCCTGCTACGAGTGGACCGGCGGCGACGCGACGCTCGACCCGCGAAACAGCGACGTCGCCTCCCACGCGACCTTGGACTTTAGCCTCTTTCGCAGCTTCGGCCACGACCGCGACTTCACATCGAAGGAGCTGCTGGCCTTCCCCGTCCAGGTCCTCGTACGCGGCTACCTGGGTGGCGGCCTCGTGCTCCAGAGCGGCGCGGACCTGCTCGAAGTGACCGAGCCTTCGGACTCCCAGCAGCTCGCCTTTGCCGCGGAGCTGAAGGTCGGCCGGCGCTACACGGTCGGAGTCAAGCAGCAGCCGAGCCTCGACGGCCACGTCTGCCGCGTCGACCCCACCGCCGCCTCCGGCACCATGAAGCCCGGCGGCGTCATCGTGCGCGTCGACTGCGCCAAGACCTACGTGGTCGGCGGCCACCTCGCGGGCCTGGGCGCGGGCGCGAGCGCGATCTTGAGAAACGAGCACTTGGACGCCGACGGCGAGCCCTTCACCGACGACACCGTCACCCTGCTCTCGGACGGCCCCTTCACCTTCGCCACGGCCATGCCCGGCGGCTTCTCTTACCGCGTCACCGTGGTCCGGCACCCGGCCTATCAGCGCTGCACCGTGGACTTCGGCGAGGGCACCGTCACCGCCGCCGACGTCTCAGACGTGGTCGTGACCTGCTTGGACGTGCCGCGCCACGTGCTCTCCTTCACGTTGGCCGGCCTCGAGGGCACGAGCCTCACGGTCCTGGACCGCGAAGGAGGCCATGAGCTCGAAGCCACGAAGAACGGCCGGCACAGCTTCTTGGAGCTCGTCTTCGAAGGCCAGCCCTTCGACCTCACCGT
>CAZQPP010000345.1:0-7474 GCA_964594295.1 uncultured Myxococcales bacterium | reverse complement strand
CCAGGACGCCTCCGTCGCCCCGGACGGCAGCTTCAGCTTCCCCAAGTACGTGGAAGACGGCACGGCCTACGAGGTGACCGTGAAGAAGCAGCCCGCCCAGCCCCCGCAGTACTGCGAGGTGCGGGGCGGCACCGGCGAGGTGGCGGGCGACGACGTCAAAGACATCGAGGTCCACTGCGGCTCCGCGGGCACGGTCTTCTTAGCCGTCACGCGGGACGAGTCGGATGGCTCGGTCGTCGTAGCCAAGCTCTACTCGGCCGGCGCGGGCCCGCAGCTCGTCGCCGAGGCGCCGCCGGGCATGCGCCTGACCGGCGGAAACGCCGGCGGGACCATGGTGATACCGGGCACCGAGACCGAGGCATCCCTCGCAGGCGGCACCTACCACCTGTACGTGTACATCAACCACAACAACAGCACGGCCGGGGGGAAAGCGACCTTCGACGTGGGGGACGTCGGGGCTGTCCGCGTCGTCGAAGTCCGCGAAGGAGAGCAGGTCAAGGCCCAGCTCTACGCCGGCGACGTCGAGCCCCTCGTCGTCGCACCGGTCACGGCCCGCGTACCGCGAGGGGAGGACCCGCAAAAAGGGCTCGACTGCTACTGGTCGCCGCCGGGCACCGGAGTGATGGCCTTGCCCACGGACAGGGCCTCTCCCGTCATCGGGAGAAGCAGACAGGTCTGCGAAGACTACGACTGCTTCCAAGACAACGTGGACGGAGCCCGCGCGCAGACGAGCGTCCACGACGCCATGCCGCGGGGCCCCTACGACCTGACTTGCTGGACCGACGCCAACGGCAGCGGGGACTACGACGCGGGCGACTTCTGGGGCTACCGCCCCGAGGTGCCCGTGGTCGGCCTGCCTGCTGCCCTCGAGCTCGAGGAGGTGAGGTGATGTCTGCCAACAACACCAACAGCCGGGGACACGTTCTTTTCGCTTCTTACAGGACGACGAAGATGGCAAAGCGCACGATCCGGGGCCTTGGGCTCCACACCACGGCGGCGGTCGCCGCAACTCTCTTCTTCCTCTGCTCCGCGGGGCCGGCACTGGCCCAGGGGCCGGGCATCACCTGCGACTCCACCTCGGATTGGCCGTGCAGCTTCCAGATGGAGGCCGTCGAGCTCCAGAAGGTGCCGGGGGTCTTCCGCTTCCAGTCTCGGGTCTCCCAGGCCAAGCTGCCCTTGGGTGAGGCCCAGTTTGCCACCGTCGTGGTCAAGGTCCTGCGCGGCACCGACGTGCTCTGCATGGAGGAGTTCGAGCGGGTGACCGTGCGCGACTCCGTGCTGAACCTCGAAATAGGCCGCAACATGAGCTGCGAGCTCGACGCGGTCATCGCCGAGAGCTCGGACCTCTCGTTCCAGATATGCCTGGGCGGGAGCGCGAACTGTCTGCGGCCCTTGACGCTCGGCACCACGCCCTACTCGGTCAAGGCCAGCTACGCGCGGCAGGCGCAGAAGGCGCACAACGCCAACGTGGCGGGCCAGGCCCACTACGCGCACCGCCTGACAGCGGACCGGGACCTCTTCTTGAGAAAGGAGCTGGCCACCGGCTACTTCGACTTCTACACCCACGCCGCCGGCGAGGTCTCGGAGATCTACAACGCCGGGGAGTACGCCGAGCACGAGAACGGCGGGTGGCTCCAGTGGACTCCGGTAGCCGACCCCAACGCCATGAGCGTGCACATCGCCGGAAAGGACCAGGCGACCGACAGCGTGAGAGAGCTGAACAAGCTCGTCGTCGCGGCGCACAACACGGTGACGAAGGGCGACCTGACGGTCGAGGAGAGAGGCGCCCACGTCACCGGCGACTCGGACATCACGGGCGACACCTGGGTCAAGGGCTTGGTCCTCCTCGGCAACGACCCCGCGAACCTCGCGGGCTGGGCCGACGGCACGACCCACGGCATAGACGGCGAGCTCCAGGTAACCGAGTCCACCACCGTCGACTCGGGCGGCATCCACGTCACGGGCGACTCGGACGTCGTGGGCGACACGACCGTCACCGGCCTGCTCCAGCTCGGCCACAACCCGGGCGCGCTCCACGGCATGACCCACGGCATCGACGGCGCCCTGCAGGTAACCGACGCTGTCACCGTCGATGCCGGCGGCGTGCACGTGACGGGCGCCTCCGACGTGGACGGCACCCTCATGGTGAGCGACACCCTCTCGGTCACCTCCGGAGGCGCGCAGGTGACCGGCGCCTCCGAGGTAGACGGCACCCTGGTAGTGACCGAGAACCTCGCGGTCACCGCCGGCGGAGCGCACGTAACGGGCGGCCTGACCCTGGACGGCCTCTCCTCGCTCACCACCGACGGGAGCAACCTGCACGTCAACGAGGCGGGGGCCATCGGCGAAACCCGGCTCCACGGCACGGTGAGGTTCATGGACAAGACCGTGTTCTTCGAGGAGCCCATCACCGTCCCGGGCGTCACGCCGTCACTCGAAGGCGGCCCGGGCATCGAGACGACGGTCGACGGGGGCTGGATGACGGCGTCCTTGGACACGGCGTTTACCGACGGCCTCTACTACCGGGTGAGCGGCGAGAACCGCGACCTCGTGGTCGACGCGAGCAAGAGGATCAGGTTCGGCGGCGACGCGGCGCTCGGGGCGGGCGGCGGCTCGGAGCAGCTCCTGCTCATAAACCCGGACGGCGCCTACGCCACGACGAGAGTTACCGGGAACGCCCACGTGACCGGCGACCTCTACTTGGACGACGCGCTCCTCTTGCAGACGAGCATCGGCGACTGGAAAAAGGCCGTCAGCCGGGAAGGCGCGCAGGGGACCGTGCTGGCGCTCAACAAGGACGAGGCCTTCGAGGGGACCGTGGTCTACGGGCCCGCAGACTTCCGCGGGGACGTCACCATGGCGAACATGGTCATGGACAACGGGACCTTCAAGGAGGACGTTAGCATCGCGGGCACGCTGGGCGTGGGAGGAGACGTGGTCGCGGGAAGCAACCTCAGGGTGGACGGCACGGACCTCAGCTTCGGCGAGCACGCGGGGCGAGGCGACGGCGGCCGGGCCATGGTCCACGAAGCTGGCGACCTGTTGAGGATCAACTTCCAAAACGACTTCTCGGGCGGCACGCTCGTCGACGGCGAGCTGGCCGTGGGAGCCGACTTCCTGGTGTTCGGCACCGACTTGAGCTTCGGCGAGCACGCGGAGCGAGGCGACGGCGGCCGGGCGCTGGTCCACGACTGGGACGACACGCTGGTCATCAACTTCGGAAACGACTTCGCGGGAGGCACCATCTTTGCCGGCAACGTCGGCATCGGGACGGGGAGCGCCGCCCCCTCCCGACGGCTCTACATCCAGAACGGCGAGGCCAGCGACCCCGGCAACCCGGTCCACGATGAAAAGGACACCAAGGTCGTCATCGAGGGCGGGGTCGCGGGCGCGGTGAGCAACTACCTGGAGTTCCTCGCTCCCGACAACGTGTCCGCGGGCCTGGTCTTCTCCGAGGGCAAAGCCCACGAGAACGAGCGAGGTTGGCTGACCTACCACACGGGCAGCAACCAGCTCTCGTTGGGTGCGGCCGGCAACTCGATGATGTTCCTCGGGCCGAATCAGGTGACGATACCCATGCTGGGCGCCATCGACCTCGCCTTCGGCGACCACGACACCGGGCTCGACTCGCACGGCGACGGCGACCTGCGCGTCTTCGCGAACGGCGTGGACACGATGACGTTCGGGCCGGGCAGGGTTGGCATCAACGACGTCACCCCCGAGGAGGCCGCGCTCACGGTCAGAGGCTCTCTCTACCACTCCTTGAACCCCCTTCACTACCTTTCGGTGAGTGGCGTACACTCCAGCATGGGCGGGTCCATCAAATTGAGTATCTGGGCGGAGGACCGCATCGCCACCACGGCGTTCTTGGCCTTCTCCGACGCCCGCATCAAGGACGTGATTGGCCCCACCGAGGGCGCCAGTGATCTCGAAACGCTTCGCCGGATCCAGGTCGTGGACTACCGCTACTTGGACACCGTCGCCAGGGGCGACAAGGTGTACAAGAAGGTCGTCGCCCAGCAGTTGGAAGAGGTCTACCCGCGGGCCGTGGAGAAGGGCAAGGACTTCATCCCCGACATCTACGAGAAGAGCGTGTCCACCGCCTACGGCGCCGGCGAGCACCGCCTGACCGTGACCGTGGGCAAGGACCACGGCCTCGCAAAGGGCGACTGGGTGCGGCTGATAGCTTCGGACGGAATGCACGAGGTGGACGTCGTCGAGGTGCCCTCGGCCAGGAGCTTCACTGTCTCGGGCTTCGAGAAAGAGGCTGCCGAGGTCTTCGTATTCGGCAAGAAGGTCGACGACTACCGCACCGTCGACTACGAGGCCCTCTCGATGCTCAACGTCAGCGCCGTCCAGGAGCTGGCGCGGCGGGTCGAGGCGCTGGAAACCCGCGTGCGTGAGCTCGAGCAGGAGCGCGAGGGTGTAAGCGTGCGTCCCGTGAGCTTCGAGGTGCCGGCGGGCGAGCCGCAGTGCGAGCCCCTCCCGTCGTCGTCCCAGGCCTACTAGGTCGAGGCGACCCATGTGGAGCGCAGCAACGAAAGCTCTCGCGGGCCTTGGCGCCTTGCTCCTCCTGGCTTGCCAGGGAGCACCCGCGCCCTCTGAAGGCCCGCCAGCGAGCGAGCCGGAGAGCGCCGCCGAGGCCTCTCTCGCCAACACCACCTTGGAGCTCACCGTGCTCGACCAGAGCGAGGACACCCTGAGCGTGCGCCTCGACTTCAACCGCCGCTCCGACAAGCAGGGGCCGCGGGTCGCCGAGATCCTGCTCCGACTCAGCGACAACCTGCGCTTCGTCTCCGCCGAAGCGCAGGACGCCGTCACAACCGCCGGCAAAGAGCTTGTAGCGCAAGCCAAAGACGGCGGCGTCGTGCGGCTGGTGATCTTCGGCACCACGAGCCTCTCGGAGCTCGAGTCGGGCCCCCTGGCCAGGCTCGAATTCCGAAAGACCGGGGCCGGAAAGGCGACCTTGAGCGTCCTGCCCGAGATGCCGATCTTTGCGCCGGTCGAGGCGAACCAGGGGCTTCTTCTGCCCGAACCACTCGTGGTGGGAGGTGACAGATGATGCACACCCGACACAGAAGAAAGGCTGGAGGCTGGAGGCTGGAGGCTGGAGTGGGCGCCGGCCTCGCGGCCGCCGCCTGGTTGCTGCTCGCGGCACCGGGGGCGATCGCCGCCCTACCCGTAGGCGACCTGCCCAACGAGTGCGTGAGCCCTGGCGGCCAGGGCGATCCCTGCACCACGGCCGAGGACTGCTCGCTCAACGCCTACGCGACCCTGTGCGTCGAGCACAGGCCCGGCGATCCCCAAAGCCGGCGCTGCGAGATCCCCTGCGAGGAGGGCGAGGGCATCGACCTCGAGCCGTTGCCCGCTCACTGCGCCGCGGGGGAGACCTGCGTCGAAGGAAAGGCTCTGCCCGGCCGGCGATCGATGTACTGCCAGCCCTCGCGCTTCCGCGTGGACCTGAACCTCTTAGATCAGTGCATCGTCTACTTCCTCCGGGGCACCCAGCCCCCGCTCGGGAGCGCCAACACCTGCTCTTTGGAGGCGAACCTCGCTCGCCTCCTCGACCAGACCGGCGAGTCGGTCTTCAACATCTTCGACGTCGACCTCTGCGTCCTCGCCTTCCTGGAGCGGCCTGAGTGCGACCCGGAGACGGGCCTCTGCGACGCCAACGACATGGTTCCGTGTGTGGGCGACGACGCCTGCGGCGATGGGCTCTACTGCGATCCGGACACGATGGCCTGCGCCCGCGACTGCGGCCTCATCGTCTCAAGAGAGCTCTCCATGGAGGTGCTCGACCGCGAGTGCACCGGCGCGCTCAAGGCCTGCGACTACGCGCGCGGGCGCTGCGAGCCCGTGGACCTCTCGGGCACCACCTGCGAGGTGGATCGCGACTGCCCGTCTGGCGCCTACTGCTTCTTGGGCCGCTGCGCCCCGCAATGTTACCGAGCCGTGGACTGTCCCGACAGCCGCTGGCACTGCACCGAGAACAACCGCTGCCGGGTGCTGCCCCCGCCGGGCTCAGACGAGTTCGTCTTCGACCCCCAGGGCTACGCCATCCGCTTCACCCGCAGCGCCTTGGACTTGGACGCCATCGAGAACGTCGACTTCTCGCCCCTGGCAATCATGGACCTGCGCACCAAGCGCCAGGTCTTAGACAACCCGTCTGTCAGCTTCGGCTTCAGGCTCGAGGTGAGCTACGACCCGAAGCAGGACGTCAAGTGCCTCAAGCCCTTCGTGGACTGCACCGACAGGGAGCAGCGCCAAGACGGTGAGAGCGAGACCACCTGCAACGCCCGGCAGGCCGACTGCATCGTCGACGACACCGAGGAGTTCATCCGCCTGTTGTCGCCCTTCGGCGTGGTCACCGCCACGGGAAGGCCCGGGCTGCGAATCGAGCTCAACGAGGTGGCCGCCGACCGCCTCTCGGCGGGCACCTACAGCGCGACCATCACCGCCATCTACGACAACGGGGACTCGGACTCCATCCCCGTCTATTTCAACAAGGTGAGCCCCTCGGGCGAGTACATCGGCCGGCTGACGGTCTACATCGGCACGACCGACAACGCGCTCAACGGCAACCGCCCCATCAACCTCGCCATGCGCATGAAGGTGAAGACCGAGTACGTGCGCTGGAACGAGCTGCTGGCCCGGCACAACCTTAAAGCTCCCTCCGAGGACATCATCGACGTCACGCGCGGCCAGCTCGTGCACGCCAACTTGCACGGCGGCGAGAGCTTCGGCTTCACGCGGGGAGACGCGACGAGCGTCTACGACAACGAGATCCCCTTCGTCGGCATCTACTCGCCCGACCTCGGCCGCATGCACCTGATAGGCCTCATCGAGCTCGAGGCCGACTTCTGCATCAGCGAGAAGGGCGCCTGCACGGCGGATGGAGACGATCTCCAGATAACGAGCCCCTTCGGCCGCAAGGTCCGCCGGCAGATAGAGATGCTCGGCCCCTTCGACCAGGCGACCCGCAGGTTCCACGGCATGTACCGCGAGACCGTCTCCGGGCTTGCAGCCTCCTTCGACGTGACCCTGGACGGAGGCTTCATCTTGGACCAGGTCTTAGCCGACGACTCCGACTTCGCCCTCGGCGGCACCTCGAGCCAGCGCTGCCTGCCTCCCGCCGAGGTGGACGCCGGCGAGTACGGCGCATCCGAGGTCTGCACCTGTCGCCTCGACGGCCAGCAGGGGCTCTGGTGCGAGGACCACCCCTGCACGGATGGCGACGTACCCGGCCTCGTCGCCGCGGGCGACCTGACCTTCGACCCGCGCAACCCGGACCCCGGGCACAAGTACCCCAACTGCCTGGAGAGCGAGGCCGCGGAGGCCCTGGCGCCGGCCGGGACGGCGGCCCTCGACTTCCCCTCGGTCGCCGAGGTGCTGGCCGGAATAGACTCGGACGTCGCGGCTTTCTGTGGAGCCGAGACGCGCTGCCTCGCGCCCGCGGAGTCGGGCGGCAGGTACT
>CAZQPP010000344.1:0-9117 GCA_964594295.1 uncultured Myxococcales bacterium | reverse complement strand
CCCAGCGCGGCGTGAGCACTTGAACCCTACGCCTCGACCGGAGGCGCAGCCAGGGTCTGGTAGAGGCGGAAGCGACGGTCCACCTCGACCTGGGCCTTCTCGAGGAGCCTGGCGGCCCGCTCGGGGTTCGCACGCTGGAGCATGCGGAAGCGGGTCTCGTTGTAGGCGTACTCCTCGTAGGAGACCTTCGGCGCGCCGCTGTCGAGCTGGAGGGCGCTCTTGCCCTCGGCGACCCGGCGCGGATCGAAGCGGTACAGCGGCCAGTGGCCGGAGTCCACCGCGAGCTTGGCCTGGTCGAGGCCGCGCTTGAGGTCGTAGCCGTGTGCGATGCACGGGCTGTAGGCGATGACGAGGGAGGGGCCGTCGTAGGACTCTGCCTCGACGAAGGCCTTGACCGTCTGGGCGTCCTTGGCGCCGAAGGCGATCTGGGCGACGTAGACGCCGCCGTAGCCCATCGCGAGCAGGCCGAGGTCCTTCTTCGGGAGGTCCCGGCCCCCGGCGGCGAACTTGGCCACGGCGCCGATGGGGGTCGCCTTGGACTGCTGGCCGCCGGTGTTGGAGTAGACCTCGGTGTCGAGGACGAGGAGGTTGACGTCGCGGCCGGAGGCGACGACGTGGTCGAGGCCGCCGTAGCCGATGTCGTAGGCCCAGCCGTCACCGCCGAGGCCCCAGACGCTCTTGCGCACGAGGTTGTCCGCCAGGGTGACCAGGCGGGAGGCGTCGGGGCCGTCCATGCCGGCGAGGACCTTCTTGAGCTCCGCGATGCGCTCGCGCTGCTCCGTGATGCCCAGCTCGCTGCGCTGGTCGCACTCGAGGAGTCCTGCGGCCAGGGTGTCGCCGATCTTGGAAGCGAGCTTGCGCACGAGGTTCTCGGCCTCGATGCGCTGCTGGCTCACGGCGAGCTCGAAGCCGAAGGAGAACTCTGCTGCGTCCTCGAAGAGCGAGTTGGACCAGGTCGGCCCGCGCCCTTCCTTGTTCTTGCAGTACGGGGTGTTGGGCAGGTTGCCGCCGTAGATGGAGGAGCAGCCCGTGGCGTTGCCGATGAGCAGGCGGTCGCCGAAGAGCTGGGTCAGCAGCTTGACGTAGGGGGTCTCGCCGCAGCCGGTGCAGGCGCCGGAGGCCTCGAAGAGTGGCTCGAGGAGCTGCGAGGTCTTGACGTTGACGGCGGGCAGGTCCGAGAGCTTGAGCTCGGGGAGGTCGCGGAAGTACTTGAAGCCGGCGCGCTCGACGTCGCGCACGGGATCCACCGGCACCATGTCGAGGGACTTGTGCGAGGGGTTCTTCTTGTCCTTGGCCGGGCAGACCTCGACGCAGACGCCGCAGCCGGTGCAGTCGTCGGGCTCGAGCTGCACGGTGTAGGCCTGGCCCTTGAACTCCTTGCTCTTCCAGATCATGTGCTTGAAGCCCTCGGGGGCTTCTTCGAGCAGGGCCGGGTCGTAGACCTTGGTGCGGATGGCGGCGTGGGGGCAGACCATCGCGCACTTGTTGCACTGGATGCAGATCGACTCGTCCCAGTTGGGGACCTCGAGGGCGATGCAGCGCTTCTCCCAGCGGGAGGTGCCTGTCGGCCAGGTGCCGTCGACGGGGAAGGCGGAGACGGGCAGGTCGTCGCCCTTGCCGGCGATGATCATGGCCTCGACGGCCTTGACGAAGTCAGGGGCCTCGTCGGGGACCACCGGCGGGAACCCGAAGGTCGAGGTGACCTCCGTGCCGAGGGGCACCTCGTGGAGGTTGGCCAGGGCCATGTCGACGCCCGCGAAGTTCTTCTTCACGATCTCCGGACCCTTGCTGCCGTAGGTGTACTCGATGGTGCCCTTGATGCGCTTGATCGCCTCGTCGGGGTCGATGACGCCCGAGAGAGCGAAGAAGCAGGTCTGCATGATCGTGTTGGTCCGCACGCCGAGGTTGGCTTTCTTCGCCACACCGTAGGCGTCGACCGCGTGGACCTTGATCTCCTTCTCGATGATCTGCGCCTGGACCTCGCGGGGCAGGCGGTCCCAGATCTCCTCTACCGGGTACGGGGAGTTGATGAGGAGGGTAGCGCCCTTGGCCGCCGGCTCGAGGACGTCGTACTTCTCCATGAAGTTCCACTGGTGCACGGCGACGAAGCCCGCCTCCTTGATCAGGTAGGTCGAGCGGATCTCCTTGGGGCCGAAGCGGAGGTGGGAGACCGTGCGAGCGCCGGACTTCTTGGAGTCGTAGACGAAGTAGCCCTGGGCGTACTGGTCGGTGCCCTCGCCGAGGATGATGATGGAGTTCTTGTTGGCTCCGACCGTGCCGTCGGCGCCGAGACCGAAGAAGACGGCCCGCTTCACCTCGTCGGGCTCGATGTCGAGGTCCTCGTCGTAGTCGACCGAGAGGCCGGTGACGTCGTCTTTGATGCCGATTGTGAAGTCGTGGCGCGGCTCGGTCTCGAGCATGTCGAAGACGCCCTTGACCATGGACGGCGTGAACTCCTTGGAGGAGAGGCCGTAGCGGCCGCCGACGACTTTGGGCATGCCCTGGAAGGGGGCCTCGCCGCTGGAGAAGGCGGTGGCGACGGCGTTCATCACGTCCAGGTACATGGGCTCGCCGGGTGCGCCTGGCTCCTTGCTGCGGTCGAGCACGCCGATGGTCTTGACGGTCTCGGGCAGGGCTCCGAGGAAGGCCTTGGCCGAGAAGGGGCGGTAGAGGTGCACGGTCACCATGCCGACCTTCTCACCCTTCTCTACGAGCCAGTCCACCATCTCGGTGGCGGCGCCGGTGCCGGAGCCCATGAGGATGACGACGCGCTCGGCCTGCGGGTGGCCGTGGTAGGTGAAGAGGTTGTAGCGGCGGCCGACCACGTCGGCGAAGCGGTCCATGACCCCCGCGACGATGCCGGGGCAGGCGTCGTAGTAGGGGTTGATCGTCTCGCGGGCCTGGAAGTAGGTGTCCGGGTTGTGCGAGGTGCCGCGCAGCACCGGGTGATCGGGCGAGAGGGCGCGGTCACGGTGGGCCGCGACGAGCTCGTCGCTCAACAGCTCGCTGATGGCCTCGTCCGAGATGCGGTGGATGCGGGCCATCTCGTGGGAGGTCCGGAAGCCGTCGAAGAAGTGCACGAAGGGGATGCGGCTCTCGAGCGTGGCCAGGTGCGCGATGAGCGCCATGTCGTGGGCTTCCTGGACTCCGCCGGAGGCCAGCAGGCCGAAGCCGGTCTGGCGGGCGCCGTAGACGTCGGAGTGGTCGCCGAAGATCGACAGGGCGTGGGTGGCGATCGTGCGGGCCGACACGTGGATGACGGAGGGGGTCAGCTCACCCGCGATCTTGTACATGCTCGGGAGCATGAGCAGGAGGCCCTGGGACGCCGTGAAGGTCGTCGCGAGCGCGCCGGCCTGGACCGACCCGTGGATCGCGGCGGCGGCGCCGGCCTCGGACTGCATCTCGACCACCTGGGGCACGTCTCCCCACAGGTTCGGCTTGTCCTTGGCCGCCCACTCGTCCGAGTACTCACCCATCGGGGACGCCGGGGTGATCGGATAGATCGAGATGACTTCGCTTACGCGGTAGGCGCTGTCTGCCGTCGCCTCGTTGCCGTCGACGATGTAGTCGCCGGCGGGCCGGTGTGCAGGGTCGTTCTGCATCGATGTCTCCTACGGTCAGAGAGAGAATCCGGAGCCTTCGTTGTCCGGCGTGCGCCGGCATGGCACCTTGCGCACGGTTGAGCGTCGCTCAGGAGTTGAACGTCGTTCAGAGCGCAGGGGCGCGGGAAACTAGCACGCTGCGCCGCGTAATGCACCCCCCCAATTCCCTGATTACTCGACAAGAATATTTGGTTTCCCAAACAAAAAAACCGGCGCCGCGGCGCAACCCCGAGGGGTCACGCCGCGGGCCGGGGGGGGAGGGGAAGGATGTTCCAGCGTCTGTGCTGGTGTACTTTGGTTGCACGGAGCATGCCAGATCGGAGTCCGGCCGACTGCGTGATGCGTGCGTAGGCCATTTCTGAGGGTGCAACGGGCGCATACGCAAAGGGGAGCATGGCCCGTTGCCAGCTCTTCCTGCCGTCGCGGCCGTTCGCACGTTACCTTGGCGTAACGTTTGGGGTCGGTCGTGTCACCCGACGGGAGCGGTGCCTGGCTCAGCGCTCAGCATGGAGCCGAGTCTCGCGACGCTCTCATCACCGGAGTGAAGCAGGCAGACGGCCCACGGTGGGCCTTCTAGTCCGTCGAGCACCCGCACGAGCACGCCACGGCGCAGGGCGTCGCCGGCGACGCGCTCGGGCAGGTGGGCGACGCCTCTCCCCCGGGAAGCCAGCTCCAGCGCTGCGAGCCAGTCGCCGCAGGAGCGTGTCCTCTCGAAGCGTGCATTCCCGGGGAGCTCCGGAAGCGACGGAATGGATGCCACCAGCAGGGTATGGCCTTGGGCCTGCTCGACTCGACGGAGCGGGCGCGACGCCAGCAGCTCGGGCGAAGCCGCGAGCACGAAGGGGAGCTCGGCGACGTGGTGGCTGGTCCACCTCGTGGCCGGGGCTCTGGTGGCGACGACGGCGGCGTCCGCCGTGCCCTCCGAGAGCTTCTCTGCGCACAAGCTCGGGGCGCAGAGCTCGAGATCCACCCTCCATCCCGGGCCGCGCTCCTCGGCCTCGTCGAAGGCCTGAAGCAGCCAGCTCGCGTCGAGCCTGGCGTCGGCGGCGACCACGAGGTGTCGCTCTCCGGGTGGTCCTCGCGCCACCTCGGAGAGGCGTCGGAGCCTCTCGAGCGTGCTACGCGCCTCCGGGAGCAGGCGTTCACCCGCCTCGGTGAGGCGGACCCGTCGCGTGGTGCGCTCGAAGAGGCTGATCTCCAGGCGCCTCTCCATCTGACGAACGCGCTGGCCGAGGGCTGCCGGCGTCAGACCGACACGGGCGGCCGCGCGCCGGAAGTTGAGCTCGTCGGCCGCGGCGACGAAACAGCGCAGGTCCTCCGTCGCGGGGAGTCGGCCCGAGGGTGTCACCCTGCCAGCGAAACTCGGGCTGTCTCTTCGAAGGTGCTCGCAAGCCAGGCGCTCGCGGTGGCGACATCGACGCCCGCGCGCGCGAGGGTGGGGAGCACGACGCTACGGAGCGTCTCCGAGTACACTCGCAGCTTGCGCTCCGGAGGCAACACGCCGTGCCGCTCGAGGGCGGGGGAGGGGTGCCCGGAAACCCTCTCCCTGCGCCCGAGAACGGCCTCGTCGTGCAGGCAGGCCTTGAGGATGCCCGGGAGGGCCTGGGAAACCGAGGCCCTCGCGCAGTCGAGCTGCGTGTTCCCGAGGGTGTCCCAGCCGACGCGGCTACAGCGCACCTGCTCGCGCACGATTCGCCGGGCCGCCTCACGTACCCACGGGGCGCCTGCGCTCTCCACCGTGGACTGCATCAGGGCTATCTTGATCGGCTGAATCACACAGCCGAGCGCCACCGCGGCGTGGAGAGCTCGGCGCTCCGGCGTCAGGTGGCTTGGCGCCAGCGGCTGCGGGGAGGGCCGAGAGATGAGCTCGTCCAGCCCGTAGTGCTGCGCGACCCTGGCGCAGAGGCGCGCGTGGTGCCGCAGCTCGCCCGCCCCCGCGCGGGCAAGCTCGACGAGCTCGTGGGAGCCCCCCGTCTTGGCGAGCGCGCGGCCGACGAGGCGGAAGCGCTCGGCGTTGTGTCGCTCCCCCCAAGCACGGTGTCCCCAACAGCGCGCCACGCGCGATCGCTCAGCCCTGCCGAGCTGCTCCGGGGCTACCGGCTCCCGGTGGGAGCATGTTGTCGGTCCTTGCACGGGGTCCTCGTGAGAGCCAGCGGCGGATAGCAGGTGTTTATTAATAATGCAATTATGAAGAAATACAAAATAATCAACAAGGCCCCGGGTCGTGACAAACGCGGCGCGGAAATCTACCCTCCGCCGATGCTGTCTCTGTCCCGCCTTTCACTGCTCCTTTGTCTCCTCCTCGTCGCGGCTGCCGGCTGTGAGCTAGAAGCCGAGCGTGCCGGCGGGGACGCCGTGTCCGGGCTTCTCCCCGACGCAGGCACGCCGGCGTCTGACGGCACGGGGCAGGACCCCGGCGGCGAGGACCCCGGCGCCGACCCCGGTGGCCTCGTGGACCCCGGCTCCGGGCGGGACGGCGGAGGGGCCGGCGGACCGCGGGGACCTGTCTGTCGTTTCGGAGCCTACGCCTCGTCGGTCTACGACATGCCCTTCCCCAGCGACGCCCTGGTGGGCGCAGACGGGGCTCTGGATCTGTCGCTCTTTCCGCTCCGAGGGGAGGGCGGGATAATGGACCGCTACCTCGACTACGTGGAGCGCGAGGGGCTCCGTTGGTCGGTGGGCACGGGCGTCTACTTCGTCTTCGATCTGCCGCTCGAGCTCACGACGCTGCCCGAGCCGGCAGCGACGACGCAGCGAGAGAGCCCGGTGCTTCTTGTCAACGTCACCGAGGGCAGCAAGAGGCGTGGCGAGATGGTGCCGCTGCTCTTGGACCAGTGGACCCGAGATGACGGCGTCTACTACCAGCGCCACACCCTGATCGTGCACCCGGTCTGGGGCCACGTGCTCGAGGAAGGGGCGACCTACGCCGCCGTCGTGACATCCGGCCTTGTCGGAATCGACGGGAGGGCTGTCGAGGCGCCCGAGAGCTTCGCCGCGGCCCTGGCGGGCGCGGACGGCGCCGAGCACTCGGAGCTCCTGGCCCCGCTGCGCGAGTGGGCATCGGCCGAGCACCCGGAGCTCTTGGACAGCGCCGCATGTGCCACCGTCTTCACCACCGGGAGCCCCACCGCGGAGCTGGCGCGCGCGGCGGACCGCGTCGCGACCATGGGGCCCGAGGAGGTGCCCGAGCTGAACAGGCAGATCGAGCAGGTCGCGGAGGTGGAGGAGTCGACCTTCTTCGTCCGCTACCAGGGCAGCTACGCGGCCCCGAACTTCCAGCGGGGTGAGGTCCCCTACCTCTCGAACGGCGGCGGCTTCGATCTCGACGAGCAAGGCTTCCCGGTGATGCAGCGCATCGAGCGCATGGACATCACCCTGGCGGTCCCGCGCTCGCCCGACATGCCGGAGGCCGGCTGGCCCGTCGTGATCCATGCCCACGGCACCGGCGGCAACCACACCAACCACTTCACCGGCTCGAGCGGCCCCAACGCCAGCCCGGCCGGGCGCCTCGCCGCGGTCGGCATAGCCTCGGTCGGCATCGACCAGCCCATCCACGGCACCCGCTGCCAGGCGGCGGGCTGCGACAACGTGGACCTCGCGTCCTTCAACCTGCTCAACCCCGAGTCGGCGACGACCACGCTGCGCCAGGGAGCGCTGGACACGATCTTCCTGGCGGCCCTGCTGCGCGGTGGAGCCACTTTCCAGGACAGGGACGGCGTGGAGGTGCGCTTCGACCCGGACCACGTCTCCTACTTCGGTCACTCCCAGGGAGGCCTGACCGGCGCGTTGCTGGCCGCGGTCGAGCCACAGATCGACGGCTACCTGCTCTCGGCCGCCGGTGGGGGCATCCCCATCACGATAGTCGAGCGCAAGGACTTCATGGATCTCGAGAAGATGGTGCGCGCACAGCTCAAGATGCCGGGGTGCTCACCCGGCGAGAGGGAGACGAGAGGCTGTGAGCTGACCCCGCTGCACCCGGCCCTGAGCATCGTGCAGATGCTCGTCGACCCCGTCGACCCACTCGCCTACGCGCCGCACTGGACCGCCGGCACCTACGTGGGACGGCCCCAGAACATGCTCCTCACCGAGGGCGTGCTCGACGCGGCCACTCCGCCTTTGACGACCGACGTCATGGCCGCCGCCGCCCGCATCCCCGTGGCGGAGCCCGTGGTCAACCCGGTCCTCGGCCTCGAGCTTGCGGGCGTCGACGCGTTGAAGCTCCCCGCCTCGCACAACCTCGCGGACGACAACGGCGCCAGGGCCAGCGGCGTGCTGCTACAGCTCGAGGGCTTCGGGCACAACGCCGTCTTCCACGGCCAGTCCCCGGCCATAGCGGCCTATCAGTCCTTCTTCGGGTCGCTGGCGAAGGGGGAGCCGGCGCTGCTGACCTACTCGCCCCCCTGAGGGCTCAAAGGAAGGTCCGGACTCCAGCGCCCCACCAGACGACGTCGGTCTCGTGGACGACCTCTTTGACCTCGGCGGTGTCGGTGCGGATGAGGACGATGTCGCCGCCGGCGTCGAAGGCGTATGCCTGCATGGGGCCGCCGGCGAGGCCGAAGACCTGGCTGTAGCCCCAGATGCGGGCGACCTCTCGCAGGACCTTGCCGGTCTTGGGGTCAACCTCCACGAGGCGGTCGTCGATCAGCGGGCCGCCGGTCGAGACCGCCGCGAAGGTGCCCACGCCCTGGATCGAGAACATGTCGCCGGCGCTCTCGTAGTCGTCACCGTAGGAGCCGAGCTTCTCGATCTTGACGGTCGCGTCGGCGGTGACGTCGAGGCGGGTCCACTCTCCCTCGATGTTTACCCCGATCAGGACGTCGCGCTCCTCGTCGAGGACCCCGGCGGGGATGAAGGAGAGACCGTTGAAGCGCTTTTCTGCGGGCAGATGGCCCAGCAGCGTGCAGGCCAGGGTGTCCGCGTTGCAGGTGTACAGGGCGTCGAAGGTGAGCCCGTAGATGACGCCGTATCGGTCGATGGCGATGTCGGTCATCTCGTGGTTGGCGCCGTCCTCCGGCCAACCGAATGGGCCCAGCTCCTTCAGCTGGAGGGTCTTGACGTGGAGGGCGTAAAGGGTGTCGCGCGAGTGTCCGTAGATGCCGTGCGGCGAGGTTGTCCCTGGCTGCGTCGGGTCCTCCGGCCACAGATCTGCAACGTCTGGCACCTCGTCTCCGTCGGAGTCGCCGGGGCCGGGGGTTGGGGCAGTGGTCTCGGCTCCTGAGGCTCCGGTGCCGTCGCTCCCCGGTGTGTCGTCTCGCCCGAGGTCCCGCCCGACGAACACCTCCGGAGCCGAGGTGTCCCCTGCTGCTCGCGGCGGAAGCTCGGGCCAACCCGTGCTCGAGCTGGTGCGGCAGGCGCCGAGGGCGAGAAGCAGCGAGAGGGCGAAGGCGGTGGGCCGAGGATTCGCGTTCATGTGGGCACTGCGGGAGGAGCGGGGGGCAAAAACGAAGGCGCCCGGGCGGTTAGGGCCCCGCGCCGCCCCCTCCGGGCGGCAGGGGTTGTACCCCCCACACCAATT
>CAZQPP010000343.1:1952-9178 GCA_964594295.1 uncultured Myxococcales bacterium | reverse complement strand
CCGAAGGGGGACCGGGCCTTCTGCGTGCTCTGCAGCGGCCTGAAGCACAGCGCCCTCGGCGCCGCGCGCGCGCTCCAGGACGCCGTCGTGAGGGCGCTCCTCCAGCGGCAGCCCGCGAAGCGAGGAAAGGCCGCGCGGCGGGGCCACAAAGGAGGTTAGTCGATGGCGGGCCCTGAAAGCGACGGCTTCGACCCCGGGCCCCCTCCGCCCGACGTGGCGGCAGGCTCCGGCGGAGAGCCGCGGGCCGGCATGCCCGCGGGGCTGCCCGAGGACAAGCTCCCCTTCGCCCCCGACGCGGAGCGGGGGGTGATCGGCGCGGTGCTGATGGACCCGACGCTCTTCAACACCGTAAGCCAGGAGACCAGGGCAGCAGACTTCTTCCGAGACGCCCATCGGCGTGTCTTCGAGACCATGGAGGAGCTCTCGGAGAGGGGCGTGGCGCCCGACTACACCTCGGTCGTCGAGGAGCTGCGCGACGCCAAGAGGCTCGAGGCCATCGGCGGCGAGACCGCCCTGTTCGCGATGGTGGACAACGCCGCGCCATCGGGACTCATAGAGCAGTACGCCCGCATCGTGCGCGACCGAGCCGTCAGCCGGCACCTGATCCGGACCGCCCAGCTGGTGGTCCAGGTTGGCCTCTCCGGGCGCTTCGCGGAGGCCGGCGAGTACCAGCAGTACGCCGAGGGGCGCCTGCTCGAGGCGCTCAAGGACACGAGCCGCGGCTCGGTCCTCGAGATGCGCGAGATCCTGAGCGACACCGTCGACCACATCGAGAAGCTCGTCGAGCGCGACGAGAACATCACGGGCATCAGCACGGGCTTCATGAAGCTCGACGGCATGACCCTCGGCATGCACGGCGGCGAGCTGTTGGTCGTCGCCGCGAGGCCGGCCATGGGCAAGAGCGCCCTCGCGCTGAACATCGCCGCCCACGCCTCGCTCTTCGAGAAGAAAGCCGTCCTGCTCTTCTCCCTGGAGATGTCATCCGAGCAGCTCGGCATGCGCATGCTCGCCCAGGAGGGGCGCGTCGACCTCGCCCGTATCCGGGCCGGCAACTTGATCTCCAACGAGCGCGAGAACGACTGGGACAAGATCAACGACGCCACGAGGCGCCTGCGAGACGCCCGCATCCGCCTCGACGTCACGCCCTCGCTCAACGTGGCCGACATCCGCGCCCGCGCGCGCCGGCTGCACGCCCAGGAGGAGTGCGACCTCGTCGTGGTCGACTACCTCCAGCTCGTCAGCGCCAGGCCGGGCACGGACAGCCGCGAGCAGGCCGTGGCCGACGTCAGCCGCTCCCTCAAGCACCTCGCCATGGAGCTACAGATCCCGGTGATCGCGCTCTCCCAGCTCAACCGCGGGGTGGAGTCGCGCACGGACAAGCGCCCCCTGCTCGGCGATCTCCGCGAGTCCGGCGCCATCGAGCAGGACGCCGACGTCATCTTGTTCATCTACAGGGACGAGGTCTACAGGAAGGACTCTCCCGAGAAGGGCATAGCCGAGCTCATCCTGGCCAAGCAGCGCAACGGCCCCACCGGCACCGTGAAGGTCCGCTTCAACGGCCCTCACACCCGCTTCGACAACATCGACCCGGGCTTCATCGAGCACGACACCGACGTGCGCATCAGCGGGATCGAGCCGGAGCCGGCCGCGCCCATGCCGCCGCCGCCCGAGCCAATGGCCGAGCCCGAGGACGGAGGCGGCGGTATCCTGTACTGAGCAGCTCGGAGCCTACGCCCACCCAAGCTCCAGAAGCGCGTCGTAGACCCGCGCGCCCACGTCGGCCATCTGCTCCTCGGTGCCGACGCTGAAGCGCACGAAGCCCTTCATGCGGGGCATGCGGCTCCGGTCGCGGATGAAGACGTGGCGCTCCTCCATCGCGTGCACGAAGGCGTCGGGATCGGGCACGCGGAGCAGCATGTAGTTGGCTGGGGTCTCGCGGGCCTCGAGGCCGAGGTTGACCAGGAAGGTGACGAACGCGCGGCGGGCGTTTCGCACCTCGGTGACGTAGGTGTCGAGCCACTCGAGGTCCGAGAGGGCGGCGCATGCGCCGACCTGGGCCATGGAGTTGACGCTCTTGGGGTTGTGGAGGCGCCAGAGGTGGTCGCAGACCTGGGGGTGCGCCGCCACGTAGCCCACCCGCAGGGCGGCCAGGCCGAAGGCCTTGGAGAAGGTTCGGGTGACCGCCAGGTTGGAGTACGTTTGTGTCAATTGGATGACGCTTCGTCCACAAAACTCGTAGTAGGCTTCATCCACCACGAAGAGGACGTGCGGGTGCTTCATGCACAGGCGGGAGATGTCCTCCTCCTCCCAGACGACCCCGGTGGGGTTGTTGGGGCTGACGAGGTAGAGCATCTTGGTCTGCGGGCCGATGGACCGGCTCAAGTGCCTGATGTTCTTACGGAATGGGTCGGGCTCCGCGAGCTCGACTATGCGCGCGTTCTGGGCGCCGGCGAAGACCTTGAAGTGGGTGTAGGTCGGCACCGGGACCAGCACCTCGGCTCCCTCTCCGAGGAAGGTGCGGCAGAGCAGCATCAGGGCGTCGTCGGAGCCGTTGGTGACCAGGAGGTTGTCCTCCGGGACCCCGGTGTAACCTGACAGGGCCTTGCGCAGCTCACCGGCCGCGAGATCGGGGTACCAGTAGAGCTCGGAGGTGCCCGAGATGAACCCGGCGAGGGCGTCGGCGACCTTTGGCGACGGGGAGATCGTCGCCTCGTTCCAGTCCAGCTTGTAGGGCACTACCTTCCCGTTCAAGCGGATGGCGTCGAGGGAGGAGACCGGCTTGTAGGGCTGAAGCTTCAGCACGTGGGCCGGCGGCGTGGGCTCGAGCTCGCTCGTGATCCGGCCGGCCAGATTCCTGAAGTTGAGGTCCATCGGTGGCTGCTCCGAAGTGCAACACGGGGAAGCGGCATCGAGCAAGGAACGTGCCACAACACCCGGTTCACCGGGTTTCCTCCACCTACTCGTCCACGTCCACGTCCTCGTGCACGTGCACCTGCACCGACTCTTCCTCTTCCCCGTCCTCCACGGACCTCACCTCGCCCTCAGTCGACCAGCGCGTTCAGCTCGAAGCCCGTCAGCGTCTGCACCTCCTCCCCTTCCGCGTCCACGAACGTAATCCGCCCGGTCGGGTGCTCCTGGAACACCGCCGCCTTCATCGCGGCCGGAACGTAGCGCACATCCGTCGGCGTCGACGCGAGGTACACCCGGCTCTCGACGGTCGTCTCGAGGTCGACCCGGCGCAGCAGGTGCCTGCCATCCGGCGTCCTCGGCTCGAGCAGGAAGAGCTGGGAGCCGTCCGAGGTGAAGCTGAAGGCGCCGGGCGGGCTGTCGAGCAGCTCGAGCTTCGCGAAGGCATCCTTGAGGCGCAGGATGGAGTAGCCTTCCGCGCGGTCGATCAGCCTCTCGACCTCGTCCTCGGCCCCGGTACCGTAGTTGGGCTCGTGGAGCAGCAACGCGGTCTCGCTGTCGGGGGCGATGGCCACCGCCTTGACCTCCTTCTTCAGGGGCACGCGCTTCACCTTGGCGTTGACGAAGTCGATGACGGTCACCTCCTCGTCGGGCTCCACGGTGGTGTAGAGCACAGCGGCGCTGCCGTCCTTGGTGACGGCCGCGAGGCCGGGGCGAGCGGGGCTCAGGTCGACCTCGGTGAGGGCCTCGCTCGGGTCCGCGGCCGTAAGGGCCGTCTCCACAATGAGGATCACCGCCGACTGGCGCGCGCGGAGAACCATCAGCGCGGTCTTGCCGTCGGGCAGCAGGTCGAGATCCGTGGGATCTCCGGGCAGGGGCAGCTCCACGAGCGGGCTGCCGTCGAGGGGGACGACGCGCGCCAGCCTCTTCCCGAGCACGCGCACCACGGCGACGCTGCCGTCGCCGGCCACGAGGACCTCGCGCTCGGTCACGGCCTCGAAGGCGTCGGGGGCGACCGCGACGGGAGGCGCCACGAGGCGCTCGTCTTCGGTCTTGGTGTCGACGAGGCTGACACCCTGCTCGGTCACCACGTGGGCCACGAGGCCGTCGTCTCGGAAGACCACGTCGACAGGGCGGAAGCCCACGGCCACCGGCACGCTCTTGAGCGCCCCGTCCGCGCCGAGCTGGATCAGCGAGACCTCCTGGAAGGAGCCGGCGGGATCGCCGGGGCGCGTTATTCGGCTGTCGTAGAAGGCGACGGCGCTGGCGCCGTCTGGGCTCGTCACGACGGTGTTGACTCCTTCGACGACCGGAGCGCTCGTCACGGTGACTCCGCCGCCGGTGACACGGACCCAGCTCAGGTCGGAGCTGCCGCGGTTCAACACGACCGCCTCGTCCCGGCCGGCGAGCGCGCGGACGGTGATGGGCTCCGAGCCCACCTCGACGATGTGGATCGCGAGGGACTCGGCGTCCACGACGACGACCTGGCCGCGGTCGCGGTGCACCACGAAGACCGTGTTCTGGCCCGGCTCGGGGGCGCCGTAGGGGAGCACGACCTCGTCTTCGGGCTCGACCGGCTCCCAGGTAGCGCTGGTGTCCGCCGCGCTGGCGTCCCGCGGCTCTCCCACGTCAGGGGCTCCGGGCCACGACGCCGAGCCGCCGGTGTCGGTGGCCGCGCCAACCCCGGGTGGCGGTCCGAAGTAATCCTCGTTGGACGAGCCCGGGTAGTATGTGCTCTGCCCGCTCGGCGGCCTCGCTCCGCCAGCCTCGCCGGCGGACTCCGACGAGCAGCCGGGGGCCGACAGGATCAGCAGGGCGGAGGCGACAGCGAATAGGGCGTTGCTCGTCTTCATGTCGCCTCCTCTCAGTCCACGAGCGCGTTGAGCTCGAAGCCGGTCAGGGTCCGTACGTCCTCGCCCTCTTCGTCGACGAAGGTGATGCGCCCGGTCGGGTGCTTCTGGAAGACCGCCGCCTTCTTGGCAGCCGGAACGTAGCGCACGTCGGTCGGGGTCGACGCCAGCAGCAGGCTGCTCTCGACTGTCGTGTCGAGGTCGACCCGGCGGAGCAGGTGCCGGCCGTCGGGGGTCGTCGGCTCGAGCAGGAAGAGCTGCGAGCCGTCGGCGGTGAAGCTGAAGGCCCCGGGCGGGCTGTCCAGGAGCTCGAGCTTCGCGAAGCCGTCGGCGAGGCGCAGGATGGAGTAGCCCTCGGAGCGGTCGATCATTCGCTCGACCTCGTCTGTGACAGCCGCGTCGTAGTGCCGGTCGTGCAGCAGAAGCGCCGTCTCGCCGTCGGGGGCGAGGGCCACCGCCCTGACCCGCTTCTTCAGCGGGATGCGGCTCACGCTCTGGTTCGCGAAGTCCATGACCGTGACCTCTTCGTCGTCCTCCACGCTGGAGTAGAGCACGGCGAAGTTGCCGTCGGGCGTGAGCGAGGCCAGCCCCGCGCGGGCCGGGCGCAGCTCGACCTCGATGATGCTGGTGGCCGGATCCGCTGCCGTCAGCGCCGCGTTCACGTCGAGGATCACGGCCGACTGGCGCTCGCGCATCACCATGAGCGCGGTCTTTCCATCGGGCAGGAGGTCGAGGTCGGTCGGGTCGCCGGGCAGGGGCACCTCGACGAGCGGGCTCCCGTCGAGGGGCACGACCCGCGCGAGCAGCTTGCCGAGCACGCGGACCACGGCCACGCTGCCGTCGCGGGCGACCTGGACCTCGCGCTCGGTCACCGACTCGAAGGCGTCGGGGGCTACCGAGACCGGAGGTGAGACGAGGCGCTCCTCGTCGGTCCGTGTGTCCACGATGCTCACGCCCTGCTCGGTCACTACGTAGGCGAAGGCGCCGTCCTCGCGGAAGACGACGTCCACCGGGCGGAAGCCCACCGCCACCGGCACGCTCTCGAGGGAGCCGTCGGCGCCGAGCTGTACGAGGGAGACCTCCTGGAATGACCCCGTCGGGTCGCCGAGGCCCGCGCGGCTGCTGTCGTAGAAGGCTACCGCGCTGCCGCCGTCGGGGCTCACGACAACCGCGTTGGCGCCGGGGATGAGCGACGTGGCCGACACGGCCAGGCCGTCGTCTACCAGGCGCACCCAGCTCAGCTCGGAGCTGCCGTAGTTCAAGACCACCGCCTCGTCCTTGCCGGGGAGCGCGCGGACCACCGTTGGCTGCGAGCCAACCTCGGCGATGTGGATCGCCAGAGAGCTCGCGTCGACCACGACCACCTGCCCGCGATCGCGGTGGATGACGAAGACCGTGTTCTGGCCCGGCTCGGGGGCGCCGTAGGGCAGCACGACCTCGGTCTCGGGGATGACGGGCTCGGGAGGGATGCCCGGGTCGTGCTCGGCCATGCCCGTGTCTTCGCGCAGCCACGAGCCGCCGAGGTCCGCCCCGGGTGCCGACGCCGAGCCGGGGTCAAAGTAGCCTCCCATGCCTTCGTCCGGCTGACCGAGCCCCCACCTGCTCCCGCCGTCCGCCGTGAGCGCCGCGTCCCAGGCGTAGCCACCGCCCGGAAACGCCCCAGGCATTCCGTCCGCCTCTTCACCCGAGTCGGAGCAGCCCCACAGGAGCAGCAAGACCGAGGCGAGAGCACAGGCGGCGTGTGTCCCTTTCATCTCACACCTCAGTCCACGAGGGCGTTGAGCTCGAAGCCCGTGAGCGTCTGCACCTCCTCGCCGGCGGCGTCCACGAAGGTGATGCGGCCGGTGGGGTGCTCCTGGAAGACCGCGGCCTTCATCGCGGCAGGCACGTAGCGCACGTCGGTCGGCGTCGAGGCGAGCAGAACTCGGCTCTCGACGGTCGTCTTGAGGTCGACCCTGCGCAGCAGGTGTCTGCCCTCGGGCGTCTTGGGCTCGAGCAGGAAGAGCTGGGAGCCGTCGCTCGTGAAGGTGAAGGCCCCGGGCGGGCTGTCGAGGAGCTCGAGCTTGGCGAAGGCGTCCTTGAGCCGGAGGATGGAGTAACCCTCCGCGCGGTCGATGAGCCTCTCGACCTCGTCCTCGACGCCGGTGCCGTAGTTGGGCTCGTGCAGCAGGAGCGCGGTCTCGCCGTCGGGGGAGAGGGCCACCGCCTCCACCTCCTTCTTCAAGGGCACGCGCCTCACCTTGGCGTTGACGAAGTCGATGATGGTCACCTCCTCGTCGGGCTCCACGGTCGTGTAGAGCACCGCCGCGCTACCGTCCGAGGTAACGGCCGCGAGGCCGGGGCGGGCCGGGCTCAGGTCCACCTCGGTCAGCGCGTCCGTGGGGTCTGCGGCGCTGAGCGCTGTCTCCACCATCAGGATCACCGCCGACTGGCGCGCGCGGAGAACCATCAGCGCGGTCTTGCCGTCGG
>CAZQPP010000343.1:0-1852 GCA_964594295.1 uncultured Myxococcales bacterium | reverse complement strand
GCAGCAGGTCGAGATCGGTGGGATCGCCGGGCAGGGGCAGCTCGACGAGCGGGCTGCCGTCCAAGGGCACGACCCGCGCGAGCTGCTTTCCGAGCACACGGACCACGGCCACGCTGCCGTCGCCCGCCACCTGCACCTCACGCTCGGTCACGGCCTCGAAGGCGTCGGGCGACACCGACACCGGCGGTGCCACGAGGCGCTCCTTCTCGGTCTTCGTGTCGACGAGGCTGACTCCCTGCTCGGTCACCACGTGGGCGACGGCGCCGTCGTCGCGGAAGACGACGTCCACGGGGCGGAAACCCACCGCCGCGGGCACGCTCCGCAGCGCGCCGTCGGCGCCGAGCTGGATGAGCGAGACCTCCTGGAAGGAGCCGGCGGGGTCGCCGGCGCGGGCGAGGCGGCTGTCGTAGAAGACGACGGCGCTGGCCCCGTCAGGGCTCGTCACGATGGCGTTGACGCCCTCGACCACCGGCGCGCTGGTCACCGTGACGCCCTCCTCGAGCACACGAATCCAGCTCAGGTCCGAGCTGCCGCGGTTCAGGACCAGGGCCTCGTCCCTGCCCGCGAGCGCTCTGACGGCGTCCGGCTGGGAGCCCACCTCGACGATGTGGATGGCGAGGTTCTCGGCGGCGACGACGACCACCTGGCCCTCGTCGCGGTGAGCGACGAAGACCGTGTTCTGGCCCGGCTCGGGGGCGCCGTAGGGGAGCACGACCTCGGTCTCGGGGAGCACGGGGTCGGGGGCGGTGCCGGCGTCCTCCATCGCCCCTGCGCCGTAGTCGGACCAGGCCGAGACGGCGGCATCACGGGCGACCGGTCCCCAGCCGCTGCCGGGGTACTCGCGCTCGGCGGACAAGCCCTCCTCGTCGATCTCGCCGGTCGCCGGATCTTTGTAGGACAGCGCGAAAGCCCCGGAGTCGGAGTCTCCGCCGCAGGCAGAGGCCAGCAGCAGCACCGAGGTGAACAGGCAGACGCCGTGTGCGGCCTTCATCACGCCGCCCCTAGAAGCGGAAGTGCAGGCGCACGTCGAAACCGTGCCCCGAGAGCTTCAGGGTGCCCGGGTCGGGGCCGTGCACCGTGCCCTCGTGGTCGCCGTCCATCGACAAGGTGCCGAGCTCCACCTCCCCGCGCAGGGTGTAGCCGTAGCCCACGAAGAGCGCGAGCGATCCCTGGCCGAAGAAGCCGTCGGGGTTGCTCTTGCGGAAGACCAGCCCCGGCGAGCGCAGCTCGAGGCCCGCGCGCGCGGAGCCCACCGGCACCCAGTCCACCGCGGAGTAGACCTGTGAGCCGGCGATCTTCACCTTGTTCCAGCCCACGCCGCCGGCCACGGCCGCCGCGGGCAGGAGCCACTTGAAGACCGGGTATGCGTAGGAGAGGCCGAGGGTCGGCTCCCAGATCTTCAGCTCGGAGGAGGTGTCGCCCCGGAAGGGAGACTGGCGGACCGAGGTCAGGCGCCCGAAGATGGTCAGCTCCCCGGCGATGGGGACGCCCACCTCGAGCCCCGCCTGGCTGAGCACGTCGTTCCTCCGAGTCTCGGACTGGAAGTGCTTGAGGCCTATCTCGTCGGTGTCCGAGAAGGTGCCCACGAAGGCGACGTAGGGGCGCGCGGTGGGGCTCACCCACTTGGCGAAGGCCGAGGCCGGCAGGAGGAGGAGGAGAGCCGGGAGGAAGAAGCGGATGCTGCGTGCTGCGCTGTTCATTGTGCTTCTCCGTAGAGCCAGTCAGCCTCGGGGCCGCGGTCGAGCAGGCCCCACAAGGACAACCCGTAGTGAGTTCTGACGTCTTCGGGGCCGACGTCCTCCTTGGCGTGGGGGATGAAGGAGACCGCCCCTTCGGGCAGGAAGCCGGACCT
>CAZQPP010000342.1:0-9188 GCA_964594295.1 uncultured Myxococcales bacterium | reverse complement strand
ACGTGAACCCGGAGATCATCACCGATCCGCAGGGCCGCGCCGAGCTGGAGATCCGGATGGCGGACTCCATCACCGAGTGGCGCGTCAGCAGCATGGCCAACAGCAAAGGCGGCCTCCTCGGCTCCGACGCCACGGGCGTCAAGGTGTTCATGGACTTCTTCACGGACGTCGACCTTCCCCGCACGCTCACCCGCGGGGACGAGCTGCACTTCCCGGTGGTGGTGTACAACTACCTGGACGAGTCTCAGACGGTGAGCCTGGAGATCGAGGTCGGCGAGTGGGCCGAGCTCCTCGGCTCCTCCACCGCCCAGCTCAGCCTCGGCCCGGGTGAGGTGGGCGGCACCAGGGTCGGGCTGCGCGCCGGCGCCGTGGGCTGGCACGGCGTCACGGTGACGGCACGCGGCTCGGGGGGCGCCGCGGACGCGGTCATGCGCCTCGTGGAGGTGGTGCCCGACGGCGTCGAGGTGCGGAGCAGCGAGTCGGGGAGCCTGCGCGACTCCGTCTCCCACACGGTGGAATTCCCGGGCGACGCGATCCGAGGCACGGAGAAGGCCGTCGTGAAGATCCACCCCGGCGTCATCGCGCAGGCCGTCGAAGGGCTGGACAGCCTCCTGCAGATGCCGCACGGCTGCTTCGAGCAGACCACCGCGACCTTGTGGCCGAACGCCCTGGTCCTCGACTACCTGAGCACCGCGGGGCGCAGCAGCCCCGAGATCGAGCTGAAGGCGCGCAACTTCATCAACCTCGGCTACCAGCGCCTGCTCACCTACGAGTGCAGCGGCGGCGGCTTCACCTGGTTCGGCGATCCCAACCTCGCCAACATCATCCTGACCGCCATGGGCGTGATGGAGTTCAGCGACATCGCCAAGACCATGGAGATCGACGAGACGCTCATCCCCAGGACCGTCGAATTCCTGGCCACCCGGCAAGAGGCGGACGGCTCGTGGCACGAGGACAGGGGAAGCGAGTTCGCCACCATCAGCTACGACGACCTGATGACGACCTGCTTCATCACCTGGGCGCTGGCGCAGGCTGGGGGAGGCACCGCGGCCGAAGCTGGCTTCGAGTACATCCGCGCGCACCTGAACGGCGCCACTCCGACCTACGCCCTGGCCTTGTGCGCCAACGCGCTGGCCACGATGAAGCCCTCCAGCACCGCGACCGCGGAGGCCCGCTCGGCGCTGGCCTCTCGCGCCGAGACGGCAGGCGACGACGCCGTGTCGTGGGCGGCGGGTACGGGCGACCAGAGGAACTACCCCGGAGCCGAAGGCGGCTCGAGCGTCGAGGCGACGGCCCTCGCGGTCCTCGCGCTCATCGAAGCCGGTAGGGAGCTGCCCCTCGCCAGCAGGGGCCTGGCCTACCTCGTGAGCAAGAAGGACTCCTTCGGCAACTGGGGCTCGACCCACGCAACGATCCTCTCGCTCAAGGCCTTCGTGCGCTCGCTGAGCGGGGTGTCGGCCGACGCGGTCGGCGACTGCAACATCTCGGTCAACGGCCAGGTAGTCTCCGAGCTCCCGGTCAACGAGGACAACGCCGACGTCTTCCACCTCTTCGAGCTCGACGAGTGGCTCGATCCCGGCGCGCCCAACGAGGTCACCGTGTCCTTCTCGGGTGAAGGCTCGCTGATGTACCAGCTCGTCTGGTCCCACTACGTCCCCGGCAGGGAGGCGAGCGGCGCCGGAGGGCCGATCAGCATCGAGGTGAGCTACGACAAGACGACGCTGAGCACCGAGGACACCGTGCAGGCGACGGCCACCATCGAGAACCACACCGAGGCCCCGCTGCCCATGGTCCTCGTAGACCTCGGAATCCCGCCGGGCTTCGCCGTCCTGACCGAGGACCTCGACGCCATGCGGAAGGGACAGCAGATCCAGCGCTACGACATGACCGCGCGCCAGATCCTGGTCTACCTCGAGAGCATGGCCGGCGGCGAGATCGTCGAGCTCAGCTACGGGCTGAAGGCGAAGTACCCGCTCAAGGTCAAGGCCCCGGACTCGAGCGCGGCCCTGTACTACGACGACAGCACCGAGGCCTCGTCGCCGGGCGCGGAGTTCGAGGTGGACGAAGGACCGTAGCCTGCCGCGTTCACCTACTCCCGGACACGCCTGCTGCTCGCGTTGTCCCCGGTCGAGCGCGACCGCGTGCTCATCGGGGGGCAGGACGAGCTGGGGAGGCAGAGCGGACGGAGGAGGCATTCCCGGACCCGAGTCGAGCACGAAGCTCAGCTCGTCCATGGCGATCAGGGGATCCGTGGCCAAGGTGCTCCAGTCCAACGCGGTGAGGTGCCCGCCGCTCCAGCCGATGGCCCTGCCGCGCCAGCTTCCGAGCATCTCGAACCCTGCCGCGACGCCGGATGGCTCACCCGCCGGCGCGAAGATCTCGAGGTCGTGGGTGTAGCCCTCGACGGCGGCGCCCTCCGACCTCGAGAAGAAGAGCGCCGAGCCGTCCTGGGACCACCCGCACCCGTCGTAGTGACCCGCCTGCGGCAACGCCATGTCGCGCGTGCGCTGTGGCCTGAAGAGACGGGCCGCCGCCGGAGACCAGTGGACCACGCAGAGGTCCAGGCCGTCAGGCGAGGAGGAGGCGGCGAGGGTGTTCCGCCCCTCCAGCTCGCGCCAGGCACGCCACTCTCCGCCGACCTTCCTCCACGCGGGGCCCTTCGACTTGATGAACACGGGGGCGCCGGCGAAGCTCCTGAGGTAGGCCGGACGCCCGCCCCCCCAGAAAGAGTATCCCTGCGGCTTGTCGACCTCCACCTCCGCCACCTCCTCGAAGCCGTCACCGGCGAGCTCGTAGAGGCGCAGCGCGTCCTCCGTCGACGCCAGCGCGACGGTCACGCCGTAGCCGGCGGCCAGGCTTGGGTAGCGGTCGGCGACAGGTGCCGTCAGCTCAACCCAACCCGTCGCGATAGCATAGGCGGCGAGGCGCCAACGCCAACCGGGTCCGTCGCGGCCTACCTTCTCGGCGAAGACGAGGTGCGTCCCCGCATGGTCGAAGAGCAGCGGAGTGAAACGCCCGTTGGGCCGGTAGCCCATGCTGCTCATGCCTGACCGAGAGCCGGTCGTCGCCTCCCACGCGGACACGGCCGTCAAACCGCCCCGCTCGCCTCGCAGCCACACCTCCTCGTCCCACCACAGCCCGGACTTGAACGCGTAGTCGAGCGTCTCCGACAGAGGCGGGCCGGTGTGGATGCTGCGACCGGTGTCCTCCTCGCAGCCGAGACCACCGACCACCAACGCGAGGATGCCCGTGGTGCTGATCCACACCGCGGCCGCGCATCGTCTCTCCGCGCACAACACCGGCAGCCTCCCGCCTTGGAGATCCACCACGTATCGAGGTGACGGGAGCAGGGTAACAGGACACCGCGAGGAAATGGAGTCTCACAGGTCAGGCGACACCGACAATCTCGTGCTGGCGCCACATCCTCGCCATGGACGGCGCCTTCGTACGGACAGTCGGGGTCGGGAGCCCCTCTTGGCCATGTCCCGTCGAGGCCGCGCCGCAGAGGCGTCAGCCGATCGGCCTCTCCACCCGCGTGCCGCCCGGGCGGTCCTCCACGATATAGCCGCGCTCGATGAGCTCCGCGCGGATGCGGTCGGCGCGGCGGAAGTCCTTGGCGGCGCGGGCCTCGTCGCGCTCCTTCGCGAGGGCCTCGATGTCGTCGGGGAGGGAGCCCTCTTCGGGCTCGGGCGGGAGGATGGCCAGCACCCGGTCGATCTGCTCCATGGCGTCGAGCACCTCGTCGGCGTGCCGGATGCAGAGCCGCTCGTCGGCCATGAGGTAGTTGGCCTCGCGCACGAGCCGGAACAGGGCGGCGAGGGCCGCGGAGGTGTTGACGTCGTCAAAGAGCGCGTGGCGGGCGTCGTCCTTGGCCTCGGCGATCCAGGACTCGACCTCCCGCACGCAGGGCACCAACTTGTCCACGGCGCGGAGGTTACGCACGCACTCGTCGATGCGCTTGAGGGAGGCGCGGGCGGAGTCGAGCTGCTCGTCGGTGAGCTGGACGGGCTGCCGGTAGTGGCTCTGAAGCAGCAGGAGGCGTACCTCCCGCGGCGTGTAGCCCCGCTCCACCAGGTCCGGCAGGGTCACGCAGGTCTCGGGGGCGTAGGTCATCTTCTTGCCGCCCACGAGCACCAGCTCGCTGTGCAGCCAGAAGCGCGCGGAGGGCTCCCCGGTGAGGGCGCGCGCCTGGGCGATCTCGTTCTCGTTGTGCGGGAAGATGAGGTCGACCGAGGCGGTGTGGATGTCGAAGCGGTCGCCGAGTGCGGCCCTGGCCATGGCGGAGCACTGGACGTGCCAGCTCGGGCGGACGTTTCCCCACTCGGTCTTGTAGCTCACGCCGCTGCGCAGCTCGGCGAGGGTCGAGCGGCGCAGCAAGGTGAAGTCGCGCGGGTCGTCCTTCTCGTAGCGCTCGAGGTCCACCGTGGCGCCGAGCTTGATCTTGCCCAGGTCGGCGCCCGAGAGCTCGCCGTAGCTCGGGACCTTGCCAATGTTGAAGTAGACCGAGCGCAGCTTCTCGTAGGCGGCGCCGCGCTTCACGAGCTCCCCGGTGAGGCCGACCATGTCCTCGACGAGCTCCGAGGCCCGCACGTAGGTCTCGGCGGGGGCGATCCCGAGGGCCGCCATGTCCTCGCGGAACTCCTTCTCGTAACGGGCGCAGAGATCCGCCATGGGCTCGCCGGTCCGCTCGGCCTCGGCGAGGGTGTTGTCGTCGAGATCGGTGATGCTCACCACGTGGCGCACCTTGTAGCCCGCGTGCCGGAGGGTGCGGCGGATCAGGTCCGCGGCCAGCATGCGGCGGAGCAGGCCGAGGTGGGGCCTGCGGTGCACCGTCGGCCCGCAGGAGTACATGGTGACGGTCTCGTCCTCGCGCTCGGGCAGGAAGGGCTCCTGGCGCCGGCTGAGGCTGTTCAGGAAGGCGAGGCGGGCCGGCGCGATCTCGGGCACCGCCACCTGGAAGAGCTCGGTGGAGAGGTAGCGCTCCCCGCCGTCCGGGAGGATGGCCACGATCACGCCGGAGTCGAGCTCCGAGGCCAGCTCGCAGGCGACGTGCATCGCGGCGCCCGAGCTCATGCCGACCATGAGGCCCTCCTCCCGCGCGAGGCGCCGGGCCATCTCGTAGGCGGGGGCGTCGTCGATGTTGACCTTGTCGTCAAAGGCCTCTCGCTCGTAGATGCCCGGGACGTATGCCTCCTTGAGGTTCTTCAGGCCCTGGATGCGGTGGCCGAGGTAGGGCTCCACGCCGACGATCTGCACCTCCGCGGAGTACTCCTTCAGCCGGCGGCCGCAGCCCATCAGGGTGCCCGTGGTCCCCATCGAGCAGACGAGGTGGGTCAGGCGGCCCCCCGTCTGCTCCCAGATCTCGGGCGCGGTGGTGTCGTAGTGGGCGCGCCAGTTGGCCTCGTTGTTGAACTGGTCGGGCAGGAAGTACTTGTCAGGCTCGGCGACGGCGAGCTCGTAGGCTCTCTCGATGGCCCCGTCGGTGCCCTGATCGGCGGGCGTGAGCAGGAACTCGGCCCCAAGCGCCGCCAGGATCTTGCGGCGCTCCACCGACACCCCCTCGCTCATGGCCAGCAGCACCTTGTAGCCCTTGATCGCCGCCACGAGGGCCAGGCCGATGCCGGTGTTGCCCGAGGTTGGCTCCAAGATGGTCTTTCCGGGCGTGAGCTCTCCCTTGCGCTCGGCCTCCTCGATCATCCACAGCGCGGGACGGTCCTTCACCGAGCCCCCGGGGTTGGTCCTCTCGAGCTTGGCCCAGATCTGAACCTTCGGGTTCGGGTTGAGCTTACGGATCGGGACCAGCGGCGTGTTGCCGATGAGTGCCAGCAGGCCGTCACGTTCCGGGGCCGGGGTGGGCTTGTCGCTCATGGCTGCGCGTCCTTCCGTGACCGGGGAGCCCCAGGGTACCGGCCCGCAGGCGGAGGGCAAGTCGCCGCACGCGAGGCGCAGGAGCCCGCCTGCCAGCGACTTCGGCACACGCCCCGAGGCAACGCGGGCGCTCAAGTGTCGGCAGGGGGGCCGGCCCGGACGGCGGCAGAACCTCGTCGGGAGGGAGGTGTGCGCCCCGGCGCCGTCTTCGGCGGCGCTGCTACTCGATCGGGCAGCCCATCGGCGGCGGGCAGGCGCCCTCGTCGACCTTGATGAACTCGCCCATCTCCTCGAGCTCGGCGGGGGTGGGCTCCCAGGCCTCGCCGACCACGGCGTCCTCGCCCATCACGCCGTCCATGAGCTTCTCGACCGTCAGCGCTACCGGAGCGCCCTCCTCGTCGGTCTCGAAGGTGGTGGCGTAGATGCCGTCGGTCTCGGGCCGCCCGCGGTTGTTGAGGTTGAGGAACTGGAAGGAGAAGTCCCGCATCCACAGCACGCGGAAGGCGCCGGAGCCGTCGTTGGCTTCCTCGAGGCCCATCGCCCAGGCCGCCCAGTCTCCGTCCGGCTCGACCACGGTGGTGAGCGGGCCAAAGCCCTCGTCGCCCTCGACCGCGCACTCGAGGGAGACCGAGTCGATGGTGCTGTGGACCCGGCCGGCGGCGCCGCGGGAGGCGTCCTCCGACATGCCGTGGCGTATGTTCGAGGCGCACACGACCGCTCGACCGCTTGGGGACACGCCGCCGACCGCGAGCAGGTAGCCTCCGGGGCTGTCCGAGGAGGAGAGCACCGCGCGCTCGCCGGGGCCGCGCCGGAAGACCAGGTCGAAGGTGCACAGGCCGTTGGGCTCGATGGCTACGGTGGCGCCGGGGATTCCGGCGACGTCGGCCACGTCGACGGTGCCCGCGACGGCGTCGGGCACGCAGAGGAACTCCTTGACCGGCACCACGAGCGGCGGCGGGGGGATGAGGTACAGCTCACCCGGCACGCCTGTCGGGTCATCGGCGGTGGGAGGGCTTGGGTTCTCGGGCTCGGGCTCGGGCTCACCGGGATCGCTCTCCTGCCGGCCCGGGTCCGCGCCCTCGTTTCCGGGATCGGTGCTCGGGCTCCCGGCGTCGAGTGGAGCGTTTTGCGACGTGATGTCGGTGGATTTGCACCCGGGCGCCGCGACGACAGCGAAGGCAGCGAGGAGCAGGAAGGCGGGGAGGAGACGGCGGTCGTTCATCGCGAGGTCCGAGTCTTGGAGGTGGTTGCGGGTCTTCTTCGTCGTGAGGGGCGTGGGCGTGGGGTCGGTGGTGCTCATTCGCAAGCTCCCTCGCTGACGCTGCAGGAGGCCGAGGTGCGGTCGGCCTCGCACCCGCTGCTGCCGCAGGTGTCCGCGTTGCAGGTGCCGCCGATCTCGGCCGCGCACTCGACCGCCACCTGGAACCACCACAAGCCGACGTCCCAGCAGGGGAGCTCCACGCCGGCCGAGGCGCCGACGCTGCCGCGCACGCAGTTGCGCTCGCCGCACTCGCCCCAACGTCGCGCGCCGCCTCCGGAGATGTCGACCTCGAGGGTGCCGCACTTGGGGCAGCCGATGTCGGCGCTGAAACGTGACACTCGCACGCGCGCCGAGCAGCCGCCTTCGCCCGAGAGGCTGACGGAGAGGTCGCCGCTGACCTCGTCACAGGGGTCGCAGGGATCGCAGCCGTAGTCGCGGGTAGCCTCGTAGCCGCCGTCGCCGCGCACGTCGCCTTCGACGGTGACGCCGCAGTTCACGGTGAGGCTGATCTGGGGCAGGATGGAGCCTCCGCCGGCCCTCCAGCGGTTCCGGTAGCCGTAGAAGCGCGTCACGCCGATGCTGGCGAAGCCCGTGAACTCCTGGGTCTGACAGTAGTCGTCGCTGCACCGCTGCTCGCAGGTCTCGGTGTTGCACTCGAGGCAGTAGTTGCGCTCGAGGTCGTAGCCGCCGCCGCCGGACAGCCGGAACTGCGTCCCCTTGCACAGGTTGACGTCGGCCGCGAGGGCGGCCTCGGCGCTGGCGCTGCCCGTGCACTCGGGGCAGCCCTGGCTGCTGGCGCCGACGCTGCCGCTGACGTTCAGGTCGACGCCTGCCGACCCGCCGATGATCCCCGGGCAGTTGAGGGCGATGGGGAAGTCCTCGTCGAAGCTGGCCTCGAAGCTGACGTCGGGGCCGTCCTCCTCGCACTCGCTGCAGGTCTCCGGGTCATCGGGGTTGGAGCACTCGCCCGTGCTCGGCTCGCACAGGTCGAGGGTGCACTCGATGCCGTCGCTGCAGTCCTTGTCCTCGCCCGCTACGCACACGTCGTTGTCGCAGGTGTCGCTCAGGGTGCACAGGTTGCCGTCCTCGCAGGCGTCGCCGTCGAGCGGGTTGTGCACGCAGCCGTTGCCCGCGTCGCAGACGTCTTCGGTGCAGTCGTTGCCGTCGTCCGGGCAGCTCCCGTCGCTGGGGGTGTGCGTGCAGGAGCCGTCTTCGGGATCGCAGCCGTCGACGGTGCAGTCGACGCCGTCGTCGCAGGGTTTCATCTCGTTGGTGCAGCCGCTCTCGGGGTCGCAGTCGTCGTCCGTGCAGGCGTCCTCGTCGTCGCAGTCGTCCGGCTCGTGGGTGCAGCTCCCGTCCGCCTGGCAGGTGTCGACGGTGCAGGGATCGGCGTCGTCGCAGTCGATGGGCGTGCCGGGTACGCAGCCGCTCGACGACTCGCAGGTCTCGACGCCGTTGCAGGGATCGCCGTCGTCGCAGGTCAGGGGCATGCCCGCGAGGCAGTTGCCGGTGTCGGGCGCGCAGCCTTCGCTGCCGTTGCAGGGGTCGCCGTCGTCGCACTCGAGCGGAGTGCCCGGGTCGCAGGCCCCCGTAGAGGAGTTGCACGTCTCCGTCCCGTTGCAGAGGTCGCCGTCGTCGCAGGCGGAGGCCGCTGTCGGCACGTATCCGCACCCGGTGGTGGCGTCGCACACGGTGTCGGTGCACGCGTCGCCGTCGTCCGGACAGCTCCCCTCGCTCGGGGTGTTGGCGCAGGTGCCGTCGGCAGGGTCGCAGCTGTCGACGGTGCAGTCGACGCCGTCGTCGCAGCTCACGGGCGTGCCCGGGACACACGATCCGCCCGCGCAGGTCTCGGTTCCGTTGCAGGCGTCACCGTCGTCGCAGGTCATCGGGGTGCCGGCGACGCAGGTGCCACCCGAGCAGGTCTCGTCGCCGTTGCAGGGCTCGGCGTCGTCGCAGACCATCGGCGTGCCTGGGTAGCAGGTGCCGCCCGCGCAGGTCTCAGCGCCGTTGCAGGCGTCACCGTCGTCGCAGGTCATCGGGGTGCCGGCGACGCAGGTGC
>CAZQPP010000341.1:0-9230 GCA_964594295.1 uncultured Myxococcales bacterium | reverse complement strand
GAGCGGGATGGGCACCTCTTTGTGCACGCGCCCGCCGTGGGGGTTCTTCTCGTTGGGGCGTGTGTGCCGGAAGACCTTGTTGGCCCCCTGCACGAGCGCACGGCCCTCCTCGGGGATGACCCTCAAGACCTCGCCGATGTGGCCGCGATCCTTGCCCTTGCGCACGAGCACCGTGTCGCCCTTGCGGATCTTGGGCTTCTTCACCGGCTGCCGCGTTTTCTTGTACTTGGCCATCACAAGACCTCGGGGGCCAGCGACACGATCTTCATGAACTTGCGCGCCCTGAGCTCGCGGGCGACCGGTCCGAAGATGCGGTTGCCGATGGGCTCGAGGTCGCGGGAGATGAGGACCGCCGCGTTCTCGTCGAACTTGATGTAGCTGCCGTCGATGCGTCGCAGCTCCTTGCGGGTGCGCACCACGACCGCGCGCATGACGTCGCCCTTCTTCACCTTGGAGCGGGGGATCGCTTCCTTGACGCTGACGACGATCACGTCCCCCACCGTCGCATACTTGCGCTGCGAGCCGCCGAGCACCTTGATGCACTGCAGCTTCTTGGCGCCCGAGTTGTCGGCGACCGCGAGGTATGTCTCCTGCTGGATCATCTGATCCTCCGCTGTGGGGTATTGGCGCCTGCCTCGTGGGCTAGACGCGCACCACCTTCCTCACCGTCTTCACCACGCGCCAGCGCTTGTGCTTCGACATCGGCCGGCACTCTTCGATGAGCACGAGGTCACCGATGTCGCACGCGTTCTGGGCGTCGTGAGCCATGTACTTCTTCTGCCGCCGCACGTACTTGCGGTACTGCGTGTGGGGGACCAGCCGCTCCACCTGGACGACGGCCGTGTGGTCCATCTTGTTGGACACGACCGTGCCCATGAGCTGCTTGCGCTGCCTGGTCTCAGCCATCTCAGTCCTCCATGCCCATCGCGGTGGCGGGCTCGGCGGCGGCCGCGGCGCCACGCTCGTGCTTGATGGTCAGGATCCGCGCGAGGTCGCGGCGGAGGCGCCTCATCTTCATCGCGTCCTTGAGCTCGCCCGTGGCCTTGCTCATGCGCGTCTCGAAGAGCTCTTGGCGCAGGTTGAGCTCGGCTCCGTCGAGCTGCTCGGGCGTCATGGATCTGATCTCTTCGACCTTCATGGGATCACCGCGTCCTTCTCGAGAATGCGGGTCTTGATCGGGAGCTTGTGCTGCGCGAGGCGGAAGGCCTCCTTGGCGAGCTCCTCGGACACCCCGTCGATCTCGTACATCACCGTGCCCGGGTAGACCTTGGCCACCCAGAACTCCACGGGGCCCTTACCTTTGCCCTGGCGAGTCTCCTGGGGCTTCTTGGTCACGGGCTTGTGCGGGAAGATCCTGATCCAGATCTTCCCACCGCGCTTCACGTGGCGCGTCATGGCGACACGAGCGGCCTCGATCTGGCGGGCGGTGATCCACGCGGGCTCAAGGGCCTGCAGGCCGTAGGAGCCGAAGTCCACGTTGCAGCCCTTGTGGGCGGCGCCGGTGAGGCGACCGCGCTGCTGCTTGCGCCAGCGTACTTTGTTGGGTGCGAGCATCGTAATCCTCTGCCTGCTCAGCCGGTGCGTCGACCGGAGCTTTCCTGCTTGTTCTCACCGAGGATGTCGCCGCGGTAGACCCAGCACTTGACGCCGATGACGCCGTAGGTCGTCCGGGAGACGGCGTAGCCGTAGTCCACGTCCGCGCGCAGGGTGTGCAGGGGCACACGGCCGCGGCGGTACCACTCACGACGGCCCATGTCGGCGCCGCCGAGGCGGCCGGCGCACTGCACCCGGACGCCCTTGGCGCCGAGCTTGAGCGCGGTCGTGACCGCCTTCTTCATGGCGCGCCTGAAGGAGACGCGCCTCTCGATCTGCACCGCGATGCTCTCAGCGACGAGCTGCGCGCTGAGCTCCGGGCGCCGCACCTCGACGACGTCGAGGGTCACCTTGCAGCCGGTCATCGCGGAGACCCGCGCCTTCAAGGCCTCGGCCTCGGCGCCCTTCTTGCCGATCACGATCCCCGGCCGCGCCGTGTGGATCTTGATCGTCATCTTGGAGGCCTGGCGCTCGATCTCGATGTTGGCCACGCTCGCGTGGTACATCCGCTTCTTGATGAGGTCCCTGACCTTCAGGTCCTCCAAGAGCTTGCGCTGAAAGTTCTTCTCGTCGAACCAGCGCGACAGCCACGGGCGGATGTAGCCGAGGCGGAAGCCGTAGGGGTGTACTTTCTGACCCACGGTGTTCTCCTTCCTCAGATGACGTCGACGGCCAGCGACACATGGCTGGTCAGACGCTTGATAGGCGTGGCGCGGCCGTGTGCACGGGGCATCCACTTGCGCATGAAGGGAGGGCCCTGGTCCACGGTGACGAAGGTCACCATGAGCTCGGCCTCGTTGAGGCCCGGGTGCTGCTGCTTGGCGTTGGCCACGGCCGAGCGCAGGAGCTTCAAGAGCATGCGCGCGCCGCGGTTCGGCATGCGGTGCAGCGTGACCTCGGCCTCGAGCACCGGCACCCCGCGGATGAGGTCGGCGATGCCCCGGACCTTGTTGGGGCCGACGCGCGCGTAACGCAGCCTCGCGCGGTACTGCGAGGTCGCGTAGACGTCCCGCTTGGGCTGCTTCTGGCGGCTCATCGAATCTTCCCCTTCCTGTCGCCGGCGTGGCCGGTGAAGGTCCTCGTGGGCGAGAACTCACCGAGCTTGTGGCCGACCATGTTCTCGTTGACGAAGACGGGGATGAACTTGCGTCCGTTGTGGACGGCGAAGCGCATACCCACCATGTCGGGGGTGATGGTCGAGCGCCGGGACCAGGTCTTGATGATGCGCTTGTCCCCGGAAGCGGTAGCGCGCTGCACCTTCCGCTGAAGGTGCGAGTCTACCCAGGGGCCCTTTTTGAGCGAGCGTGGCACGTTGATCCCTCGCTGTTACTTCGTCTTGCGGCGCTTGACGATGTACTTGTCAGAGCGCGTGTTCTTGCGGGTCTTGTGGCCCTTGGTCGGCTGCCCCCAGGGGGTGACCGGGTGGCGGCCGCCGCTGGTGCGCCCCTCACCACCGCCGTGGGGGTGGTCGACGGGGTTCATGGCGACGCCGCGGACCGTCGGGCGGATGCCGAGCCAGCGCTTGCGGCCGGCCTTGCCGTAGTCCACCTGCTCGTGGTGGACGTTGCCGACGGTTCCGACCGTGGCGCGGCAGCGGGCGAGGACCTTGCGCAGCTCGCCGGAGGGAAGGCGCAACAGAGCGTAACGACCTTCCTTGGCCATGAGCTGGGCCGAGGTCCCCGCGGAGCGGGCGAGCTGGCCGCCCTTTCCGGGCTTCATCTCGATGTTGTGGACCACGGTACCGAGGGGCATGGCCGAGAGCGGCATGGCGTTGCCGACCATGATGTCGGCCTTGCCCGAGCTCACGATCTCGGCGCCGACCGTCAGCCCGTCCGGGGCCAGGATGTAGCGCTTCTCACCGTCCTTGTAGTGCACGAGGGCGATGTAGGCGGAGCGGTTCGGGTCGTACTCGATGGTCGCGATGCGACCCGGCACGCCGTACTTGTCCCGCTTGAAGTCTACGATGCGGTAGCGCCGCTTGTGCCCGCCGCCGTGGTGCCGGCAGGTGATGCGGCCGAGGTTGTTGCGTCCGCCGTGACGCGGCCGAGGCGCGAGCAGCTTCTTTTGCGGCTCGCCCGCCGTCAGCTCGGAGAAGTCGTTGACCGACATGTCCCGGCGGCCCGGTGTCGTGGGGTTGTGCTTGCGGATTCCCATCGGATTCCCCGCCTATGCGCCCTGGAAGAAGTCGATCATCTGGCCCTCGGCCACGCGCACGGTCGCCTTCTTCCAGTTGCGCCGCTTGCCTGTGCGGCGACCCACACGGCGTGTCTTCCCCCGGTAAACCGCGGTCGTCACGTGGGTCACGCGTACGTTGAAAATCTCTTGGACCGCCCGCCGGACGTCCGCCTTGGTCGCGTCGACGGCGACCTCGAAGGCGTACTGCCCGGACTCGGATTCGAGCAGGCTCTTCTCCGTGAGCAGCGGGCGACGAATGATGCCGTAGAGGTCCTTCATGACGAGAGCCTTTCTTCCAAGGCCTGGGCTGCGGACTTCGAGATCACCAGCGCGTCGTGCCTCAGGACGTCGTAGACGTTCACTCCCTCGCAGCGAAGGAAGCTGCACTGGCGCAGGTTCCGCGACGAGCGGTCCAACTGCTCGTTGGGGCCGTCGACGAGGAGCGCGCCTTCTAACCCAAGTGCGCCCAGGATTTCAAGCACCTTCTTGGTGCGGAACTCGGGAAGCGCCAGATCCTCGACCACGTAGAGGCGCTGCTCGGCGACGCGGCCCGAGAGCGCGCTCCTGAGGGCGGCTCGGCGGACCTTCTTGTTGAGCGGGTAGCTCCAGTCGCGGCTCTTCGGGCCGAAGGCGACACCGCCGCCCCGGACGATGGGGGACTTGCGCCACGAGCCCCGGCGCGCGCGGCCGGTGCCCTTCTGACGGTAGGGCTTGTGGTTGGCGCCCGCGATCTCGCTCCGGCCCTTGGTCGAGCCCGTGCCGGCGCGGCGCCGCGCGAGCTGCCACTTGACCACCTCGGCGAAGAGGTGGGGCTTCGGCTCGGCGCCGAAGACCGCGTCGGAGAGAGCGAGGGTTCCGACCTGCTCGCCCGTCTGGTTGTAGACCTTGACGTCTGGCATCTTCGGACCTCGTCTGGCTCAGGCCTTGATCTCGACGTCCACGCCGGCGGCGAGGTCGAGGTTCATCAAGGAGTCGAGGGTCTGGGCGGTGGGCTCCACGATGTCGATCAGGCGCTTGTGCGTCCGCACCTCGAACTGCTCGCGGCTCTTCTTGTCGATGTGAGGCCCGCGCAGCACGGTGTAGCGGCTGATATTGGTCGGGAGGGGAACCGGGCCGACGATCCTTGCTCCGGTCGTCTTGACCGTGTCGATGATGTCGGAGACCGACTGATCGAGGAGCTTGTGGTCGTAAGCCTTCAGGCGGATGCGGATCTTTGGAACGTCAGCCATGGCAATCACTCTGGTTGGAAGACGCTCAAGACGCCTTCCTCTCGATAATCGAGTCTGCGACCGAGCCCGGTACCTGGGCGTAGCGGTCGAACTGCATGCTGTAGGTGGCGCGTCCCTGGGACAGGGAGCGCAGGTCTGTGGCGTAGCCGAAGAGCGTCGCGAGGGGCACCTCGGCCTTCACCTGCTGCACTCGCTCGCGCGCGTCGAGGCCCAGGACCTTCCCGCGCCGGGAGCTGAGGTCGCCGATGATGTCGCCGACGTACTCGCCGGGCACGACAATCTCCAGGGCCATGATGGGCTCGAGCAGGACGAGGCCTGCTCGGCGAGCGGCGTCGCGGAAGGCCATGGAGCCGGCGATGCGGAAGGCCATCTCGGAGGAGTCCACGTCGTGGGACGAGCCGTCCACGAGGCGCACGCGCACGTCCTGGACCGGGTAGCCCGCGAGCACGCCGCCGCTCATGCACTCGGCCACGCCGGCCTCTACGGCCGGGATGAACTCGCGCGGCACGGATCCGCCGGTGATCTTGTCTTCGAAGATGAAGCCGGAGCCGCGCTCGGCGGGCTCCACCTCGATGACCACGTGGGCGTACTGGCCGCGACCGCCGGTCTGCTTGACGTGGCGGTAGGAGACCTTCGCCTCTCCGAGGAGGGTCTCGCGATAGGCCACCTGGGGGCGGCCGACGCGCGCGCCCACCTTGAACTCGCGCAGGAGGCGGTCGACCACGATCTCGAGGTGCAGCTCACCCATGCCCGAGAGCACGGTCTGGCCGGTTTCGTCGTTGAAGCTGATGTCCAACGACGGATCCTCGAGGGCGAGGCGCCCGAGGCTGACCGCGAGCTTCTCGCTGTCCGCCTTGGTCTCGGGCTCGACGGCGACGCCGATGACCGGCTCGGGGAAGTGCACGGGGTCGAGGAGCAGCGGGCGCTTGGTCGCGGTGATGGTCTCGCCGGTGACCGCGCGCTTGAGCCCCACCACCGCGACGATGTCGCCGGCGTGGGCGGCCTTGATCTCCTCGCGCTTGTTGGCGTGCATGCGCAGGAGCCTTCCTACGCGCTCGCGCCGGCTCCGCCTCATGCAGAGGATCGAGTCGCCGCTGGCGAGCACGCCCGAGTAGATGCGCACGAAGCTCAGCTGCCCCACAAAGGGGTCGTTCATCAGCTTGAAGACGAGCCCGGCGAGGGTGGCGGAGTCCTCCGAGGGGCAGTCGATCGTCTCCCCCGTGGAGGGCTCTTCACCCTGCATCGCGGGGAGGTCGGCTGGTGAGGGCAGGTAGGCTACGACCGCATCCAAGAGGGCCTGGACCCCCTTGTTGCGGAAAGCCGCGCCGCAGAGCACCGGGGTTATGTGGTGGCCGATGGTGGCCTTTCGCAGCGCTGCCCTGAGGGGCTCGGGGGAGACCTCGTCGCCGGCGAGGTAGGGCTCCATGATGCCCTCGTCGACCTCGGCGAGGGCTTCCAACATGTTCTCACGCGCGCGCGCGACTTCCTCCTCGAGCTCGGGCGGAACGGGCTCGGTGTGGAATTCGGCGCCGAGGCTCTCCTCGTCGAAGACGCGGGCGGTCTGCTCGATGAGGCAGATGTGGCCTTTGAAGCCGCCCTCTGCGCCGTAGGGGATCTGCACCGGGACGGGGTTGGCGCCGAGGCGGTCCTTCATCATGTCTACGACACGGAAGAAGTCCGCGCCCGTGCGGTCCATCTTGTTGACGAAGGCGATGCACGGGATGGAGTACTTGTCGGCCTGCCGCCAGACGGTCTCAGACTGGGGCTCGACGCCGCCGACCGCGCAAAAGACCGCCACCGCGCCGTCGAGCACCCGCAGGCAGCGCTCCACCTCGACGGTGAAGTCCACGTGCCCCGGGGTGTCGATGATGTTGATCTGGTGGTCTTGCCAGCTGCAGGTCGTGGCGGCCGACGTGATCGTGATGCCGCGCTCCTGCTCCTGCTCCATCCAGTCCATGGTGGCGGTGCCATCGTGGACCTCGCCCAGCCTGTGCGCCTTACCCGTGTAGTAGAGCACCCGCTCGGTCGTAGTCGTCTTGCCGGCATCGATGTGAGCCATGATGCCGATATTGCGTAGACGCTCGATTGGGACGAGTCGGGCCAAAAAAAACGCTCTGGGTCAGGGTGCTGTGCTGCAACCGTCTCGGAGTGGAGGCTGGGCCGGGCGGCAAAAACCCCGGGGTGCGACGGTGGCGCTTCCCGGGGCCGGGCTAGGGTGGAGTGGGCGCGACGAGCGTGTCCGGAAGCTACCAGCGGTAGTGTGCGAAGGCCTTGTTGGCTTCGGCCATCCGGTGCACGTCGTCTTTCTTCTTGATGGCGGAGCCGCGCTGGTTGGCGGCGTCCAAAAGCTCGGCAGCGAGCTTCTCGGCCATGGAGAGGCCGGAGCGGCTGCGAGCGTTCATGATGATCCAGCGGATTGCCAGCGAGGTCTGGCGCTCGGCCCGCACCTCGATAGGCACCTGGTAGGTGGAGCCACCCACGCGGCGGGACTTGACCTCGACCTGGGGCTTGACGTTCTCGACAGCCCTCTTGAAGAGATCGAGCCCGTCCTGGCGCGCGCGGGACTCCATGATCGTTACGGCGGTGTAGAAGACTCCCTCGGCCTTGGACTTCTTGCCCGAGTCCATGAGCTTGCGGACGAACTGGGTTACGAGCACGTCCTTGTACTTCGGGTCGGGCAGGATCTTGCGCTTCGGGACTTCGCGGCGTCGTGGCATGGTGTGATTCCTCTATTACCGGCTACTTGCCGCGCTTGGTTCCGTACTTGGAGCGCCCGCGCCTGCGCCCGGCGACACCGGCGGCGTCCAGATGGCCGCGCACGATGTGGTAGCGCACTCCCGGCAGGTCCTTGACGCGGCCGCCGCGGATGAGCACGAGCGAGTGCTCCTGGAGGTTGTGCCCTTCGCCCGGGATGTAGGCCGTGACCTCGATACCGTTGGTCAGACGCACGCGGGCGATCTTCCTGAGGGCAGAGTTCGGCTTCTTGGGGGTCGTCGTGTAGACGCGCACGCAGACGCCGCGCTTCTGGGGGCAACGCTGCAAGGCGGGAGCCGTCGACTTGTGCCGGACCTCTTTGCGGCCCTTTCTGACGAGCTGGTTGGTGGTGGGCAAAGCACTACCTCGAAGACGAAAGCACAGCCGGCCGCCCGCCTGAACCGCGTCCCGCAACGCCCCGAAAAATGGGGCTGTCGCGGACGTCAGGCGTACGCGCCCCGGCGCGAGGGGGCGGGACTATACCCATGGGGCGCCGATTGTCAACCGTCGCTTGGCCCTTCCCAGTCGTACTCGTACTCGTACTCGACCATCCGTCGAGTACGAGTACGAGTACGAGCTTGGAATCCACCTCTCGGAAGTGCGCTTCCCGTGCCGTCGATTGCGCCCTCCCCTCACTCTTTGCTACCAACGCCCGGCACGCAGCACGAATCGGGCGCGCCGTGTCAGACAGTGGTGAAAGCAGTTGAGGCCCCTCGCGGTCCTGATGGCAGGAGGCGCGGGGACGCGCTTCTGGCCCCTCTCGAGGAGGAGCCGGCCGAAGCAGCTCTTGAAGCTCTTCGGGGACCGGAGCATGGTGGCTCTCACCATCGAACGGATCGAGCCCCTCGTCGGCCACGACGGCGTGCTCGTCGTGACCGAGAAGCGCATCAAGGAGGCCATCGAGGCAGAGTCGGAGGACGTGCCGGCCGCCAACATCCTGGCTGAGCCCGTCGGTCGGAACACGGCGCCCTGCGTGGCCCTCGCCGCCGTGGTCGCGCGCGAGCGCTACGGCGAGGAGAGGGTCCTGGCCGTGCTGCCCTCCGACCACTACGTGGGTGATGAGGAGCGCTTCCACAACTCGGTTCGGAGCGCCTGCGCCTATGCCGAGCAAGGTCACATCGTCACCCTCGGCATTACGCCGACGCGGCCGGAGACCGGCTACGGCTACCTTAAGATCGGCGAGTTCGCGTCAACGGTGGAGGGAGCACCGGAGCGCGCGCGACGCCTGGTCGCCTTCGTCGAGAAGCCCACGGCCAACCAGGCCCTCGCCTACCTGAGGGAAGGGCGCTACCTCTGGAACAGCGGCATGTTCTTCTTCCGGGTCGACACGATCCTCGAGGAGTTCCGCAGCCACCAGCCGGAGATCCTCGACCGCGTCGAGAAGGTCGCCCGCGCGGTGGACACGCCCTTCTTCGACAACGTCTTGGAGGAGGCCTACCGAGAGGTAGCTTCCATCTCCCTCGACTACGGCATCATGGA
>CAZQPP010000340.1:0-9283 GCA_964594295.1 uncultured Myxococcales bacterium | reverse complement strand
AGCTCGGTGGGCGCTCTCGAACCAGACACTCCAGGCCTTGACTCTCATGCTCGTCGCCGCACTGGCCGCCTGCGGATGCGGCAGCGACAACGGTGACGCGAGCACGGACGCCGCCGGCAGCGCGGCCGACGCCTTCTCCGGGCCCCCCATCGAGATCGCCGGCACCTGGATGAGCAGCTTCGGCGAGGAGATCATCAGCTCGACCTCGTGGTCCTCGTCCATGTCGACCGCCGCCGTGGTCGAGTTCGACAACGACGGCAACCTCGCGTTCACGCAGAACGCCGCCGACGCGCAGTACGCGCCGGGCAAGTTCAACAAGCTGGTCTGGACCGAGCCCAGCGGCGACACCCTCTACTACTGCACCGTCGACCACGGCCTCGACTCCCTGGAGGCCGCGAAGGCGACCACCAAGGCAGCCGACGACAGCGATCCCGCGAACAGCGGCTGCGGCGACTTCGGGTGGACGAAGCTGACGAAGAAGTAGCCGATCCGCCCAGAGCACCCGGGGCCGGCGGCCGCGTCACTGCTCGACATGAGGACCCGGAATCAGTACACACCCCGCCGGCACGCCGCCTCCCTGATTCTGCCCGCGCAAGCTGTGTTGCCGGCTGCCCCGCGGGTCAGAGGCGTACCGTCAGGCTGGTAGGAGGCGTCTGCCTTCCTGCCCGGTAGGGTCACGTGCGCCACGGACGGGAGCAGCTCCTCTGTTGTGGAGAACCACTCGTGATCCGCCCTGCCCATCTCCTCAGGGTCGTCTTCCTCTCCTCGCTCGCGTGCTTGCTCTCCTGCGAATCGGCACCGCCGGGAGGCACCCCCGTGCCGGGAACCGCGGTGGCGGATGCCTGTCCTTCCTGCGAGTGCGAGTCGGATACGGGAGCTCAAGACGACCGGGACGCTCGGTCCTCGGCCCTGCGGGACGTCCTCGTGCCGGAGACCCTCCTACCGGACTCCGTCGTCATCGGAGGCGAGGACCCGGGCTCGGAGGCGGGCGACGAGGACGTCGCGCTCGATCCCGACGTCATGCCCGATCCCGGCACCTTCGGCGCCCCCTGCGTCGACAACGACGACTGCGACTCGCGGTGGTGTGTGGAGGGGCCGAGCGGCTTCGTCTGCACCATGATCTGCGTCGAGGAATGCCCCCGTGGCTACTCGTGCAAGGGCGTAAGCTCGGCCGGCGGGGCGGACGTGTTCTTCTTGTGCATGCCCAACATGCAACGCCTGTGCACGCCCTGCGCGCTGGACATCCAATGCGCAGGCGGGGCCTGTCTCGAGCTCGACGGTGAGGGTCAGTGCAGCGCTCCCTGCGCCGGCGACAGCGACTGCCCTCCCGGCTACGCGTGCTCACCGGCGCCGGACGAGCACGAGGGCGACTGGTGCCTGCCGGTGACCGGCTCGTGCAGCTGCACCGAAGAGATGCACGGCGCCCTTCGAACGTGCTCGATCAAAAACGACGTCGGAGAGTGCTTCGGCATAGAGACCTGCAAGGCCCAAGACGAGGAAGAGACGCTCGGATGGGTCGACTGCAGCGCGTCGGAGCCGGTCGAGGAGGTCTGTGACGGGGTGGACAACGACTGCGACGGGCTGCTCGACGACGGCGTCGAAGGCGCTCCCTGCGCCAACGAGAACGAGCACGGCTCCTGCGCGGGCGTCGGCGTGTGCCTCGGGACGCAGGGCTTCGTGTGCCAGGCTCCGACGCCGGCCGCCGAGATCTGCGACCTGCTGGACAACGACTGCAACGACGAGACCGACGAGCCCTTCAAGGACGAAGAAGGGCGCTACACCCAAGACGAGCGCTGCGGCACCTGCGGCAACGACTGCGACGGCAAGATCGCCAACGGCACCGGGAAGTGCGGGCTCTACGACGGGCTGCCGGTCTGCATGGTCGAGCAGTGCGAGGAGGACTTCATCCTGCTCAACGACTTCCAGTGCGCGGTGGCGGTCAACGCGGGCTGCAAGCCCTGCGTCACGGACGAGGACTGCTTCGGCGGCGAGTGCACCGAGCTCGACGGCCAGCGGGTCTGCGTGACCGAGTGCGGAAGCGAGGGTGGGGCCTGTCCGGAGGGCTTCGGATGCGCGGACGCTGGAGCGGGGCTGATGCGCTGCCTGCCCTCAGGCGGGTCCTGCACCTGCACCTCCATCGCCGACGGGCTCACGCGCATGTGCACGGCCGGCAACTCGTTGGGCACCTGCGTCGGCGTGGAGACCTGCGTGGCGGAGGTCGGCTGGACCGGCTGCACGGCGCCGGAGCCGGTGGTGGAGGACTGCAACGGCAGGGACGACGACTGCAACGGGCTGACCGACGACGCGCTCTCGCCGCCCGAGGCGCCGTGTGAGCAGCGCAACGTGCAGCGCGCTCGTGCCCACGGTGGAGGTCTGCGACGGTGAGACCGACGAGGGCTTCTCCATCGGCGCCGTGTGCACGGTGGGTCAGGGCACCTGCCAGGCGACCGGTGTCACGGAGTGCTCCGCCGACGGCGCGGTGACGGAGTGCTCGGCGGTGGCGGGCACGCCAGCGGACTCGGAGCTCTGCAACTTCGTGGACGACGACTGCGACGGCGCTACCGACGAGGGCTTCTCCATCGGCGCGGTGTGCACTGCGGGCCGGGGGAGCTGCAAGGCGACCGGTGTGACGGAGTGCTCGGCGGACGGGGCGGTGACGGAGTGCACGGCGGCGGCGGGCACGCCGGCGGATGCGGAGCTCTGCAACTCCGTGGACGACGACTGCGACGGCGAGACCAACGAGGGCTTCACGACCGGGACCATCTGCGCGGTGGGCCGGGGGGCCTGCAAGGCGACCGGGATCACGGAGTGCACGGCCGACGGGACGGCGACCGAGTGCTCGGCCGTGGCGGGCACGCCCGCGGACTCGGAGATCTGCAACTTCATAGATGACGACTGCGACGGCACGACCGACGAGGGCTTCACGACCGGCACGGTCTGCACTGCAGGCCGGGGGGCCTGCAAGGCGACCGGCGTCAAGGAGTGCTCGGCGGACGGGACGGCGACCGAGTGCTCCGCCGTGGCCGGGACGCCGGCGGTGTCGGAGCTGTGCAACGCCGTGGACGACGACTGCGACGGGGAGACCGACGAAGGCTTCACGACCGGGACGGTCTGCACGGTGGGTCAGGGAGCGTGCACGGCCTCGGGCGTCTTGGAGTGCAGCGACGACGGCGCGTCGACCGAGTGCTCCGCGGCGGCCGGCACGCCCGCGGCGTCGGAGTCCTGCAACTACGTGGACGACGACTGCGACGGCGCGACCGACGAGGGCTTCTCGGTCAACACGAGCTGCGTGGCCGGCACCGGAGCGTGCGAGGCGGCCGGCGTCAACGTGTGCAAGGCCGACGGCAGCGGCGTGGAGTGCTCGGCGACGGCAGGGACGCCGGGGACCGAGGCCTGCAACTACGTGGACGACGACTGCGACGGCACGACCGACGAGGGCTACCTGAACGGCGGCAGCTACAACACGGACACGGCCTGCGGCTCCTGCTTCACTGACTGCACGGTGATCTACGACAAGCCCTCCGCATACGGCACCTGTCGCTCCTCGGGGGGGAGCCCGACCTGCGTGATGGGCTGTGACGACACCTACTTCGACCTGAACTCGGTTCCGGACGACGGCTGCGAATTCCTCCTGGACGGCGACGCCGTCTACGTCTCGACAGACGGCGGGAGCGACTCGGACACGTGCGGCCTCGGGCCCTCTGGGACGGAGCCCGGCCACTCACCGTGCGCCACGGTCAACCAGGGGATCACCCGCGCGGGCGAGCTCGGCCGGAGCAAGGTGCTGGTCGCCGACGGCCTCTACGAGGAGAGCGTTGCCCTCGTGTCCGGCCGCTCGCTCCACGGCGGTTATCGCTCGGACACCTGGGAGCGGCACGTGGGCAGCACTCTCACCGTGCTGCGGGGCAGCCGGATCGTGTCGGGAGCGCACCGAGCGACGCTCGTGGGCCAGGGCATCGTCACCGCGACTACCGTGCGCGGCTTCGTGATCGAGGGGCCCATGGTGGCCGACGCCGGCGGCTCGGCTAGCGGAGGCAACCCCGGCGACACGGGCCAGGCAGGCGCGGAGGGCGACACGAACTTCTAGTGAGTTCGCATCCTGAAACTCGCGTTTCAGGATGCAGCCCTTAGCCGTTGGCGATTAGCTGTTAGCAGAAGTGCAATCATCTCAGGTGCCTGGCTAACGGCTAACGGCTAACAGCTCCCGGCCGGAAACGGCAGTTTCAGGGCGGGAACCAGTGAGGCTGTTGCGCACAACGCAAACAGCCTCCTCCCGTGCCCGTGCCCAGGCCGAAGGCCGGTGCCCGTGCCCGATTCCCTCCCAGTGCACATCGCCAGTGCCGATCTGCTCGGAATCATGAGCACTTGGCTTCGGCAACGCCAACGGTGACCACAACGGGAACGGGGGTTTGGGGGCACGGGCACGGGCACGGGGGAGCGTGTAGCCGCTAGGCGCTACACGCTGCTAGGCGCCCGGGCCTACCTGAACCACCCGATGTGCCTCGGCGGCAGGCCCACGCTCGGGTCCGGGTCCGTCGGCGGGAGCTCCGAGAGGGCGCCGCCGGGGCCGAGCTCGAAGCGGAGCAGGGACGGCGCCTCGGGATCGCCGTTCGGGACCATCAGCAGGGAGCGCTCCGCCGACAGCAGCGGTCTGCCGAGCTGGTAGGCGGGGGCGCTCGCTACCCGCCGGGCCACAGGCTCCGCGCCACGGTCGACGCGAACGAGCAGGTCCTCGCGACCCCCTTCGAGGTCGCCGAAGAGCACGGCGTAGAGGACACGCTCGTCCTGCGCGGCGACGGAGAAGGAGACGGGCTGGCCCAGGAGCTCATCTGCGGAGGCGGACCAGGCGACCCGCGGCTCTCCCTCCGAGAGCTCCACCCAAGCCAGCCCGGAGCGCGAAATCTGCTCGACGCCGGCGCCGAAGCGGCCGCTGCAGGCCACCCAGAAGCCCGAGGCCCCGGGTGGCGCGTCCATGGCGCCGCAGTTCGAGAAAGCCTCGATGCGCAGCCGGCGCGCGACACGGTCGGTCTCCGGGTCGATGCCGAGGACCAGGCCTGCCCCGGCAGCGCTCAGGTCGCCGGAGAGATGGTGCAGGTGCACCCACACCAGGCCCCCCGCGGTCGCGAAGCCTCCCGGCCGCGGGTCGAGCGCCTCTCCCCCTTCGCTGTCGGTGTGCTCGAGCAGGGAGATGCGCCCCGTGATCTCCGGCACGCTCGGGTCCACCACGAGCACGTCTCCGCCCGCGTCGTAGGCTTCGCGCCCGGGCGCCTTGTTGGTCTCCGCGCGGGAGACATATGCCCGCGTGCGCGAGAGGAAGGCCACGTCCCGCGGGTTGGCGGCGAAGCCCGTGCCCACGGCGAGCTGGGACAGCACCTCGTGGCCGTCCGGGTGCACGAAGGTGAGCACCGAGTTGGGGTAGCGGTCGATGAGCACGACCCAGCCGTCCGGGTGGCGCGTGCTCGCCGGGACCACGTCCCCGGAGAGCGCGGTTACCACGCCGGGGGGCGCGCTCCCGGAGCTGAGCACCACGTCGGCGCAGAGCCTTCCGTCTGCGTCGAGCAGGGTGACCGAGGTCGACGCGTAGTCGGAGTTGACCGAGACGGCCCTGCACGGGGCTCCGGAGAGCTCGGGAGGGGCGGAGCCGGCCTCGGGGTCCATGCCGCAGCATGCGAGGGCCGCGGCGAGAGCCGGGATGATGAGCGCTCTGGGCATTGAGGGCTTGCTCGCACATCACCCCCGCGGCGACAAGCCGAATTGACCCCTCCAGGGCGGCCCCCTAGAGTGCCGGGATCCTGTCTCGGGCCCCACGTCACGAACACGAGACAAAGATCGGTGTACTCCTCGGAGGAAGGACCATGCGGCACCATCTCCTGCTACGGGTAGGTCTTTTTGCCATCGTCGCGCTGCTGGCCTTCGGCTGCGGCAAGGCGGCCGAGGAGGTTGCTCCCGCGGACGCCCTCAGCGACCCCGGCTCCGAGGACGCCGGCCTGGTGCCCGACAGCGCGGGCGACGAGGGTGAGCTCGAAGACGAGGGCGAAGAGAAGGACGTGGCCGAAGACCCCGGTGAGGAGGATCCGGGTGAGGAGGACCCCGGCACACAGGACCCCGGCACACAGGACCCCGGCACGCAGGACCCGGGAGCGGACGCGGGGCCGACCGAGACCGAGGGGCTGAGCTTCATGTCTGCTCCCCCGGAGCTCGCCCTGGTCGGCAGGCCCTTCAGCTACCGCGTGCGCGTCGCGACCCCGGGTGCCGTGGAGATCGAGCTCCTCGACGGGCCGGCAGGGATGAGCCTGAGCGACGGGATCGTGAGCTGGACCCCGGCCGAGGCGGACGAGGGCACCGCCACGCTTCGGGTCAAGGCCGTGCAGGGGGATCTGGAGGCCGTGCAGGAGAGCACGCTCCTCGTGATGGCCGTGGAGCCCCTCGCGAAGGGCGACGTGGGCGCCGGCGGCGGGAGCATTGGGGCCACCTCCGATCAGGAGGGCCTCAAGGGCCTCGGCGTGGTCGTGCCCGCCGGAGCAGTGTCCGCGGACACCACAATCGAGATAGGCGCCCTGGAGGCGAGCCCGAGGCTGCCGGGGCTCAAGGACGCCGACGAGGTCAGCGCGGTCGTGCTCGGGCCGGCGGGCACGGTCTTCAACAAGCCCGTCGTCATCCACCTGCCCTACAGGCCTGCCCTCGACAACGCGGCCGCCTCCCTGCAGGCCATGGTCTACGACGAGCTCAGCGCGAGCTGGAGCCGCGCGAAGGTCCTGGAGAGAGACCCGGAGCGCCGGCTCATCCTCGTCGAGGCGCCGCACTTCTCGATCTACGCGGCGGGGGCGCCCGAGCTCGAGGTCTTGACGGGCGTCCACCCGGCAGGCGGCGAGTGCCCCCGCTCGGTCGCGGTGGCCTCGTCGATCCGGAATCCCCTCTCCGAGGTGCCGGTGGGCGCGGTCGCGGGCCTCACCCCCGCCATCGAGCAGGACCTCATCGGCGGCGAGGGCGTCGCAAGCCTGCACGATCTGCTCTCCCACCCGCAGCTCACGGGGAGCCTCCGGGCCATCTGGCGAGTCGGGCTGAAGACCGCCGACGCCGAGCAGGACCTCGGCTCCGCGCTGGTCGCAGCCTCCGCGTACTTCCCGGGCGACGCGAGCGTGCACGTGGTGCTGGCCGACGAGACCGGCAACGAGCTCTACGCCAAGCACTACCAGGTGGCCGCAGACCACATGGACGGCGAGATCGAGCCTCTGCTCAGGGGCGAGGGCTTCGTCGTGCGCTTCGCGGGGCCCCTCGGCGCGCCCCTCGACGTCAGCGCTGAGCTCTACCTGCGCTACGCCGAGGGCGACGCCACCGCCACCCCCATCCTCGAGAGCGCGCTGGGCCGCTTCGCCGCATCCGGCGAGGGCAACGGCGTGGCCACCGGCGAGGCTGCCGGTGACGCGGCCCTACAGGACGTGGACTGCGATCGCGTCCTCGACGGCATAGACTCCAACGTGGACGCGGCGCGCCCCGAGATCATCGCGGAGCCGGAGGGGGCCGTCGCCGGTCTCGTGGGCGTCGAGATCCCGCTGCGCTGCACGGTGGTGGGCAGCGACGCCGCCCTCACCTGGACGCCCTGGGTGGAGTCGGACGTGCTCACCCCCGAGGGAGACTCGGGCGTCACCCTGCTGGCCGGCGAGACCGGCCTGCACCTGGTGACCTGCTCCTTGAACGACGAGGGCCGGATCGTCGAGCACACCTTCGCCGTGGACGTGACAGAGACTCCGGCGAGCAACACGCCGCCGTGGTGCGTGATCACGGTCCTCGACCCGGTGGTGGAGGTCGGCGACGTCTCCTCCCTCGTGGCGAGCGCCGGCGACGCCGAGACCGCGTCGGCGGACCTGTCTGTCGAGTGGGGGCTCGTAGCTACAGGTGGCGGGTCCCTGATCCCCTCTCCCCTGTTCGCCGCGGCGGCGGGCACGGAGAACAGCTTCGCCGCCTATCAGGCCGGCGTCTACGAGGTGGGCTGCGTCGCCTTCGACGGCCTCGAGCAGAGCCCGACAGGCCGCGGCGTCATCGAGGTGGTGGAGACCGGCTCCGGCCTCCCACCCCAGCACCTGCACCTCGTCCCCATGGGAGCACAGGTGATCCAGGGCGCGCCCCTCGTGCTCGCGGCCGGCGCCGAGGATCCGGACGGCGATCCCCTCGCCTTCGACTGGCAGCCCTCGCACCTTTTCACGGAGACCTTCGACACCCCGAGCCGCAGCGAGGCCACCTTCGACACGAGCCGGACCGGCATCTTCGCCGTGACCGTCACGGCCGGCGACGGCGTCTTCCCGCCGGTCGCGGCACACGCCACCGTCGTGGTGCTGCCCGAGCCCACGGGCACCGACGCCGACGGCGACGGCTTCCAGGCAGGGAGCGGGGAGCTCGAGGACTGCGACGACTCGGACCCCACGGTGAGCCCCGCCGCCGACGAGATCTGCGGCGACTCGACCGACAATGACTGCGACGGGCTCGTCGACGAGCTCAAGGCCGAGGACGGGAGCGCCCTCCCCTGCGACACCGGAGGCGGCGCGGACACGGACGGCGACTCCGTGCTCGACGGCGAGGACAACTGCCCCGCCGTGCCCAACCCGGCTCAGCAGGACTCCGACGGTGACGGCGTCGGCGACCTCTGCGACGAGGGCGCCTGCGTGCCCGAGTGCGAGGCGAGAGCCTGCGGCCTCGACGGCTGCGACGGCCTCTGCGGGACCTGCCCGGAGGGCGAGGTCTGCAACGCGGAGGGGCAGTGCGAGGAAGGCGAGGACCCCTGCGCGAGCGCAGACTGCGACGACGGGGATCCCTGCACCTTCGACACCTGCATCACGGGGGTGGGCTGTCTCAACGAGCCGAGCCCCGGCGGCGCTTGCGACGACGGCGACGCCTGCACGGAGGGCGACCTCTGCGGCGCCGGCGGGTGCGAGGGCAGCCCGAAGGACTGCAACGACGGCGACCCCTGCACGGCCGACACCTGCGAGGCCGGCGAGGGCTGCGTCAGCGCGCCTGCTCCGGACGGCACCCCCTGTGACGACTTCGACCCCTGCACCAAGGCGTCGGGCTGTGACGCCGGCAGCTGCGTCGGCGGCCAACCGATCAACTGCGACGACGGCGAGGTCTGCACCACCGACGCATGCGATCCCGCCACCGGAGGCTGCGTCAACCAGCCCGTCGAGCGCGGCGCGTCGTGCGACGACGGGAACGCCTGCACCACAGAAGACGAGTGCCGCTTCGGCACCTGTAGCGGGACCACGAAGAGCTGCGACGACGGCGAGATCTG
>CAZQPP010000339.1:0-9310 GCA_964594295.1 uncultured Myxococcales bacterium | reverse complement strand
CGGAGCCACTCCCTGGCCGAGCACGAAACCCTGGGGGTCGGTGTCCCCGGAGGCTCCGGTCCCGACGGCGATCGCGGCGACGTGCGTACCGTGGCCGTTGACGTCGCCCCGGCCGGCAGTCGCCGGCCCGAAGGCCAGGCGTCCCGCCAGGTCGGCCTGGGCTCCGGCGGCGTTCGTGTCGACGCCGGTGTCGTTTATCGCGACGACCGTGCCCGTGCCGTCGAAGCCCAGGTTCGTCAGGGCAGCCTGGTACCCGACGACGGGGAGCGTGTTGGGCGCGGGCGTCCCGTCCAGGTTGCCGGCCGCCACCTGGGTCGTACGCTCCTCCTCGGGCTCGTAGCGCTCCGGCATGTGCTCGATCCAACGTACCTCCGGCCAAGCGCTGACGGTTTCGAGGGCGCCCGCGTCCAGCTCGACGATGATCACCCGTTGGTCGTGCCCGGGGGTGTGGGCCTCATCCCACGTGGTCTCGATCTGCCCGCCCAGCCCTTCGAGGCGCGTGGCGACCTCTCCGGCGGTGTGCGCAGGGCTCACGGAGACCGAGACGAAGCGCACGCGCCCCGTGCTCTCGGCGAGGGAATGGGAGATACGCCACTCGGGCTGGAACGGCGCCATGAACGCGACGAAACCGGCGTCTCGCATACGGATGGCGTCGTCAGCGCTGCCCTCCAACAGCAAGCCGTAGGTGCCGAGACGGCCGGCGACACGGAGGCCCTGGGCCTCCAGCTCCTGGAGCCACTCGGTTTGGGGCGGCGCAGCGAGCTGGACGACGAACTGGGTCCAGCGTGCGCCTCGGGCGGGTCCCAGCTTGCGCTGGAAGCGGCGCGACCGGCGGATGTCCAACACCCGGTCCGCCAGGCACAGCTCGTAGGGGCTTGGGAACTCGATCACGACGAGGCCCTGGGCGCGAAGGCGGGCGACGGAGCGAGCGGTGAGCCGGGCGAAGACCGCCCCCTCGAGCTTCTTGATGACTTTGCCCTTGGCTGCGGAGACAGATTGGGCGATGGAGGCCGCAGGCTCGGCTGCGCGGAGCCCTGCACCGGAGACGAGCGCGAAGTGGACCATGGGTTTCCCGAAGCCTTGGGGCTAGAGCAGCGTGGACGGGCAAGCTACGTCACTATCACTCCGCTGTGCGCAGCGAAAAGCACTGTACGCGCCGTAGCAGCCTCGGTGAGGCATGGGTCTTGCCGCACGGATGAGAGCCCTGGTGGCGCTAGGGGGGCTCCGGCGCTTCCCGTCCCTGCGGCTCTCCGAGGACCCGCGGCTTCTTCTTGTCCTTGAGCTCCGGTGGGATCTCGGCCGGCACGCCGCGCACGTAGGCCCACTCCAGAGCGGGCATGTCGAGCAGCGGACGCAGGTCGTCCACGTCTGTCTGCGCGAGCTCGAGGTCTCTCAAGGCCGGGCAGCTCGTCAGCGGGGAGATGTCTCTCACCTTGGTGCCGCCGAGGTAGAGCTTCCTCAGGTTGGGCAGGCCGGCGAGGGGCTCGAGATCCTCGACCGGCGTGCCCTGCAGGCCCAAGACCTCGAGCTCCCGGCAGCGGCTGAGCGGGGCGATGTCCTTGACCTTCGTGTCGCTCAGGTCGAGCACCCTGAGGCGCTTGCAGGGGCCGAGCTTGGAGATGTCCGAGGTGCGGCTCCCCCAGAGCACGAGCTGGATGGCGCCGGGGTCACCGGCGTACTCGTCGAGGTTTTCGACCCGCTGGTCGAGGGCGATGATGTAGTCGACGGCCTCCGTGGACCAGACCCCGCGCACCACCGAGCGGGGGCGCCCGTGGGTGACCATGACCCGGAGGCCCGGGTGGAGCTTGAGCACCCCCCGCAGGGTCTCTCGCATCGGCTCGGACCAGCTCCAGAAGGTCACGGCCAGGGGGCGACGCCACGGGGGCGAGTCGGTGACGAGCTCCGCGAAGTCCGCGAGGTCTTCGGGAGTCACCACACGTCTGGCGATGGGCCAGCGCGAACCGTCATGGTCGACCTGGTGCCACACCCACGCCTTGCGGTCCCAGTCGAGCACGACGCGGCCGGTGTCCGGCCACCGCAGCACCGGCGCCGGCATGACGCCGATGAGGGTGACGTGGTCGTGCAAGGCGGCCTTGAAGCGTCCGGCCGAGCGCGCCAGGTCGAGGCACAGGAAGTCCTGGTCGCAGAGGGCCCACCGCCCGGGGTGCTGGGGCGGCCCCTTGACTCCCGTGAGCACCCCCGAGTCGATCTGGAGCTCCAACCTCATGAGATCGGGCACGTGGACCGGTGCCTTGACCATGCGCTTGAGGCGCGCGCGCCAGGGGAAGCCGCGCACCAGGGCTCGGGCCGCGGGGTTGGTCAGCAGGGTCAGCGCTATGACGACCGCCAGGATGCTCATGCTCGCGAGCCCCCAGAGCAGGATCCTCACACCGAGGCGGCGGCGAGGGCGCGGCGTGGTCAGCGACCGGACAGGGGCGGGCCGGTCTTCGGGCTCCGCGAGCAGGGGCACCTCGACCGCCTCATCCGGCCAGACCGTCTCCCCCGGGTCCTCTGCAGGTTCGCGGTGGGCCGCAGCTTCGTCCCGGCCCAGCACCCGAGCGCAGGCAGCCCGCAACATCGCCTCCGTGCCTTCGCCGAGCTCGAGCCTGGCGCTGAAGGCCGCTCCGAGCTCCGTGGCGGCAACCCGGGCGGCGTCTGCCTCCCTAGACAGGCGGACCGCCAGACCCGGCGCCCGGCCAAGCACCCAGGCCCAGGAGCGCACGCCCGAGCCGAGGCGCTCGCGCAGCAGCTCTTCGTCTCTCTCTTCCCGGCGCCGGCCGGGGAGCCAGAGCATTGCGCCCCGCGAGGTGTCGAGGAGTGCGGCCCCCGGTGCCTCGGCGATGACCTCGTAGACCAGCGCCCCGGCGACCGTTTTGGGCTGCGCGCTCAACCCGAGACGACGTCGGCGGCCAGGTCGAGGATTGTCAGCCGGTCGCGGATGTCCCGGCAGACCGTGAGCAGGCGGTCCGCCTCCTCGGCGCCGACGCCGATCTCCTCGGGCAGGCGCGGGGCGCCGGCGCGGGCGAGAGCCTCGTCGATGCGGAGAGCGTGCGTCGCGGCGTCTGCGACCTCGACCCTGACCGCTTGCCAGCGCTCACGGAGGTCGGCCCGGGCACGCCGCCGCTTCTCGCGGGCGTACTTGGAGGAGGCCTCGGCGCGCACCGCCTCCATCGAGACCGGCCCGAGGTCGGGGTGGCGCGCGTCGAGCCAGGCTCGGAAGTCAGGCCCCGCGGGATCCGGCTCGGCGGGCTCCTCGGCGAGGCGCGCGGCGGCCTCGTCCGGGTCCATCGCCGCCGCGCCCTCGAAGAGCGGACGGACCAGCCCGCAGGCGACCCCGACCTGGGTGCCGTGGAGGGCCACCGGCGGGAGGCCGCGGTCGTGCTGGAGCATGTCGAGGCGGTGGGACCACAGGTGCTCTCCGCCCGAGGCGGGCGCGCTCGAGCCGGCCAGGGCCATGGAGAAGCCGGAGACCCACAGCGCCTCCATGAGCTCGGAGAGGGCTGTCGGGTCCGAACGGCCGATGTCCTCGGCGCGCTCCAGCGTGCGCTTGAAGCAGACCTCCACCATCTCGGCGGGCAGGCGCCACGGGGTCTCCCCTTTTGCCAGCGACGCGATGGCCGCGTCGCTGCCGGAGAAGGGCTTGCTGCACAGGTCGCCGAGACCGGCGAGGTTCATCTCCGCCGGCGCGGCCGCCACGACCGCGGGGTCGGCGTAGACTCCCCAGACCGGCTCGACCGGCCGCGTCACCTTGAGCCCGCCGGAGTAGAGGGCGGCGATGTTGCTCGTGTAGCCGTTCATCGACGCGGCGGTTCCGTAGGCGAGCACGTGGATGCCGCGCTTCGTGGCCGCCGCCTTCGCTATGTCGGTGACGGTCCCCGAGCCGACCGACACCACCACCTCGGCGATGGCCGCGCCGGAGGCCTCGAAGAGCTCCCGGACCCGGTCGTCGTCCGCCGAGGGCGGGCTGCCGTCCGGGCTCGACGCCACCTGGTGAAAGGAGGCCGCGCAGCCCTGCTCGCGCAATGCCGCCACCACCGGCGCCGCGATGGGGCGGGTCCAGGCGTCGCAGACGACGATCGTCTGCCCGCCCGGCGCGAGCGCTCGAGCGTCTTTGGCGAGCACGCTCGCCGCCTCTCCTCCGAGCACCGCCCGGCGTGTCGGTATCCTGGCGACGCTGCCGTCGGGCCGCGCGCGCTCGGCACCCAGCCAGGCCTCTACCTGGCTACCCACGGGTCGCCTCGGGGTCGTAGACCTTGTCGATGTAGTCGGTCACCATGCGGACCGCACAGAAGCGGGGGAGGACGGTCTTGATGCTGGACTTGACCATCCGCACCCAGGCGTGCGGCACGCCGTCCGCGTCGCGGTCGTAGAAGCAGGGCAGCACGTCCTGCTCGAGGCGGGTGTAGAGGCTGTCGGCGTCGTCCTCGTCGCGGTCGCGCCTGTCCTCGAAGGTCTCCGTTCCGCCGATGGACCAGCCCTGGCCGCCGTCGAAGGCCTCGGGCCACCAGCCGTCGAGGATGGAGAGGTTGAGGCCGCCGTTCATCGCCGCTTTCATCCCGCTCGTGCCGCTGGCCTCGAGGGGGCGGGTGGGCGTGTTCAGCCAGACGTCGGCGCCCCGGACCAGCGCGCGCCCCACGGCCAGGTCGTAGTCCTCGAGCATGACGACGCGGCCCTTGAAGCGCGGGTCCTCGGTCAGGCCGAGCACGTGACGGATGAGCCTCTTGCCCGGGGCGTCGGCGGGGTGGGCCTTGCCGGCGAAGACGAGCTGGGCGGGGCGCTCGGGGTTGCCCAGGATGGCGGCGAGGCGCTCGGGGTCGTCGAAGGCGAGCAGGGCTCTCTTGTAGGTGGCGAAGCGGCGCGCGAAGACGATGAGCAGCGCGTCGGGGTCGAGCACCTGCGGGGAGCCGGCGGTCGGGGCCCACTCGGCGGCCCGGACGAGCCGGCGCCTGAGGTTGCGGCGCGACCAGCGCACGAGCCTGTGGCGCAGCTGGTTGCGGACCTTCCAGATCTCCTCGTCGGGGATCTCGTCGACGGCCGCGAAGAGGTCGGTGTTGGTGAGCTCCACCCGCCAGCGCGAGGGCAGGTAGCGGTCGAGCAGCTCGGCCACCTCCCGCGCCTGCCAGGTCGGGACGTGCACCCCGTTGGTCACCGCCGGCACGCGGATCTCATTGAAGCGTGAGCCCGCGAAGGAGGGCGCGAGCAGCTCGCGCGACACCTCGGCGTGGAGCTCGCTGACGCCGTTCACGCTGCGCGAGAGCCTCAGCGCGAGGGTGGTCATGTTGAGCTCGTCTCCGCCTCCCCGGGGCCGCCCGATCTCGAGCAGCTCCTCGGTCTTGAGGCCGGCGTACTCGGCGAAGGGCTCGAGGTAGCGCCCGGCGAGCTCGAAGGGGAAGACGTCGTGGCCGGCGGGGACGGGCGTGTGGGTCGTGAACACGCAGGTCTTGCGCGTGTGCGCGATGGCGTCCTCCAGCGTGGCCCCCCGCTGGCCCGCGGCGTCGCAGACCATGGCGAGCGGGCAGAAGGCGGCGTGGCCTTCGTTGAGGTGGACGACGTCGGGCTCGACGCCGAGCGCGTGCAGCGCCCTGAGCCCGCCCACCCCGAGGGCGATCTCGTGGCGGATTCGCTGCTCCGGCCCGCCGGCGTAGAGCTGCGAGAGCATGTTCCGGTCTTCCTCCGAGTTCTCGGGCCGGTCCGCGTCGAGGAGGAGCAGGCGGATGGCGCCGAGGCGGACCTCGAACACCCCGAGCTTGACGACCCGGCCGCCCATGGGGACCCCCACGACGGCCTCGCGGCCGGCTGCGTCCCTGGCTGGGCGGATCGGCAGGTCCTCGCGCGCTAGCATGGGCGCGATGTCGATCTGACCTCGCTCGGTGTCGAGGCGCTGGCGGCTCACGCCGCGCTGGTAGAGCAGCCCGACGGCGGTGAGGTCGAGGCCGAGGTCCATGGCGCTCTTCAGGTGGTCCCCGGCCAGCACCCCGAGGCCTCCCGCGTAGATCGGCAGGGACTCGTGGATTCCGAACTCGGCGCTGAAGTAGGCGATGGTCGAGCCCGCGGCCTTGCGCCCGGCGGTCAGGTCGCCACAGCGGGGTGGGGCGGCGAGGTGGCTCTCCACGAGGGCGAGGAGCTTCGAGAAGGTCTCGGACTTCTCCAGCTCGGCCCAGCGGGTCGGCCTCGTCTCGCGCACGACGGGGATGGGGTTGTAGCCGTAGGCGGCGAAAGCCTCCGAGTCGAGGGCGTCGAAGAGCATCCACGCGTCTTCGAGCTCCATCCAGCGCAGGTCGAGAGCGACGTCTCGCATCCGCTGCCGCAGGGTCGTCTCGCCGCCGTTAGGCTTGCTTGCGTCCATCCGGTGCTCCGTTCCAGGACAGGCCGGCGCTATTACCAGCTAACGCTTTCCGCCTCCAGCCGGGCCGGCGCGCGGGCCCGGGCCCGGGCTCGGTCTTCCGGCGGGCTCCCGCCTGGTGTAGAAGCTCGCCATGACCCCGAGCGCCGCAGGAAACGAGGCCCACGCCAAGCTGTCCGCGGACGAGTACCTGACGCTCGAGGAGAGGAGCGAAGAGCGCCACGAGTACTTCGACGGCTTGCTGGTCGCCATGACCGGAAGGCGTCGCGCGCACAGCGTCGTTGCCGTGAACCTCCTTGCCGCTGTTCGCTCCCACCTGCGTGGCGGGCCCTGCCGCGCCCACGGAGGGGACTTCAAGGTGCGCGTCGCCGCCGCAAACGCCTTCTTGTACCCCGACCTGCTCGTCGAGTGCGAGCCCGACGCGGACCCGTCGGCGCTCTACACGAGCACGCCGAAGCTGGTCGTCGAGGTGCTCTCCCCGACCACCCGCGACTTCGACCGCGGCGACAAGTTCGCCCTGTACCGCCGCTGCCCCTCGCTGGAGGAGTACGTGCTCGTCGACAGCGAGCGGCGCGTGGTCGAGCCCTTCCACCGCCGGGAGGACGGCACCTGGTCCATCGGCGAGCGCATGGCCGACGAGGGGGGGGGGCGAGCTGAGCTCTGTCGGCCTGCGCCTCGACATGGACACGATCTACGAGGACAGCGACGTGCCCATGGCGGGTCCGCTCAAGGGTGACGGGCCTGGGAAGCGCGGCCGAGAGTGACCGGGGAGGCTGTGCTCGGGGGCGAGCCGAACGCGGTGCTTGCCGCAGCGCTCGCGCGCGCATAGGATGCCCCGCCGCGTCTGCCGTGCAGGCGGACAAGCGGCCTGAAGGTCTGCCGTACCGGCGGACAAGCGGCCTGAAGAGGTGCCAGATGCTGATTGACATGTACCTTCCGTGCCCGGGGTCGGACGTTCCCCCCGAGAGCGCACGTGAGCTGGCCGGCGCCGTGGCGGGCGCCGGAGTAGGGGCGGTCGTGCTGGTCTCCGAGGGAGGCCTCCCCGCCCAGGACGACGCGACGCTGTCCGCTCTGAGGGAGCAAGGAGTGCAGGTGTTCTTGGGCTCGGTGATCGACGCCGGAGGGGCCAGGCTCTGGGTGCTGCCCCAGGACGCCTCGGACGGCGCCGTCGAGCTGAGCTGCGGCGAGGAGGAGGAAGCCGAGGAGGTGGCCGAGCGGCTCGCGGGCGAAGGCTGCGCGGTGATGCTCTGCAACCCCTACGCTCGAGAGCTCCCCGGCGGCGGCTTCCGCGACCGCGCCGTGGACCTCGACGGAATCCACGGCGTCCTTGCCCTGCTGGGCGGGGCCGCCCTCAACGAGAACCTGCTCGGCCAGGAGCTGGCCGCCTCGCGCCGCGTGGTCGCGGCCGGCGGCAGCGGGGCCGGCGGCGACAAGGGTCTCTACGGCCGCTGCCTGAGCTTGCTGCTCGAAGAGGCCGACGGCCAGCCCGGTCTCGTGACCGCCATCAAAGAGGGGCGCGTCCTCCCCGTCGAGACCGGGGAAGGCCGGCTCGAGCCCCTCGAGGACAGCGGCGGTGGTGATCGCCGGCGCGGCGACAGGGACCGCGGCCGAGGTGACCGAGACCGGCGTGGAGGTCGGGATCGGGGCCGCGGCCGGGGCGGCCGCTACGATGACCGTGACCGCGGCCGAGGCCGCGGGAGAGACCGTGACCGCGACCGCGGGCGGGGTCGTGGCCGGGACCGCGACCGCGACCGTGACCGTGATCGCGACCGTGATCGCGACCGCGATCGAGGCGGCCGCCACGATGACCGCGATCGAGGCGGAGATCGTGACGGGCGTGAGCGCTCCGACGGCGAAGGCCAGCGCCGGAGGCGCCGTCGCCGGCGTCGCCCGCGTAGCGAGGACGGTGCCCCGCGCGATGGCGGTAGCGCTCCGTCGCCGCCGGACGGCGCTCCTTCGGACGCGTGACGCAGGCTGCGCGCACCGCCAGCCCCTCCCTGGGCCTCCCGGTGCCCTGGGACTTCGAGATGGACCGCTTCACGGTGTTGGCCGGGCTGCGCGATCTCGGCAAGCACGACGAGGTCCCCGACGCGGAGCTTGACGAGACCTGCGCCCGCTTGGAGCGACACGGTCTGCACACGAGGGCCATCGCGGGACCGGGGCGCGGGGCCTCCGTAGTCTATTTTGCGAGGCGCGCCGCGGCCCTCGAGGAGGTCTACAACCTCGAGCGGGCGCAGCGATCGAGGCGGAGCGCGGCGCGCCGGGCGCGCGCGTGCAGGAAGCTGGGCACGCTCCTCGGTTACCCGTCGTGCTGCGTTCAGGCATTCGTGGAGAGCAGCCGTCAGGACGACGCCGACGCCATCTTCCGTCTGCCCGGCGGGCTGAGTTGTGCGGCCCCCGCGTTGATGAACTTCTTCCCCAAAGGGGCCACGCCCACGGGCTTCGTGCCCTGCTCCTTCGAGTGCGAGGCCGCGGCGAAGCACGCGGAGGCGGTCGCCACGGCCATGGGGGAGCTGCACGGAGTCGATGCCGCGCAGATTGCGTCGGCCCTCGCCGGCGCAGTGCTCTGGTGGAGCGAGCAGCACTTCCTGCTCTTCCACGAGGTCGAGATCCTCGGTGACGACAGCTTCTCCTTCGCGGGGGTCTCTGCCTCCACGGGCCTGCTCAGGCTGCAGGATCTCCCAGCGCACCGCCGCCCCTCGATGCACCTGCGCGCGCTGGCCTACGGCATCTCGAGGGGCGACAGGCTGCACCTCTCCGACGAGGGGCTCGTCTCCTACGTGGGCGACGAGGAGGTCTTCGAGCACGAGGAGCAGGAGCTGAGGCACCAGCTGTTCGTGTTCCGCTGAGAGCGGGGCGGAAACCGCAACCGCAGGTTGGCCGGGGCCCAGCGATGCGCCCACGCGCATAACCGCATATGCGGGTAACCGGTTATGCGGTTATGCGGTTATGCGGTTATGCGGTTAT
>CAZQPP010000338.1:0-9353 GCA_964594295.1 uncultured Myxococcales bacterium | reverse complement strand
TGGCCTGAGGAAGCCCGTCTCAGCGGGCTGGCACGTGTGGCGCATCGAGATCGAACGCAAGGCCTCCAGCCCCGTGACCGGGGTGGACCTGATGACCTACGCCAACCTCTCCCCGCTCCCGCCCAACTCCATCGTTCCGGAGCTCCCGGTGGCCGACTGGGCCATGGACGGGCGCAACGACTTCGCGGCCGTCTGGGACGAGGTCGAGGAGACGATCGTGCACTTCCACCCGAACGACCAGCGCGTGTACGACAAGATCGCCGCGCTCGTCAGCGAGCCCGCCGCCGACTACGGCCCTATCGGAGCCGCTCTCGCGCAGGGCACCCCGAGCGCTGAGGACGTGCGCCTGGTCGCCCAGGACCTCGACCAGGACTACTCCCCCGGAACCTACCTCGCCCTGACCACCGAGCCGCCTCCCGAGCAGCACCAGATAGGCTTCGACGCGACCGACTTCTGCGCCATGGCCGACGAGCTCATCGACAACCTCGACAGCCACCGGGAGGAGCTGAAGGGCTTCGAGGTCCCCATGGACCCGGCGGTGTCGGAGCAGCTGCGCTGCAAGGCCGGCCACCAGCCGGTGCACAGCGCCATGGCGTGGAAGCACACCGCGCAGGACGCGTGGGCCGACGCCGCCGACGGATCGCTCTCGGGCAGCTCCATCGCCGCCGGCGAGGTCAACGAAGCCCTGCGCACCCCGCTGATCTTCGTGGACGACGGGGGGCGCGACGTGGCCGTGGCGGCCGTGGTGCTCGGCGCCGCCCAGGATGCCGAGACCGCGCGCAGGGCCGCCTCTTACGGTGTGGGCGACCCGTTGGGGGTCGTCCAGCACGCCGAGCACGTGCTCGAGGACTGGCTCGCCGAGCGCACCCTGCCGCCGTCCGGCTCCCCGCTGGCCCTGAAGGTGGCCCGGCGCTCCCTCGTCAACGTCCGGGTCGGCACGGATCAGAAGACCGGCGCCATCGTCGCCTCGATCACCAGGCAGCCACCCTACGGCCTGGACTGGCCGCGCGACGGAGCCTTCTTCAACGTCGCCCTCGACGTCTCGGGACAGACCGAGCTCGCGGAGAAGCGGGCGGCGCTCTACGCACAGTGGCAACGCAAGAATCCGGTCCCGCCGGCGCCGCTCGTCGACCAGCCTCCGCCTCCGGACCCGGACACCGGGAGCACCGCCACCTACCCCGCCTTCGCCTGGGAGATGAACTACTACGCCGACGGCAGCCCGGGCGGCATGTACCGCTTCGAGATCGACAACGCCGGCTTCGTGGTCTGGCTCATGGTGGCCCACGTCGGCTGGACCAGGCTCGCGCCGAAGGACTACCTCGAGCCGCTCTGGACCGAGATCGAGGCGGCGGCCGACCTGCTCGCGCGCTGGCGGGACCCGAAGACAGGTCTCCACGCGCCCGCCCAGGAGGACGACAACGCGACCTACACGCAGACCCTCCACGGCGCGGTGACCACCTTCGGCGCCCTCGACATCGCCGCACGAGCTGCTCGCTTGCTCGCGAGGGACGACAAGGCCGAAGCCTGGGAGACGCGCGCCACCGAGCTGCGCGACGCCATCTTGGAGCATCTCTACGACCCGGACGCAGGGCGCTTCGTCAGCAAGCCGGTCAGCGAGATCAACCTCGGCAGCGGCCCCAAGGGCCCGACCGCGTGGCTGATCTGGCCGACCCACACGATGCCCTGGGAGGACCCGCGCGTGCAGCGGCAGATCGAGCTCGACGTCGAGTCCATTCAGCCGGTGCTGGACCTGAAGGCCGAGGGGGGCTCCTACTACACGAAGACCACCGTCTCGGCGGCCCTGGCCTGGAAGGACCAGCCCGACCGCCGCCCGACGCTCATCCAGATCGTCGACAAGGTTGCAGGTCACGCCACACCGGACACGCAGCAGTACGGCGAGGTGATGCTCGTGGTCGACGACGGCGGCGCGCCCCGCGCCGACCAGCGCACCTCGACTCCCCACCTGTGGGAGGGCACGCTCTTCTACCTGACCGCGATGGCCGTCGCGGACCCGGCCTCGCTGCTCCGCTATGACGAGGTGCTGCCGGCCTCGCGGGTACCCCCTCCCTCCGAGGCGCCGCCGCTGCCAAACCCCGGTCCCGACGCCGGAGGCCCGGGCGACACGGGGACCGGCGGGCCCGACGCCGCCGGCGCCGCGGACGTCGCTGCTCCGGCCACTGACTCGACACCGGTGGAGGAGGGGAGCTCGGAGGGCTGCGGCTGCCGCGTCGGTGCAACGAGCGCCGGCACCTCGGAGGCCACCGGAGCGCTGGGCTTCTTGCTGGCCGCGCTGGCGTGGCGCCGGCGCCGCTCCTCCAACTCATGCTAGACCCTCGGTCCATGTCAACGTCACCTCTCCGCCTCCTCGCCCTCCTCGCGGCGCTGCTTCCGGCCGTGCTGGCGTCGCAGGCCCAGGCCTACGTGGTCTATCGCGCTCCCAAGTCGGGTGAGCCCCTGCGTTGGTGCGCCGACTCCGTGGGGCTTCGCTTCTCGACCGTCGAGCCCGAAGGCATCGCCTGGGAGGACGCCCGGGACGTAGTGCACGCCGCCGTCGAGGCCTGGAACGCGGTCGCCGAGTGCAGCACCCCCAAGCTCAGCTTCGACGGGCCCAGCGCGGTCGAGCGCATCGAGCCCTTCGACCCCTGCGCCGACAATCAGAACCTCGTCCTCTTCGTGCACGACGCGGCGACCTGGTCCAACAAGGGCTTCTCGAGCGCAGCGACGGCGATGACGACGCTGACCTTCGAAGACAGCTTGGGCGTCATCGCGGACGCCGACATCGAGCTGAACGACGCCAGCTTCGCGTTCTCGGTCGGCGATCCCGTGCCGGAGGACGAGAACGACCTGCTCGGCACGCTGGTCCACGAGGTGGGCCACCTCTTCGGCCTCGACCACAGCCCGGAGGCCGAGGCGACGATGTACTACAAGGCCCCCGCGGGAGAGGACAAGAAGCGCACCCTGCACGAGGACGACATCGACGGGGTGTGCTGGATCTACGACTACGGGTGCCCCTCGCAAATCCCGCCGGCCTGCCCCGGGGGAGGTGGAGGAGAGGTCCCGGCCGACGCCGGCAGCGGCCCGGGCGTGGCGGTGCCGGATGGAGCCGGGGGCTTTGACGCCACAGCTCCGTCAGACCTCGGCGCACCGGCAGACACCCCGCGACCCGGCGTCCTCGTCGGCGCCCGCCCCAGCTCCGACTCCAACGGCTGCGGGGCCGGCGGACACACCGCTCCGGGGGCAGCCGTGCTCGCGCTCCTTGCGCTGGCGGCTGCGCGGCGGCGGACCCGGCCTAGCGCTGCGGCGGCTTGTCGTGGCGCCCTTTGTAGCGGTAGGTGATGCGTCCGCGGGTGAGGTCGTAAGGGCTCAGCTCGAGGGTCACGTGGTCACCCGGCAGGATCCGGATGAAGTAGCGACGCATCTTCCCGGAGACATGGGCCAGGACCTGGTGGCCTCCGTTCTCGAGCTCCACCTTGAACATGGCGTTGGGAAGGGCCTCTACGACCGTGCCTTCTACGCTGATTGCCTCTTCCTTGGCCAAAACGTCTCCTGGCTTCTGGTGGGCGGCCGCGGGGGTATACCGACTTTGGGCGAAGAATGGAAGCCGGGAGACGGGATCACCTCCCCGAGGGCTGCCTGTCCGCCATCATGAGCTCGACCTCGTAGCGACCAAGGACAGGATCTGCCGTGACGAGCGTCAGCTTCTCTATCTGTGCCTGCGCCACGAGGAGCCGGTCGAATGGGTCGCGATGCACCTCCGGCAACGTCGCCACCCGCGCCGCGTGGGCCACCGAGACCGGGAGAGCGTCGATCCTGTCCGCCGTGAGACGATGGGGGATGTAGGTCTCCGGAGGCTCTGGGAGCGGCAGCTTGCCGATGCGGTACTTGATGGCCATCTCCCAGGCGCTGGCGGCCGAGAAGAGGAGGTCGTTGCTCTCGTCGGCGAGCATCGCCTCGACCTCTGGGTGGAGGCGCTCGGGAGCAGTCTGAGTCCAGAGCCAGACGTGGGTGTCGACGAGGAACCTCACGAGCCCTCGAAGCTGCGCAGGAGCTCCTCTGGCAGCGGAGCGTCGAAGTCGGCAGGGACCTCGAAGAGCCCCCTGTCACGCCCGAAGCGCCGTCGCCCCGGGACGGACTCCAGGGCCACGAGACGGGCCACGGGTTTCCCGGCTCGAGCGATCACCACTTCCTCGCCGGTGGCGACTCGCGCCAGGAGACGAGAGAGGTGTGTCTTGGCTTCGTGGATGTTCACCTGAATCATCGGACTAAGTTTAACTGCAAAGTAAACTTAGTCAAGCCGTGTCTGCTCAGGGAGCGCTCATCGCTCATCAAGCTCGGAATTGTGCCCCGGGGCTCCTGGCCCCCTTCCCGGGGCCCGGGCTCGCGCGCGACCGGGAACGAATGTTGCAACATAGCTACCGACCGGGTTTGATTCACCCCGCTTGCAGCGAGGTCGAGGCATGGGCGTTGTGGAGCAAGACAAGGCACCGAAGGCTGAAGAGAGCGGCCCCGTAACCTCGACGCAGACTCCCGCGCCGCCGAGCCACGGCGTGAAGGGGGCCAGCTCATACAAGGCCGGGCGGAGCATGATGGCCCCGCCGACCAAGGAGCAGACCAAGCAGGGCTTCAGGTCGCGGGTGGGCGGCTGGTTCAAGAGCGCCGGCTCCTGGGTCTCGGACAAGTACGACAAGACAACCGACGCCATCGGCGAGGGCCTGTACCGTGCGGGTCGGGCGGCCAAGGACGTCCAGGAAGCCTGGAGCGCCACCGACATCGACATCGACGACGGGGTCTACACGCTCAAGACCGACCTCGACGAGGTCATGGACCTCATGCCCAAGAAGGTCCAGGACCGCATGACCCTCAACCGGCACAAGGAGGGCGCCAACGAGGTCGAGGTCCAGATGGACCGGAACACGGGCGTGATGACGATCCGCTCGAAGAACCTCGAGCTGATGGGCATGAACTACCAGGGCCTTCGGACCGGCTCCGTAAGCGTCATGGGCCTCCACATCCGCATGACCAACCACGCCGGCGGCATCCCCTTCCTCGACGAAGGCAGCCTGCCCGGGTGGGTGCCCTACCAGGACGCCACCGACAACATGAGCGTCACCATCGACGCCGAGCGAGCGGTAGCGAGGAACGTGCGCTACCAGCCTGCCGCCGGCGGCGCTCCCATCCGGCTGCAGGCCCTCGAGCTGGGGCAGCTCCACGTGGACGCCACGAACCCGGGCGGGGGCGTGCCCTTCAGCGACGACAAGAAGGACCACGTCGAGGCGCGCTTCAAGGTCGGCGAGGCCGTGCTCAAGGGCCTCACCGGAGCGGATCTCAGCGCGACGACCATGACGGTCAAGGACTTCGAAGTAGCCGTCGACCAGGACAGCGAGTCGGGCCACATCGCGGCCTCCGGAATCTCCGCGACGGGCGCGGAGCTCTCTGGCAACCGCCTCTCGAGCGTGTCGATGGGCGCGGTGCACGCCGACATCACGAACAAGGGCGGCGGACTGCCCATGGTCGACGCGATCCCCGACCAGATCAGCGCTCAGGTTACCGTGGGCGGGGTCGCCCTGAAGGATCTCCGGACGGAGGACGGCGAGAAGGTCGCCTCCGGGGAGGCCAAGGACCTCTCGCTGGGGCTGGACCACAGCACGGGAGTCGTGACGACGAGCGCGGCGAGCCTCTCCACGACGGGCTTCGACACGAAGGACGTCGACATGGCGTCGGCAGACGTGTCCGGCTTCTCGAGCACATACTCCCGCACCGCTGGCACGGAGATCAGCGCAAAGAAGGCCCATGTCAAGGGCCTCGACACGAAGTCATTCGACGCGACCAGCGTAGAGACGACTGGGCTGCAGACCACCTTCGACAAGGAGGGCAACACCAGCTTCTCGGCGAACGAAGCCACCGTCGCGGGCATGGACACGAAGGGTGTGGACGCCGACTACCTCCACACGAAGGACCTGAAGGTCGATGTCCCGGACGAGGGCGGCTTCGGCGTGAGCGCCACCGAGGCGCACGCCAAGGGCCTCGAAGGCAAGGGCTACGGCGCCGGGGACGTCAAGGCCTCGGAGGTCTCCGTCGACGTTCGTGACGGGAACACCGCGGTCGGCATCGGCGACGCGGAGATGGTGGACATCAACACCAGCGGCATGACCGCCAAGACCGCTGTCGTGAGCGACCTCGACGTGCGCGCCGGAAAGGGCGACCTGGGCATCAGCGCGCAGTCAGCACACGGCACAGGCATCGAAGCCGGTGACGTCGACGTCGACTCGGCCCAGGGCACGGGCATCCTGGCCACCGTGCACGACGGCGACGTCGCGGTGGACCTGGACACAGCCGCGGGGAAGGGCATCAAGGGCGACGGCGTGAGCATCGACTCCGCGAGCGCCACGGGCACCTCGGTGCGCACCAAGGACGACGAACTGGCGGCGAAGGTGGCTTCGGCCAAGGCCCGCGGCATTCATTCCGACCACGGGAACGTGTCCACCCTCGAGGCCTCGGGCTTCTCCGCATCGAAGACCAAGACCGGCGGGTCGGCCCAGCTAGACTCGGTGAGCGCTACCGGCATCGACACCGGGAGCGCGAGGGTGTCGAGCGTTGAGGCCTCGGGCTTCTCCGCATCGAAGACCAAGACCGGCGGGTCGGCCCAGCTAGACTCGGTGAGCGCTACCGGCATCGACACCGGGAGCGCGAGGGTGTCGAGCGTTGAGGCCTCGGGCTTCTCCGCCAGCCGAGGGGAAGGCGGCTTCTCGGCCCAGCTCGGCTCGACGAGCGCGACCGGCATCGAGAGCAGCTCCGGCTCCGTTCAGGCCGTGAAGGCGTCGGGGCTCGTCGCCTCGAAGGACTCCTCCGGAGCAATGGCCGGCACAGTCGAGCACGCCTCGCTCTCCGGCGTGAAGTCCAAGGGCCTCGCGCTCGACAGCGTCCAGCTCGAGATGCTGCAGGCGGCGGTCAAGGACGAGAAGGTCAACCTCGGCCTCGACGAGGTCAAGGCCGCCGGCATCGACCTCCAGACCGGCAAGGTAGACCTCAAGGTCCCCACAGCCTCGGCGGAGCGCATCCAGGCCGTGCTCGACAAGGCCCGCTTCGCGTCGGCCTCGGTGGGCGCGTTGGACGTACCAACCGCGCAGTTCGCTTTGCACGAGCGCGCGCGCAACGACGGAGAGGCCATCCCGACCCCGATGGCGGGCACGGGCGCCACGCCGACCCTCAACGAAGGGAGCGTCGGAGGAACGGCTGGAGCCACGAGCGGCGTCGACATCGACACCGCGACCGTCGTGCGCAGCCTCGGCGCCCGCGTAGACGACGTCGACGCCGACGTGCGAATCCCCTTCAAGGGGGGCGAGTACGGCGAGGGCCTCGGCTCGGTCGGCGTCAAGAGGGGCACCGTCGCCGACCTGAAGCTAGGCGTCCAAGACGGCCGCATCGTCCCCGACGAGACCAAGCTGGACTTCAACCACCACCTCGACGCCCTGCTCTGGATAAGGGGCCGCGGCGCCTACCTGACCCGGGACGGCAAAGTGAAGATCGACGTCGGCGGTTGGTTTGACGAGGACGTGACCAAGGACATCAACAAGAGCCTGACCGGCAAGAAGTCCAAGACCATCCCGCTCAGCACTGCCGATCTCAGCGCCGCCGTCGCGACCAAGATGGAGAGGAGCGAGAAGGAGGAGCAGCTCGCCGCAGCCGGAGCGCCGCACGGGACCACGGCCGCCGCGAAGAAGAAGCCCTCCTCCAAGGACCCCAAGGACCTCGCCAGCGCCATCCAGCTCGACAAGCTCTCCGGGAGCGCCTCGGCGAGCTTCTCACCGGGCAAGGTCGAGCTCGGCGGCGGCAACAGCTTCGAGCTCGGTGACGCCAAGAATACCGCGACGGTAGAGCAACAGGCGGGCCAGGACATGGTCGCGAAGTTCGTCGACTTCCTGCTCCAGTCCATGAGCATCAAGGTGGGCGAGCACCAGGTGAGCGGCGCCTCGGCGTCGGCCGACGAGGTGCAGGTCCGCCTCGAGAAGGACCCCTCCTCGAAGGTCCACGCCACCGGCACGGTTCAGGGGCTGCGGGCGGAAGACGTCAAGGTCGACTAAGAGGCTGTTGCGCATAGCGCCTACACGCACCCAGCCGCTCTGTCGGAGGCGGCGCACGTGGCGCCGTGGTGGATGCGCACCCACCTCAATCGGCCGGGCAGATGTACTCGCTGATGCCGCGGCCCTTCAGCGACACGGGGGCCGCACCGACGCCCAGGTCGAGGGTGGCGTCGTAGTCGTTGAGCTGACGGTAGATGACCACCTCGTCGGTCACCAGCTTGGCCACCTGGCGCTGCGCCCAGCCCAGCTTGTCCAGCACCGCGTTGCGCTCGTGCAGGCGCGCCTCGGTGAAGCCGCCCTTCAGCCGGACCGCGCCCTCCTTCATCGAGAAGTCCATGCGCCGGGGCCGCGCGCAGCCGTCCGGATCGCGCTTCATGGACGAGCCCCTCGCGGTGAAACGCGTCGAGGCCGCCACGAAGCCGCTGCGGTCGGTGACCACCATCATCTTCGTCATGCCGCCGCCGAAGTCGGGACTCACGCGGAACTGGAGGTAGAGGACCGTGTAGTCCGGCGCGAAGAGGCGCAAGGTGTTCCACACCGTCGTGACGTCGGGTGACAGGAAGTCCTGGGCCGAGTGGTCCACGTAGGCATCGCCCCTCAGGTCGTAGGTCTTGCCGCCCACCTTCAGCGTGCCCGTGGTGCTCCCCCTCGGCACGTGGATCCTGTGCAGCCACCTCTTGCCCTTGTACCTCCACTCCCCCTTGCCCAGCTTCATCCCCGGCACCCAGGGGGTGATGCTCAGGTCGATGGTGACGTCCTCCTCATGGCCCTTGAGGGTGGTCGGCTTCGTCCCCTGGCCGAATGACGCGGACCACGGGCCCACCCGGATCGAGAGGGAGGACGGCGTCTGCCGGAAGTCGTCCTGGTCCTTCTCGAACTTTCGAAAGACCACCGGCCCGCCGCCCGCCGGGGAGAACGAGAAGCTGAAGGCCGACGCTCCCGAGACGACGCCGATGTTGGTCACGATGAAGTTGAAGTACGCCACGTCGCCGGCACGGGTCTGCAGGATGTAGGTCCACGCCTCCTGGTACATGCTGGCGTCCATGTAGTGCTGCATGTAGTCCGCGCGCTTCAGCGGCGTCAGGCGCGCACCCGGCGTCTGGGCGTCGGCGCGTGACGCCAGCGAGGGCAGCAGCGCGAGGACGACGAGCAGCAGGCGAAGTCGGGACGCCATGACGGGGGCCTCCACCGGTGAGCAACGGCACGCTAGTCCCAAGGCAAGCGATTAGCCATTAGCCGTTAGCCATTAGCTCAGGCATTCCCGTTGCTTCG
>CAZQPP010000337.1:0-9361 GCA_964594295.1 uncultured Myxococcales bacterium | reverse complement strand
CTAGCCCGCACTTCTCACCAACTTGTGTTGCGCGGTGCCCGCAGCAGCGGTGAGCGGGGTATCTGGTGACGGTGCCGGTCTGCGGCGCTGGATCTCGTGACCTCGACCAGCATGAAGACGTCGATACGGCTCGCGGGGGCCAGGAAATGGGGCCGCAGGGCAGACCTGCCCGTTTCCGAGTGGAGCCTCGGCGAGATCGACCGTCGCTGTGTGCCGGCTCAGGCCGGCCTGAGCTACGAGGGGACGAGCCACGCCTCTTGGACCTGAGCCAACGCGGTGCGGAACAGCGACTGTAGCGGGAACACGCTGCTGAACGCGATGCGCACGCGCCGCACGCTGACGGTGACCAGCGCGCCGATCTTCAGCAGCCGTACCCGGATGGTGCTTGTCTGCGCACGCTCCAGCGGCGTCCCCGCCAAGGCGGTGCGACGGAACTCGACCATGAGGAGATGCGCGACTGCCGACTCCCACACTCGTAGCTGGTTGGGGCGCATGTCGGAGCAACTCGCTCGGTCGCCGAAGAGATCCAGCTGCTGCTCCTTGATTCGGTTCTCCATCTCGCCACGAGCACAGTACTCGTCCTCGTACAGTGCGCGGCCGTCGAAGCGCTCGACATCGTAGCTCGTGACGACGAAGCGCGGGTTCGCCTTGTTGATGAGCTGCTCGGCCTTGGCGGCGACACGACGCTGGCGGCTCCAGCTGGTCTTGGTCCTGTACGTCAGTTCGACGAAGTCTCGCTCCGGCTGTCCGCTCGACTCGTGCCGTACCTTCACGGCCTCCAGGTCGTCGGCGATCAGGGCTTCAAGACGGGGATTGCGGGCCAGGCCGATGACGTACTCGACGCCGTTGCTCTCGCACCACGCGAAGATCTCCTCGCGTGCGAAGCCCGAGTCGGCTCGCATGACGATCTCGGCGTCGGGCCACTGCTTTCGCAGCTGCGGCACCAGCCACTCGAGGGCCTCGACCGTGCCGCTGCAGCCGTCGATGTCGGCCTGCCGCAGCCGTGCGAGCAACACGTACTCGCCGCAGAAGATGTACAGCGGCAGGTAGCAGTAGTGGTGGTAGTAGCCATGGTAGAAGCGCCCCTCCTGCTCGCCATGCAACTCGATGTCGCTCGGGTCAATGTCCAGCACGATGCGCGGCATCGGTGTGTCGTGGTGAGCATCGATGAACTCCTCGACGAAGAAGGTCTCGATGTCCGAATCGCGTGCCACGATCTTCTTGTAGCGGGATTCGGAGTTGGCGAACTTGGATGTCAGCTCGAGTCGGTTGAGCGTGCTCTTGCCGGCCAGCGCGTGCCCTTTGTCACGCTCCCGCGCTCGGTTGGCACCAGTGACATCGGCCTTGCCGACCGCCGCGGCAAGCAGTGCGTCGTCGCGAAGGGTGTCGTGGTCGTTGAGGTCCTCGTAGCCGGCGCACAGCCCCAGAATGCGCTGACGAAGCAGCTCCTCGACGGTGTGCTCTATGAGCTCCGGGTCGCGGTGGTCGGTGAAGCACGCCGCGAACCGGCTGACAATACCAACCCGGTTCTCTGTTTCGCTGAGCAGCAGCACGCCCCCGTCCGATGACACACGGCCGGCGTCGAAGTCAGCCACCACCTGGCGCCGTCCGACCGGTTGGAACAGAAGAAGCTGTTGTGTACGATCTGTCTGCATCGGGCCGTCCCATGATCGTTTGTAACACCTTGATCATACACGGGATTGGCCCGATGCACCACTCAGCCCGGTGAGAAATGCGGGCTAGCGCCGTCCCGCGGTCGGTAGCTTTGGCTATCAGGCGAAAACTAGGTGGCGCCCGCGTTGACGTTGCTTCGTTCGCTCGTCTGACAGGAAGGCCCTCAAGTCCTCCTCTCGGGCGCCGATAACATTGTCAGGCTTCTGTATAGGCAGGTGAAGCGGGCCGCCGGATACGAAACCCCAAAAGACGGCTTCTCGAAAAACGGCTCCCTCAAGGCTCTCAGGTTTCGGATCTTCCGCTCGCACCCCAAAACACTCCTTGCGCTCTTTGCCGGCCTCGGCACCGCGCTCCTGTGCGCCGCCCCGGCGACGGCCGGCACGGTCGGCGTGTTGAACCTGAACGCAACGGTGGAGCCGGCGTGCAGCATCGCGGTGGCGCCGACCGCGGCGGCCAGCGACCTCGACGTCGTCGCCGGCGAGATCAACACGCAGGTGGCCACCGTCTCCGAGAGCTGCAACGACGCCGAGGGCTACACCGTCACGGTGGAGACCGACACCTTCGGCGCGGGCTCGGCCGCCCTCCAGGGACCGGACACCTACCAGGCCGCCTTCTCCATCAAGTACAACGGTGACCCCGTAACCTTCACCGCCGCCGACACCCCGGTCAACGTCACCGACACCGAGGATCCCACCCAGGGCGCCAACAACGTAGAGGTACTGATCAGCGTGCCCGCCGGAGCCGCGTACGTGGCGGGCAGCTACACAGCGGCGCTGACCTTCACTATCGCCGCGAAGTAGGCAGGCGAACCCGGGGTCGGGGCCCGACCCTCACTCCCCCTTGAGCAGCTCCGCCGAGCGCGCGGCCTCCTCGAGGCCGGCGAGACGGAAGGCCGCGGCGGCGGCTTCGAGGTGGACGTCTGCCTCGGCGGAGCGATCCTCTCCGCCGGCGCTCGCCGCCGCCTTCAGCACGCGCGCCATGGTGCGGTGGGCCGCTCCGAGGTACTGCGGAGCACCGAGACGGTCGGCCACCTCAAGGGCGCGGCGGGCGTGGCCTTCGGCCTCGGAGCGGTCGCCGAGGGCCAGCGAGCACTCGCCCAGCAGCCTGGAGGCCTCGGCGAGGCCTTCGTCCGAGCCCAGGTAGGCGTGAAGCGCCTCGGCACGGCGGAGGGTCTGGAAGGCGTCGTCGAGGCGCCCTCTCGTCAGCTCCATCTCGCCGATGTTGCCGAGGAGCACCGCCCGGTGCTGGGTGAGATCCCAGGTCTCCGCAGTCTCCAGGGCTGCTCGCCAGGTGCTCTCGGCCTGCTCCGGCTCGCCGCGGAAGTAGGACAGGGCCGCGAGGCCGTTCTGGGCGTCGACTATCTCTTCGGGCGCGTTGACCTCGCGCGCGAGCTCGAGAGCCTTGCGGTAGGAGGTCTCGGCCCACTCCAGCTCGTGCTGGCGAAGCAGGGCGTTGGCCAACACACGCTCGGCGCGGCACCTGGTCTCGCTGGCGGCCGGCGACGGCTTGCCCGAGGCCGGCGCCATGCCGGCGATGGTCTCACCGAGCATCACCGCGGCCACGGCCGGGTCGCCGAGCTTCATGGTCGAGCCGGCCTCGCCGATGCGCGCACGGGCGAGGAGGTCCTCGTCGTCGCTGCCGAGCTCGCCCGCGCGCCTGAAGGCCTCTCGCGCCTCGCGGTAGCGCCCGAGACGCTCGAGGGCCTGGCCGCGGTCGATCAGGATGCCCGCCGCCGCAGGCGCCCGCTCCTCCCCGTCGGACTTCCACGACTCGGAGGCCTCCACGGCCTCCTGGAGGCGTCCGGCCAGCACGAGCTGGTGCACCAGCTCGCCGACCAACGCCGCCTGGGCGCTCCCCGGGTCGAGGGCGCGCTTGTCCCGCGCGGGCAGAGCGTCGATGAGCGCGAGGCAGAGCCTGAGCTGCTCGATGGCCTCGTCGAGGGCGAAGGCGTCCACGGCGCGGCGTGCCGCGGTCCGCGCATAGGGGAGCGCGCGGGTAGCCTCCCCGGCCTGGTGCAGGTGGTAGGCCAGGGTGCCGGCGTGCTCCTCGGCGCGGGCGCCTGCCTGGCGCTCGAGCCACTCAGCGGCCTTCAGGTGCAGGGAGCGGCGGCGGCTCGGACGCACCCCGCGGTAGATGACCTCCTGGGCGGCAGCGCGGGCAAAGGCGTAGGCGTGCTCTCCCGCGAGCTTGGAGGCTCCCGTCTCCTCGACGATGCCGCGCCGGAGCAGCTCGGTCACGTCGCCGCGCGTCAGGTGCTCGCCGCAGAGCTCGCCGACGAGGGGGCGCCAGAAGGTGCGGCCCACCACGCTGGCCGCCTCGAGGGCCGCGCGGTGGCGGGGATCGAGGCGCTTGAAGCGCGCGGAGAAGAGCTGCTCGACGCTCTCGGGGAGGCTCAGGCGGCCCCCCTTGTCGCCGCGGAGGCGCCACTGGCGGTCGGAGGGCACGATCACGCCTTCGTCGACGAGGTCGTGCACGGCCTCGACGGCGATGAGGGGCATGCCCTCGGCCAGCTCGACGACGCGGCGCACCAGGGCTCCGGGCACCTCCACGAGGCGTCGCAGCGCGTGCCTGACCAGATCGGTCATGGCCTCGTCGGGCAGCGGATCGAGGCGAACGGCGGTCAAGCGCTCCTGGTCCCGGACGAACGAGGTGTTCGGCGGCGCCGTGGACTCGGTGCGGGCCGTCAACACGACGCAGACGGGCACGTCCGCCACCCTCTCGAGCACGTGAGCGAGGAGCTGCCGGGTGGGCTCGCTGGCGAGGTGGAGGTCCTTGATCAGGAAGAGCACCGGGTGCCGGGAGGCGAGCCCCCGGAAGACACGGGCGGCCGCGTCGAAGAGCACGGCCCGCTGCGCCTGCTCTCCCCGGACCCCTTCGATAGGCTCGCCGGAGCCGGCGGGCTCCGCGGAGCCCGCGGACTCGGCGGAGCCGGTGTGCTCCGCGTGCTGCGCCCCTATCCGGGCGTGGTCGAGACGCTGGGTGGCGATCAGCTCCTGAGGCTCCGGCGGGAGCGTCAGCCGCTCGCCGGGCTCCGGGCGAGCGCCGAGAAAGGTGAGCAGGAGATCGGCGAGGCGCCGCTCGTCGGCCGAGAGCTCGGTCGGGTCCTGGGCGAGGTGCCGCCTGACGAAGATCTCCGTCTTCAGGCAGACGTCGGCGGGCTTGTCCTCGGGCGCTATGCGGGCGCGGCTCCTCAAGGCCTCGATGAAGGGCTCGTAGATTCTCCCCTCGGCGCGTGCCGTGCAGCGGCCGCTCTCAATGAAGATCGGCTCCTTGGCGTCGTCGAGCTCCCTCACGAGCTCGCTGGCCAGCCTGTTCTTGCCGACCCCCGGGGGCCCGGCGACGAGCACGGCCTGCGCGCGGCGCTCTCGGACGCAGCCCCTGTAGGCCGCCCTGAGGGTCTCGAGCTCCTCGTCACGGCCGCGGAGGTCGATGCGCACGCCGTGGATCTCGTCTGCCGCGAGGGCCACCGCCAGCGCGTTCTTCTTCTCGATCAGGTAGCCGGACGGAGCCGCGTCGAAGGCGCTGTCCAAGGCGATGCTGTGCTCGTAGAGGCCTCGCGCGCGCCGGTAGGCGGCGTGGGAGATGCGCACCTCGCCCGGGGCGGCCGCCTGAGCCTGGTCGCGCGCGCCGAAGACAGGGGGACCGAAGAGCACTGTCCCGCTGGCGTCCGAGTCCGCGACGAAGGTGCGCCCGGCGTCCACACCGACCCGCACCGTGATCTCGAAGGCCGGCGGCACCGCCGGGTCGTCGCGCAGGGCGGCGAGGGCGGCGCGCACCGCGAGGGCGGCGTCGACTGCGGCCTCGGTGACGTTCTCCTCGCCGGGGTCGAGCCCGAAGACGGCGAGCTGGCGGTCGGTCAGGGGGCCGACGAGCACTCCACCCCTCGAGATCAAGACGTTGTGGATCCGGGCTCGCACGAGGCCGAGGCACTCGAGGTACTCCTCGACGTCGAGGTCCTCTCGGTAGGGGTCCGACACGACCTCGAGCTGCAAGACGGCCACGTTTCGCACGACGCGCGCGGCCTCGGGGCTGTCCGGGGTCGACAGGGTGTCCCGCGCCAGCACCCTGAGGGCGCTCTCGCGGGCGATGCGGGGAGCGGTGGTGCTGCGGCGAGACTCCTGCTGTCGCAGCGCCTCCTCGGTGGTGCGAGGCCGCATGACGTAGCTGTCGGTGATGCGGGGCGCCCGAGGCTCCACACCGCTCCAGTCGGCCACGGCGATGAGCAGCTCCTCGGCGAGCTGCTCGGCGGTCTCGTATCGCTCGGCGGGGTCCTTCGCGAGCGCCCTCTCGATGACCGCGTCGACACCCTCACCGCGCGGGAAGCCCGCCTCCGGGAGGAGCTCCGAGGGCAGCTTGGGATCGTCCTGCACGTGGGCGATCAGCAGCCCGAGGAGGTTCCCGGCCTCGAAGGGCATCTTGCCGGTCAGGAGCTCGCAGGCCATCACCCCGAGCGCGTAGACGTCGGCGCGGCCGTCCACGTCCATGCTCTGGATCTGCTCGGGCGACATGTAGTGCGGAGTGCCGACCGCGTTCTTGCGCTCTCCGTCGCTCGACTCGGAGAGCCCCTCGCCCGCCTGCGCGAAGACCCGGGCGAGGCCGAAGTCCACGACCTTGACGTAGTCGGGGTTGCCGGCCACCGAGGTGAGCAGGACGTTGCCGGGCTTCAGGTCGCGGTGCACGATGCCCTGCCGGTGGGCTTCGGCGACGGCGCTGCAGACCTGGGCCATGACGAGGTTGAAGGTGCCCGGATCGAGCCTGCGCTCGCGCTCGATGCGGGCCTCCAAGGACTCCCCCGCGACCATCTCCATAACGATGTAGTGCAGGTCCGGGGGCACGTGGCCGAAGGCGTGGATCACGACCACGTTCGGGTGGTTGAGGCGGGAGAGCATCCTCGCCTCGCGGCGGAACTGGGCGTCCACCTCGACCTTGGCGGCGAGGTCCCGGCGCACGACCTTGATGGCCACGTCGCGGTCAAGCTCGAGATCGCTGGCGAGCAGCACCTCTCCCATGCCGCCCTGGCCGAGGCACTTCTGCACCTCGTACTGGGTCCCGATGCGGGCCCCGGGTACGAGCCTGAAGGGATGCGCCGGTGCCGGCTGTGCCATCGCTCGTTCGTAGCAGCCGCCGGACTATCGCGAAAGCCCGAGGGCGGTTCGGTGTCAGCCGCCTCTTTGCGAGAGCGCATTCAACACAGAGGCACAGAGGGACAGAGGCGCGGAGGAGAGGAAGAAAAACGCAGAGGTGCTGAGGCGCGGAGGCGCAGAGGGTTTAGAGGCCCTCCACCGCGGTCGAGTTTGTCGGGAGCCCGTCCTCGCGGCCCTCGGGGTTGCTCCCGCTGCCCTCTCCGGGCGTCGGGACGGCGGGGTTGTCCGTGTTGGCGAAGGCGACCCCCTGCATCACCACGCCGTGGGCGTTGCCGGAGCCCGTCTCGTTGCCCTCGACCACGGTCGTGGGATCGGCGTCGTCGATGAGGATCGCCGCACGGGCGCTGTCTTTGACCTCGTTCTCCTTGACCTCGGCCCAGGCTCCCGCGAGCACGCCGATGCCATCGCCCATCTCGACCTCGCCTGCGCCCGCCGGCGTGCCGGGGCTGGTGTCTGCGACGAGGTTGTTCAAGATGATGCCGCGCGCCTCGGCGGTCAGGCCGATGCCGGCGAAGCCGTTCCTCTCCACGGTGTTGGCCTCGACCTTCACGGCCTCGGCGGCCCCCGCCTTCTGCTGGAGCCAGATGCCCACGCGCGCGTTGTCGTTGACGAGGTTGTTCAAGATGATGCCCACGACCTCGCCGGACAGGAAGATGCCGGCGCGGCGGTTGGACTCGACGATGTTCTTCTCGACGCGCACGTCGGAGCCCGCCCGCGCCACGTGGATGCCGTCTGCGACCTTGCTGCCCTCGGGGGCCACGGTGCCGGCGACGAGGTTGTTCAAGATGATGCCGCGGGACTCGAGCCAGGCAATGCCCACCTGCACGTTGGCGCGCAGGTCGTTCTCGCGGACCTCCACGGTGTCGCTGCTCTCCTCGACGCGGATGCCGGATGCCCCCGCGCCGCTGATGAAGTTCTTCGTGATGACTCCGCTCGACCCGCTGAGCATGATGCCGGCGCCGGCGCAGGACTCGAAGGAGCCGCCGTACACCTCGACCTTGGATCCGGCCGTCGCGATGACGCCGTGGCCGCCCTTCCCGTCGCTTCCGAGCGACACCCCCTTCACCTGGACGTGTCGCAGGGTGACCTCGGCGCCCTCGACCCGCACCCCGGCCCCGCCGGCCGAGCGGACGCCGAGAGACTCGATGGAGACATCATCGGCGCCCTTCACGACCACTCCCGGCTGTCCGGCGGGCGGCTGGATCTCGCAGTCCTGGCCTCCCCAGCCGACGAGGCGCACGCCCGAGCGTTCGATGGGCACCGTCTCCTGGTAGCTGCCATAGGCGAGCAGGACCGCGACCGCTCCCTCGGTGGCGGCGAGGGCGTCGGAGATCCTCGTGTAGGGGCTCTGCGGGGTCCCGTCGCTCTGCCCTTCCCTCAAGCTGGGAGCCACGTACACGACCCCCGCGACCCCCTCCGGAGCCTCCGGATAGGCGGACGGGGACCACTGGGTCGGCAGAGCGCCTCCGCCCTCGCCGCAGCCAGCAAAGGAGAGGAGGGCCGCAACGCCGGCCGCCGCCAACAAAAACCGCGTGTGTCCCACACGACCCGCGGAATCCTGATCGCAAGCGTTCAGGCCCTGGCCTGAACGCGCGCAGCGAGCCACGGGCGAGCGAAGTAACCCAAGCGGATTGGCCCCAAGCCATCGGGATCTGGCCCCGATGGCGCGCGAGCCGCAGGCGAGCCTGGCCTGTCTCGGAGCTTCGCGCTCACCAGCGACCGACGACGGCTCCACCGCGCCAATTGAGGCACACCTAAGAAACCTGATCCCGCTCACCGCTCTCATCATGCTCTCCGCTTCCTGCTCTGCCCTCTACAGGGTCTCCACGTCCGCCTGGTTCACGCCGAGCGAGTCGTCGGGGAGGCCCTGCGGCCCCGGGGGCTCGGTGCCGCCGTGCTTCCCGCCGTCTTCGTCGTTCTCCGAGGGCTCAGTCGCGAGCTCGGCTCCCTGGACAACCACGCCGTAGACGTTGTCCGTGGTCACGTTCTGGGTGATGACGGTCCCCTCGTCACAGGCGTGCGCGAGGACGGCCGCGCGGGCGTTTCCGCTTATGGTGTTGCCCCGGACCTCGCCCCAGGCGTCCGCCATCAAGGCGACGCCGTCACCCATCTGCACCTCGTTCGAGGCCTTCGCCTCGCCCGGGCTCGTCTCCGAGATGAGGTTGTTCAAGATGATGCCCATGGTCTCGGTGGTCATGCTCACGCCTACGAAGGCGTTGGCGGTGACGGTGTTGTCCTCGATTCTCACCTTCTCGGACTTTCCGGCCCCCGCCTGAAGCACGACGCCGCCCCGGCCGTTCTTCGAGATCAGGTTGTTCAAGATGATGCCGAGGGCTTCGGTGGAGAAGAGGACTCCCACGCGCTCGTTGGACTCGACGCTGTTGTCCCTCACCTCGACGTCGGCGCCCTTGCCCGTCACGTGGATGCCGTCGGCGACCTCGCTGCCCTCGGAGGAGCCCGTCTCCGAGACGAGGTTGTTCAAGATGATGCCCACCGCCTCCACCATGGCCACCCCGAAGCGGGGGGTCATCTGGATGGTGTTC
>CAZQPP010000336.1:0-9365 GCA_964594295.1 uncultured Myxococcales bacterium | reverse complement strand
GCCGGTAGCGGGAGTCGAGCTGGTGGCGCAGGATGCCGTACCAGGCGTCCTTGCAGGCCCCAGTGCTCCCCGGGAGGGCGAAGATCAGGGTCTGGCCGGCCACGCCGGCGGTGGCCCTCGAGAGCAGGGCCGCGAGCCCGATGGTGTCGTAGCTCCGCATCCTCAAGAGCTCACCGAAGCCGGGGATCTCCTTGTCTATGACCCGGCGGACCGCCTCGGGGGTGACGTCGCGTCTCGTGATGCCCGTGCCCCCGGTGGTCAGGATCGCGTCCACCCGCCCGCCGTCGATCCACTCGTTGAGCTGCCCGACGATGGCGTCCTCGTCGTCGGTGACGATGCAACGCTCGACCAGCTCGTGGCCCGACTTCAAGGCGAGCTGCACCAGGGTGGCCCCGGATCTGTCGTCCTTCTCGGTGCGCGTGTCGGATACCGTCAGAACGGCGAGGCGAAGAGGGGCGAAAGGGAGGCTCTCGTCGACACCCGGCATAATCGACACCTGAGCTGCAGTACCGTGGAGGCGATACTAGCAGATCACGACCCCGCGTGATCGCTTGCCGCGGCCATCGAGAGTGGTAGCTTCGCACGCCCCGGGGATCAGAACTTTCAGGAGGACATCCACATGAAGGCAGTGATCGCAGACAAGCTCGCACCCGAAGCCGTCGAGGCCCTGCGCGAGCTCTGCACCGAGGTGGTCTTCGAGCCCACGCTCAACGGAGACGCCCTCACCGAGGCGTGCGCAGACGCGAACATCGTCGTCGTGCGCTCGACCCAGGTGCGCGAGGCGATGATGGAGCGTTGCCCCGGCCTCAAGCTCGTCATCCGGGCAGGCAGCGGCTACAACACCATCGACTTCAAGGAAGGCGCCGCGCGCGGCGTCGCGGTCGCGAACTGCCCGGGCAAGAACGCCGTCGCGGTGGCCGAGCTGGCCATGGGGCTCATAGTCTCCCTCGACCGCTTCATCCCCGACAACGTCGCCCTCTTCCGGGAGGGGACGTGGAACAAGGCCGGCTTCGCCAAGGCCAAGGGGCTCAAGGGCCGCACCCTCGGGCTGGTGGGCGTCGGCAACATCGGCAGCGCCGTGGCGGAGCGCGCGAAGGCCTTCGGCATGCCCGTGATCGCCTTCGACCCCTACGTCGCTCCGGACAAGCTCCGTGACATCGGCATCGAGCCCTGCGCGAGCCTCGACGAGCTGCTGCCCCGCGCGGACGTCATCTCGCTGCACGCGGCGCAGACCGCCGAGACCAAGGGCCTGATCGGGCGTGAGCAATTCGCGGCCATGAAGCCGGGGGCCTCCCTGATCAACACCTCGCGCGCGGGCCTAGTCGACGAGCCCGCCTTGATCGAGGCGGTGAACGAGCGCGGCATCAGGGCCGCCGTCGACGTCTTCGAGGACGAGCCGGCGCAGAAGACGGGCGCGGTGAGCTCCCCGCTCATGGGCGTGGACGGCATCTACGTGACCCACCACATCGGCGCCTCCACCGAGCAGGCCCAGTCCGCGGTCGCCGAAGAAGTCGTCAAGATCGTCAAGGGCTTCCTCGACACCGGGAAGGTCTTGAACTGCGTGAACCTCTAGGCTTCGGCCCGGCAGCTCACCATCCCATCACGCGGGTCTTGATCTGCCAGGGGGCGTCGCCTTCCTTGTGCTGCCAGGCCACGACGAAGTGCGTGCTGGTGAGGCGGGCGAGGCTCGGGTTGGACTGTGAGCCGGCGGTGGTGGTGTTGACGGGGAACTCCTCGTCGCGCTTGACCCAGCTGCCCTCCTCGTCGAGCACGAGGCGCTGGCCGTAGATGCCCGCCTGGGCGCCGTCCTGCCACCAGGACTCCCACAAGATCACCACGCCGTCGCCCATGGAGAGCGCCACCGGGTGGTTCTGGGCGCCGGTCTGGAAGCTGTTGACCCGGAAACGCTCAGGGGCCGCGGCCGAGAAGGAGGAGCTCAGCGGCTGCGCCACGATCTCCTCGGCGCTGCCGTCGTCATGGTACTCGGTCCACACGAGCAGGTAGCCGCCGTCGGGGCTGGCGACCACGACCGGGTCCGAGGAGACGCCGACCGTGTAGCCGCTACCCCAGGCCTGCTTGTGGTTGCCGAGGGCGTCCCAGCGGTCGAGGCGGACCTGGGTCTTGCCGTCGTTCTGCGTTACCTTGGTCGCGAGCAGGGCCTGGGAGTCGTGCACGCTCGCGGCGAAGAGCTGGTCGTGGTGGACCCAGCTCCCGGGACACCCGGCGCCGGTGAGCTGAACGGCCCCCTTGCCCAGGGGGACGAAGAAGCGCGAGTAGATCTGGTGCTGGTCCAGAACTCGGACGGCGTTGTCTCGACAGCGACCGTGGTGGTGGTTGCGTTGGTCCATGCCCTCCTGAGAGGCGAAGGCCGTGAACCAGCCGCCCTGGAGGACGCCGACAGCGGCGTCGAGCTGATCGCCCTTGCCGTCGTGCCCGTTGGGAACGTGCTCCGCCTCGCCGAGACCAAGGCCGTTGTCGAGCTGCATCTGGCGCACACCGTAGCCTCCGCCGTCACCCTGGATCGCCTGCTCCGCCCAGGTGACTACGAAGTTGCCGTAGAGGTCGCCCGCCGCGGCGCGGTTCCAGCGCACCGGCCCGCCACCGCCGTTGGCGATCTGCACGGGCGCGTGCTTCACGCTCCCGTCGGGCTTGTAGGAGACCACCCAGAGGCCCTCTCCCGCGGCGTCGGCCGGGACGGGGTTGGCCTTGCGGTGGAAGAAGAGCGCGTATCCGCCCGAGAGGTCCGTTACGACCCTTGGCAGGGTAGCGTCGAAGCCCAGGTCGCTCGCAACCGGGGTCTCGCTCGTGATCGCGGGCACGCACTGGCCGTCCGAGCACACCTCCCCATCCTGGCAGACCACGGGTGTGCCCAGGCAGCCTCTCAGGGTGCACGCGTCCCCGGTGGTGCAAGGGTTGTGGTCGTCGCAGGGACCATCCACCACCTCGTAGACGCAGCCGCGCTCCGAGTCGCAGGAGTCGTGGGTGCAGGCGTTGTCGTCGTCGCAGTCACGCTGGCTGTCTCCAACGCACTCGCCGTCGTGGCAGGTCTCGTCTACGGTGCATGGGTCGCCGTCGGCGCACTCCGCGCCTTCGTTGGGGCTGAAGGCGGTGCCCGAGCGCGAGGGCACGCACATCTCGCAGGTGTTTTCGGGGGAGATGTCGCCGTCGGCGTAGCACTTGCCGTCGATGAAGCAGGCGCCGGGCTTGGGCTGCGAGAGGCAGCGCCCGTCGGCGGCACAGGAGTCGTCGGTGCAGCCGAGGCCGTCGTCGCAGAAGCTCTTGGGGTCCGGCGCCCAGGTGTAGACCGACTGGTCCGAGCGGCAAACCTGGCACTGGTTGTCGGGGTTGTGGCGGCCGTCCGGGTAGCACTCGTTGTCGATGAGGCACCAGCCGTCGAGGATGGCGCAGCCCTCCTCGCCCCGGCACTCGCCGATCGTGCAGACGAGGCCGTCGTCAATGCAGCCCTCCTCGTCCACGTCGCCGTCGCAGTCCCCGTCCATGCCGTCGCAGTAGTCCTTGTCGGGCACGTCGAGGGTGCAGGGGCTGAGGCCGCTGGCGGTGCACTGGCGAATGCCCGGGCAGACGCCGAAGCGGGTCTGCACGAGACACTCGGTAACGCGACCGTCAGCCTCCTCGCCATCGGGGCACTCGCAGATGCCCTCCGCGGGCACGCACTGTGTGACCGTCATGTCGAGGTCTCGGAGCTCGACAGCATCGCACATGTACCCCGGCGGACAGTCGACGCCGTCGACGGAGCAGGCCCCACCGCAGAAGCTCCCCTCGTCGCCGAAGGGCACGCAGTAGGACTTGCCGAGCGAAGCCGGCACCTCGCACTCGTCGTGGCTGTTGCAAGCCCAGCACAGGCGCTGGTGCTTCGGCATGCAGACGAGCACCGGGTCCGCGCCCTCGCCCACCTCCCGGCATGTCCACCCGTCAGGGCAGGAGTCGAGGCAGGTGCGCGCGCACTGCTTTCCGTTCACCGCGCGAACGCAGAAGCCGCTCTCGCACTGCTCGTCGGTGGCGCAGGGGCAGTCCGAGGCCAGCGGGGCCGAGCCGCAGGCCGGGATCGGATCGGGGCGGCCTACGGGATCCCCGCCGGGGCGCGTGACCGGGGCGCCGGAAGCGTCCCCCTCGCCGCGTCCGACGGGCTGGCCGATGTTCGTGCCCTCGTCCGAGCCGCCAAGCGAGGCGCCCCCTAGATCCGTCATGGTCAGGCTGACGTCTCTCTTGTCTACGACCCGGGGTTTCTCCGCGTCTGCGGCGCCGCAGCCTTGGAGCAGCGGGCTCGAGAGGAGCAGGATCGCGGCAGCGGCCAGGAGAGCTGCCTGAAGAGGCACGAGGATGTGGTGCGGAGTGCGACTGTGGGGGCAGGCACGGATCGCATCCACGGGTCGTGAGCCGGTCATGGTTCCACCCTTGGAAGGTCCACTGCCCGGATGAATCGGCGGGGTACGGTGGATCTTTAGGGTGCGTCCGGAAAGCGCCGTACCAGGTCCGGGACCAGGACGAGGGGATGGACTTCCCGAATGGATTGCGGCAATCGGGGCGAATGGCCCGCATCTACATGGACGCAAACGCGACCACGCCCCTGCTGCCCGAGGTGCGGGTCGTCATGGAGGAGGTCGCGGCGGAGACCTTCGGCAACCCCTCGAGCGTGCACGCCGAGGGGCGCGCGGCTCGGGAGGTCGTGGAGCGCGCCCGGGCACAGGTGGCTGCCGCGGCGGGCGCTCGACCGGCCGAGATCGTCTTCACGTCGGGGGCCACCGAGGCCAACATCGCGGCGCTGCGCTCGGCCTCGAGGCTCGGCGAGGCGCGGGGACGCGGGCACATGGTCGTCTCCGCCGTGGAGCACCCCTCGGTGATCGAGACAGCGCGCGCCCTCGCGCTGGAGCGGGGGCTGGAGCTGAGCGTGGTGGAGCCGGACGAGCACGGCCGCGTCGACCCCGACGCCATGCTCGCGGCGGTGCGCGAGGACACCGCCCTGGTGGCCTGGATGCTCGCCAACAACGAGATCGGCAACCTCTACCCGGTCGCGGAGATCGCCGAGCCCTTGCGCTCACGCGGCGTGCACCTGCACGTCGACTGCGTCCAGGCCCTCGGGAAGGTGCCGGTCGACCTCTCAGCCATCGGGGCCGACTCCGCCTCGCTCAGCGCACACAAGGCTCACGGGCCGAAGGGCGTGGGAGCCCTGTGGCTGCGATCCGGTGCCCACTTCGCCCCGCTGATGACGGGCGGGCACCAGGAGCGGGAGCGCCGCGCCGGGACGGAGGCGGTCGCGCTCGCGGCCGGCTTCGGAGCGGCATCCGCTGCTGCCGCGCGCGATCTCCCGGCGGTGAGCGGAGACCTACGCCGGCTCAGAGACCAGCTCTGGCGGGGAATCCGGGGCGCCGTCGCCGGAGCGCACCTGAACGGAGACCCCAATCCCCTGGGGCGCGCTCCCAACACCCTGAACCTCAGCTTCGAGGAGACCGAAGGAGAGACCGTCCTCATCTCACTCGACCTCGTCGGGGTGTCGGTCAGCAGCGGCAGCGCGTGCACCGCCGGCTCGAGCGAGCCGAGCCACGTCCTGTCGGCCATGGGCCTGTCACCCGCACGCGCGAGGGCGGCGGTGCGCTTCTCGCTTCACCGCGGAAACACGGCGGCGGAGGTGGAGCGGGTCGTCTCCGCGCTGCCCGAGATCGTCGAGACGGTCAGAGCCGCCGCGCCGCCGCCGCCCGAAGGTGAGCGTGGTGTCTGAGCGACCCCGGCGCCGCGAGCGCGTGGTCGTGGCCATGAGCGGAGGCGTCGACAGCAGCGTGGCGGCGCTGCTCATGGTCCGGGCCGGCTACGAGGTGGTGGGCGTGACGATGCAGGTCTTCGACCTCGGTCAGGGGCCGCACCGCGAGGGCGCTCGCGACGTCCCGAGGTGCTGCGCCCCCGACGACGCCCTCGACGCGCGCCGGGTGGCCGAGCGCCTCGGCATCCCGCACTACGTCATCGACCACGAGAAGGAGATGGAGGACTCGGTCATCCGCCCCTACGTCGCAGCCTACGCCGCAGGGCGAACGCCGTCGCCGTGCGTGCTGTGCAACTCGGAGGTGAAGTTCGACACGTTGCTGCGCCGCGCACGCGCCCTCGGCGCTTGTCGCCTGGTGACCGGCCACTACGCCAGGCTTCAACGGGGCCCCGGAGGGCGCCCCGAGCTCCTGCGCGCTCGTGACGAGCAGAAGGACCAGTCCTACTTCCTCTTCGCCACCTCGCCGGAGGCCCTCGAGATCCTGGACTTCCCCCTCGGGGAGCACACAAAGGACGAGGTCCGCGCGCTCGCAGCCGAGGCCGGCCTCCCCACGGCCTGCAAGGCCGAGAGCATGGAGACATGCTTCGTGGGAGCCGAAGGGCCGGCGGGTTTTGTCGAGGCTCACGGGGCTCGTCTTGGCGTCGAGGTCCCGGCGCCGGGGCGCCTGGTCGGCCCCGACAGGCGCGACCGGGGTGCTCACCCGGGGGTGCACCACTTCACGGTGGGCCAGCGAAAGGGCCTCGGCGTCGCCCTCGGCGTGCCGGCCTTCGTCACAAGGATCGACCCCGGGGCGGCCGAGGTGCACATCGGCACGAGGGAGGAGCTGCTCTCGGGCGGCCTGATCGCACGCGGCTGCTCCTGGCTCGGCGATGTCCCCGATCTCGGGCAGCGGGTGACCGCCCGAATCCGGCACCGGCACCCTGGCGCGCCCGCGAGGGTGTGCTCCGTGGAGGGTGGTCTCACCGAGATCCGCTTCGAGCGCCCCGTCGAGGCAGTTGCCCCGGGGCAGGCAGCCGTGCTCTATGACGGGGAGCGCGTATTGGGAGGAGGGTGGATAGATTCCTCCATCGCGACCGCCGACCGCCGAGAGAACGACAGATGAGCGCCCGCTCGACCAAGCCAGAGGGAAGCCTCGAAGCGCTCCAGGAGCGCATCGGTCATCGTTTTCAGAACACCGATCTCCTGGTGCGCGCCCTGATTCACCGCTCCTACGCCAACGAGAGGCCCGAGGTGGGCGGCGACAACGAGCGCCTCGAGTTCCTCGGCGACGCCGTCTTGGACCTGATCGTGGCCGCCTGGCTCTTCGGCGATCTGCCCGACGCTGAAGAGGGGCGCCTGACCGCCACCAAGGCCTCCCTGGTCAAGGAGGAGACCCTGGCGCGGCTGGCCAGGAGGCTCGGGCTCGGCGAGTACCTCATGCTGGGCCGCGGAGAGACCCAGGCCGGGGGGCGCCGGAAGCCGTCGATCCTCTCCGACGCGGTGGAGGCGATCGTGGCGGCGATCTACCTCGACGCGGGGATCGCTGCGGCCGACGCCTGCGTGAGGTCCTGGCTCAAGACGCTCCACCCGGACGTCGGACCGGTCTCCGAGGCCGGGCTCGACCCACGCTCCCGCCTCCAGGAGCTGGCTCACCGGAGCTTCGGGCGCACGCCCTCCTACACCATCGAGAGCGTCTGCGGCCCCGATCACGACGCGTGGTTCCGAGCCCGCGTCGAGCTGCCGAAGCTGGGGCCGGCGTACGGAGAAGGGCGAAGCAAGAAGGACGCGAAGAAAGCCGCGGCGGAGAAGATGCTGGCGGCGCTCGAGGAGACCTCGGGAGAAGAGTAGCGCCCGGGTTGCCTCCGGGAAGAGGGGTGTTGACAGCCTCAACGACAGAATGTAGACACGTCTAACAACTCGGACGGCGGCCTGATGGCAGCAGAGCTTACCCACGCCCTCGAAGACTACCTCGAGACCATCTTCCAGCTCGTCGGGGACCACGGCTTCGCCCGCGTGCGAGACATCGCGAGCGCCAGAGACGTGAAGGCCGGGTCGGTCTCTCCGGCCCTCAAACGCCTCGCCGACATGGGCCTCGTCAACTACGCGCGCCGCGAGTACGTGACCCTCACCGGCGAGGGCGAGGCGGTCGCCCGCCGCGTCTACGCCAGACACCGGCTGCTGACGCGCTTCTTCCACAGGTTCTTGCAGATGCCGAAGGATGCGGCGGAGCAGGAGGCCTGCGCCATGGAGCACAGCCTCTCCCCCGAGGGCATGGACCGCCTCGTGCGCTTCTTCGAGTTCCTCGGCTCCTGCCCGGACGGCGCCCGCACCTTCAGGGACCGCTTCCACACCTGCTCGCTCGTCCACGCGAACGTCGAGAAGTGCAAGCTGCCGTGTCCTGCCCGCGACGAGACCCGCGCGGCCACCGCCGCGAGCACGCTGAGCGTTTACGACCTCAAGCCGGGGCAGCAGGGACGCGTCAGCCAGGTCGCCGCCGGCGGCGCCATCCGCCAGCGCCTGCTCGACATGGGCCTGCTGCCGGACACGGACCTCGAGATGCTGCGCGTCGCCCCGGCGGGCGAGCCGGTGTGGATCGAGCTCGACGGCTCGCAGCTCGCCCTCAGGCGCAAGGAAGCAGAAGCGGTCCTGCTGGCCTAGATGAACCCGGCAGAGAGCACACCCACCCCTCGAGCCCCCATCTTAGGGCCGGCTAACAGATGACGATAGATCTCACAGAGAAGAACGAAGAGCGGGCCGAGAGGAACGTCGGGCTGGCCCTCGCCGGCAACCCGAACTCCGGCAAGTCGACCATCTTCAACGCTCTGACGGGGGCGCGGCGGAGGGTCGGAAACTACCCCGGCGTCACCGTGGAGAAACGGACCGGGCGCTTCACGCACGAGGGGCTCTCTTTCGAGGTCACCGACCTCCCGGGGACCTACAGCCTCTCGTCATTCTCCCCCGAGGAGAGGATCGCCCAGGACGAGCTGCTGGAGGGGCTCTACGACGTGGTCGTGGTCGTGGTGGACTCGACCACCCTCAAGCGAAGCCTCACGCTCCTGGCCCAGGTGGTCCAGACAGGGGCGAGCCCGGTGCTCTGCCTCAACATGAGCGACGAGGCGGAGAAGGGCGGCCAGCGCCTCGACGTAGGGCTCATGGCGCGCCTCCTCGACCTGCCGGTCGTGCAGACGGTCGGGCACCGCGGCATCGGCCTCGACGTGCTCGTGGAGGCCATCGTGAAGGTCGCGCGAGAGCCGCGCCGCCCGCGCAGGCTCGCGCTCGGCGAGCGCATGGAGGCGGCGGTGGAGGCCGTGTCGTCTTTGCTCGCCCGCAGCAGCGCCAGCTCCCCCGCCAACGACTGGGTCGCCACAAGGCTCATCGCAGGCGACCCTCTCTTCGTCGACCGCATGACCGCCGGAGGCAAAGCCGAGCACGCCGCCCTCGCCGAGGCCGAGCGGCGCAGGGAGAGCATCGAGCAGGAGACCCGGCGCGACATCTCGACCTTCGTCACCGAGCGTTACTTCGGCTTCGTCGACGGCCTCCTGCGACAGACCCTCCTGCGCCGCCTCGGGGCCGACGCGCGCGCCCCCTCCAACGCCGTGGACCGGGTGCT
>CAZQPP010000335.1:0-9377 GCA_964594295.1 uncultured Myxococcales bacterium | reverse complement strand
GCTACCTGACCCCCCTCACAGCACCTGGTTCGCCGCACGGAGCCGGCGGGCCAGCGTCAGCGCGAGGTTGTGGTAGAGCCGGATCGCGAAGGTCGGATCGGCGAGCACGAGGTCGTCGAGTTCGCTCCGGGGGAGCTGCAGCACCCGGGAGATCTCCACGGCGCGGACCGTGGCCGAGCGGGTGTCGCCGTCGAGCAGGGCCATCTCGCCTACGACCTCGCCCCGCCGGATGCGCGCGAGGATGCGCCCGTGGCGGACCACCTCCACGACCCCGAGGGTCACGACGTAGAGCGAGTCGCTGGCCTCTCCCTCGCGGAACAGCGTCTGGCCGGGCTGCAGGGTCTTCGGGTGCATCATGCCGATGGCGTGCAGGATCTGCGGCTCGGCCATGCCCTCGAAGAGCGCGATGTTCCTGAAGTGGTCCACCTGCTCGGCGAGGCGGTCGAGGCGCGACTCCGCATCTTGTGGCTCTTCGGGCTCCTCCCCCTCGGCGCTCTCCTTGAGGGCGAGGACCGGGTCGGTCTGCACGGCCCCGGTCCGCAGCTGGCGGTCGAGGAGGTGGTGGGGAGGGACCGTCTCGGCCTCGGCCTTCGCCTGGACCTCGTCGACCGAGATGGCCACGCAGGAGAGGTCGTCCAGGGCGCCGCGCCCGCTCGCCAGCTCCATGACGGAGCGCACGAGGCTGTCCTGGCTGCGCGTGGAGGCCCCCATCCGGTGCAGCTCGCGGCCTCGCACCACGTCGTAGACGCCGTCGCTGACCAGGATCAGGCGGTCTCCGGTCACCAGCTCGAAGCGGGTGACGTCGACCTGCAAGGAGGTGGGCTGGCCGACCGCCTGGTAGAGGGTCTTGCGCTCCGGGTGGCTCACCACGGCCGCTGCCTCGAGGTGGCCGCTGTCGGCCATGCGCTGGGCCACGGAGTGGTCGCGAGTCAGGCGGTAGGCCCTCGCGCCGCGCAGGAGGTAGGCCCGGGTGTTGCCGACGTGGCCCACGGCGGCGGCCTCCTCGCGGATGACGAGGACCGTGCCGGTGGTGGTGGGGCCGTCTTCGGCGCCTCGCACCCCGGAGCTGTCACGGATCGAGCGCGTGGCCTCGTCGAAGAGGCTCTGGAAGACCTTGTGCAGTGGTGTCTCGGCGCCGTCGCCCATGCCGACCGACTCGTCGAGGGCGTTGCCGAGCTCCACGGCGCGGTCGATGACCGTGTTCAGGAAGATGCGCGAGGGCGCAGGGCCCTGTCCTTCCCACGTCCCCCCGTCGGCGATGCCGAAGACCCCGTTTCGGGGATCCTGGAGGACCGCGTCGTCGTTGGCTCGCTTCGCCTTGCCCTTTCGGGTCTGGGCGGCGCTCTGAATGGTCAGGTACGCCACGCCTCGGGATTCTGCTTCGAGATCGGCCTGTTGTCCAATGGCCTTGCCTTGAGGTAGGTTCCCGCCCTCCCTTCAGCCCTGTTGTTCTGCAATGATTGAGATTCGCCTGCACGGCCGTGGTGGGCAAGGCGGCGTGACCTGCGCAAAGCTCCTGGCGGCCGTCTATGCACGCCTCGGCAAGGATGTTCAGGCCTTCGGCGACTACGCCGGCGAGCGCTCCGGCGCGCCCGTCCGCGCATTCGTGCGCGCCTCGGACGAGGCCATCCGGAGCCGGAACAAGGTCTACGAACCGCACCACCTCCTGGTGCTCGACCCGACCCTGCTCGCGGCCGACGTGGTCTCCGGGTTGGAGCCGGGCGGCCTCCTGCTCGTCAACACCGCCGAGCCGCCCGACGCGATCGCGGCGCGCTTCGGCGGTTTCCGCGCCGCCACCCTCGACGCGACCGAGATCGCGAGACGGCAGGGTATCGGCACGAGGACGGTAGTCATCGTCAACACGACGATGGCTGGAGCCTTCGTTCGAGCCCTGGGCCTTCAGCTCGACACATTGCGAGCCGTCTACGAGGAGCTCGGGCTGATCAGCAACTTCGAGGCGGCGAAGGAGGCCTATGACGTCGTTCGTTTCGCCGAGCTAGACGCTGCCGAGCCGGCCGCGCCGGCCGCGCCGGGTCCGTCGCCGGTCGCCGTCGAGCCCATCGTGGTCCACACCGAAGGGCCGGCCCCTGCCCTCAAGACGGGCAACTGGCGCTCGCAGACTCCGAGCTACTCGGAGAAGCTGGCGCCCTGCAGCGTCGGCTGTCCGGCCGGGAACGACGTGGTGGGATTCCTCCAGAAGCTGGTGCTGGGCGAGGCGGACGGCGCCGCCGCGCTCCTGGGGCGCACACAACCCCTCGCCTCTGTCTGCGGGCGGGTGTGCCCGGCCTTCTGCATGGAGGCCTGCAACCGCGTCGAGCTCGACGGCTCCGTCCACATCCGCGCCCTCGAGCGCGGCATAGGCGACAGCCTCGCGGAGGATATCCAGGCACCCGCGCGCGCGCCCGCGCAGCCTGCGAAGCGGAGGTCCGTGGCCGTCGTGGGAGGCGGGCCCGCCGGCCTCGCCGCTGCCTGGTTCCTGGCCCTTCGCGGGCACGACGCCACCATCTACGAGACCGAGAAGGAGCTCGGAGGTGTGCTCTACACGGGCATCCCCACCTACCGGTTGCCGCGCGAGGTGACCCAACGGGAGGTCGACGCTGTGCTCAGCCTCGGCGTCAAGGCACGGTGCGGCGAGACGGTCGACGGGCCCCGCCTCGCCGCCCTCGCCGAGGAGCATGACGGCGTCATCGTGGCGACCGGCCTCCAGTGGCAGCGCCCCGCGCGAGTGTCCGGCGAGGACCTCGAGGGCGTGGAGCAGGGCCTCGACTTCCTCCGCCGCGTGAACCTCGAAGGGGGCGTGAAGCTCTCGGGCCACGCCGTCGTCTTGGGCGGCGGTAACACCGCCATGGACTGCGCCCGGAGCGCGGTCAGGTGCGGCGCGGAGTCCGTGACCGTCGCCTACCGCCGCTCGCGGGTCGAGATGCCGGCCATCAAGGAGGAGATCCACGAGGCCGAGGAAGAAGGCGTCGACCTGAAGCTCCTGCGGCAGCCCGTGGCCTTCGAGGGCAACGGACGCCTCGAGGGCGTGGTCCTCGCCGAGGTCGAGCTCGGGGAGCACGACGCCAGCGGGAGGCGCCGGCCCATCGTCACCGACCGCACGACCACCTTCCCCTGCGACACGGTCCTGCTCGCCCTCGGCCAGGGCGCGGAGCTCGAGTGGCTCCCAGAAGGCTGGGAGGTAGAGGACGGCCGCGCCGTCAAGACCGGGGAGGCCCTTCCGGTCTTCTTCGCCGGCGACGTCGCCACCGGCGACGGCACGGTGGCCCACGCTATCGGCCACGGGCGCAGGGTCGCCGGGCTCGTGCTCCGGGCCCTCGGCGAGGAGGTCGAGGTCTTCGAGCGCCAGCACATGACCTCCGCGGTCCCCGCCACCGACATCAAGCTCGACCACTTCGCCAAGGCCCCTCCTGCCGAGGAGGACCGGCGCCCGGTCGCGGAGCGGATCAGGACCTTCGACGAGGTGGCCCTCGGGCTGCCCGGCGCTGCCGAAGCGGACAGGTGCTTCTCCTGCGGGCACTGCAACGCCTGCGACACCTGCATCGTCTACTGCCCCGACGGCGTGATCCTGCGCAGCGGCGACCGCTACGAAATCGACTACGACTACTGCAAGGGCTGCGCGATCTGCGTGCACGAGTGCCCGCGCAGCGCCATCGAGATGGTGACCTCATGAGCAAGCAGCTCGTCACCGCGAACCACGCCGCCGGCATGGCGGCCGCCATGGCCGGGCGCGCCAACCGCTTCGGCCGGGGCTTCGGGAGCGGTGTCTACCCCATCACCCCGCAGACAGAGTGCATCGAGCTGCTCTGCGGCGAAGAGATCGAGAAGGGCCACGTGGTGCGCGTCGAGAGCGAGCACAGCGCCATGGCCGCCTGTATCGGCTTTTCGCTGGCAGGGCTGCGCTCCTTCACGGCCTCCTCGGCCAACGGGCTGGCCTATATGAACGAGAACGTTTTCGTCGCGGGCTTCTACCGGCTGCCCGTCGTGATGATGGCGGTCAACCGTACCCTGGGCCCTCCCTGGAACATCTGGGTCGACCACGGCGACACCCTCTCGCTCCGCGACACGGGCTGGATCCAGTTCTACTGCGAGGACAACCAGGAGGTCGCCGACTCGATCCTGCTGGCCTTCCGCCTAGGCGAGGACCCCCGCGTCCTCCTGCCCGTGATGGTCTGCCAGGACGCCTTCGTGCTCTCGCACACCGCGATGCTGACCGACTTCCCGACGCAGGACGAGGTCGACGCCTTCCTTCCGCCACTGGACCTGCCCCACCAGGTGAGCACCAAGCCCATCTCGGTGGGCCAGCTCGACTTCCCGCGTGAGGCCGAGGTCCACAGGCTGCAGCAGGCTGAGGCGATGGACCAGGTCGCCGCGGTCTACGACGAGGTCTGCGACGAGTTCGAGGAGCAATTCGGCAGGCGCCCCGGTGACCGGGTCGTGGCCTACCGCATGAAGGACGCAGAGGTGGCGCTCATCTCGATGGGGACCACCGGGGCGACCACCCGGGTGGCCGTGGACGACGCGCGCAAGCGGGGCATCAAGGTGGGCTCTCTGCGGGTGAGGATGCACCGCCCCTTCCCCGGAGATCTCCTGGGCATGCACCTCTCCGGCTGCAGCCGCATAGGCGTCATGGATCGCGACATCTCCCCCGGGCTCGGGGGAATCCTGTGGTCCGAGGTCCTGGGCGTCGCCCCCAAGGATGCGCTGGTGCAGGGCACCATGCTGGGGCTCGGCGGCGGGGACGTCAGGCCCCAGCACATAACCGAGGTGTTGAACGACCTGCTCGAGAGGGAGCAGGCGTCGGCGCCCCGAATCGTGGAGGTGGTGGTATGAACGAGCCTCTCCTCGAGGGAATGGTCCAGACCGACCGGGATCGCCCTGAGCCGATCCTGCGACCCGGCAACACGAACTGCGGCGGCTGCGGCATGTCGCTGGCCTGGCAGATGCTCGCGAGGGCGGCCGCGGACACACCGGTCCAAGTCGTCATCCCGGCCTGCTGCGGCATCGTGACGGCCGGCCCCTTCCCCTTCTCGGCCTACGGCGCGCCCATCATCTCCTCCACTTTCGCTGCCGCCGCCGCCGTGGCCACCGGTCTGGCGCAAGCGGCCCGACTGAACGAGGAGGCGACTCGCGTCGTGTGCTGGGCCGGCGACGGGGGCACCTACGACATCGGCATGGCCGCCGTGTCGGCCGCCGCCGAGCGCAACGAGGACATCCTCTACGTCTGCTACGACAACGAGATCTACGGCAACACCGGAGGGCAGCGCTCCTCGGCCACACCCTACGGCGCGGCGACGACCACGACGCCGGCGGGCAAGCTGGTCGAGAAGAAGGACATCGTCGGCATCATGGCCGCACACCGCGTGCCCTACGTGGCCACGGTGTCGCTGGCGCACATCGACGACGCCATGCGCAAGCTCCGCCACGCCCTCTCTCTTGGGGGCATGCGCTTCTTGCACATCTTCTCCCCCTGCCCGACGGGCTGGAAGTCCGAGCCGGGTGACGGCATCGAGCTCCTCCGCCTCGCGGTCAGCTCGGGCCTCTACCCTATCTACGAGGTCTTCGACGGGAGGCGCACGGTGTTGAACGTGGAGTCCGCGCTCTCCCGCCCCGACCTGGAGCGCTACTTCGAGCTCCAGGGGCGCTTCCGCAAGGCCCCCCCCGACCTCGACATGGTCGAGTCGGCGATCAAGGAGAACTGGGAGGACCTGAGGGCCCGCGCGGAGTAGCTCCGACTGGATCACGCCCCTGCGCGTAGCTCGCGCTCGGTCGCGGGGGGGGGTCTGGTGTCTACATTTGACACTTAGCGCTGCGGCGCTATGTGTAAAATGTAGACACCTGACCCCGTTCCCAGTGGCGCTTTTTCCGAACGCTGCTAGACTCTTATGACCTGTGCGATCTGGCGGTGAAGGAGGTGTGGCTCTTGACGCAGCGCTACCGTGGACTTGGGTGGTCGTTGGGCCTCGCGGTCGTGCTCTTGCTGCTCGCGGCAGCTCCGGCGAGCGCTGCGCGCCGGCCGCCCTGCGAGCTCGTGAAGCTCACCCTCGAGGTCGTGCCGGGCGGCACGATGATGATCAAGCAGACCTACATCTTTACGGCGGGGCACCCCGACCTCCCCGAGGACCTCGACGTATGGGTCCCGGTGGTTCGGCGCCAGGGCCTGCTGTACCGCGACATGGTCCTGCAAGCCACCAGGGTGCAGGCCCTCAACGGCGCGCCCGTGCAGCACAGGATCTCGCGCACCCCCAACGGCATCTGGTTCACCGTTGACGAGATGGTGAGGAACTTCGACTACGGTCCGGGCTTCCACCTGATGACCACCCTCGACCGCCCCTTCTCCGGTGGCGAGTTCGCGAGCTCCTTCTTCGGCAAGGACAACCCCCGAGGTGGTGTGGCCAAGATCGAGGTGGAGATACTCTGGAACGGTCCCTTGCGGGCTCTCCAGGAAGTGCGCCTCGACCTGAGGAACCGCGGCGACGACGCCGAGCTCAAGCTCGTGGAGAGGGAGGAGGGCAGGGTGCTCTATCGGGCCGTGGAGCGGGACATGCGCCTCCCGGTCGAGATCAACGTCAGATCCCTCGCCCTCGCCGAGTCGATCGCGCCTGACCGGGGAGGGACTGGAGCCATGATCAGTCGGCTCTGGTCCAACCTCTGGTTCTTCTTGTCCTTCGGTTTCCTCGGCGCCCTCGCGGCCCTCGCCTGGGCCCTCGCCCGTGAGGGAGGCCGGGGCTTCGGGCACCACCCTTCGCGCACCCGCCCGCCGTCGGGCATGGAGCCCGGCGCAGCGGCGGTGCTCCTCTACGGCGGCATCTCATCGCGCTTCTTCACCTCGGCCGTGCTGTGGTTCGCCCACCGCGGCAAGGTCCACCTCGAGTACCGCGCCGAGGCCGCCGAGCCCCTGACGGGCATGTCCATCTCCAAGCGCATGGACCCGGACGCGGCCTTCAAGGACTACGAACGGCTGCTCTGGAACAACCTGCTCTTCGAGGGCGTCGACTCCAACTCCCTCCACCGTCTTCGTGCCGAGCTCAACCGGCGGGCCCGCCGCCACCGCCTCCGTCGCCAGCTCGTAGGCTACTTCCCCGTGCGTGAGCCGCTGCTGAAGCCCCAGGCTCGTGAGTGGTGGCTCTGGTCGAAGCCCTACCAGGTCGCCGGTGCCCTCGTGTTCGCGCTCGCGGTTGTGGTGATGTTCGGCTGGGTCGGCCTCCTGCTGCCCGAGCTGGCCAAGACGGATTGGCTCTTCACCTGGCCGTTGATGGCCGGCGGCGGGGTGCTCTTCATGGCCCAGGCCCAGTGGCAGCGCCAGAAGCCCCACAAGGAGGACTCCGAGCTCCTGGGCTTCGCGAGCTTCCTGGCCAAGGAGAGCAGGACGATGCGTGACCTGCGCGGCAACGTCAGCGCGTTCTCGCTGCTGCTCCCCTTCGCCGTGGCTACGGGCAACGAGCGCAACCTGATCGACGCCTACACCATGGATCAGCGGGTGGTCACCATGCCCCCGTGGTTCATGGTCTACGGCACCGGCGGCGACCAGATTCACGCCAACATCTTCCGCGAGCTGATGGGCGACTTCATCGAAGGAATGCTGGACAGCTTCTAGGGGCCATGCTACTTCCGAAGGGCCCCGACGCGGCCATTTTTGGGGGTGATCGGAGACATCATGGAAGCCGAACGTCTCCAACAACTCGTCAGCGAAGCGCCCATGTTGCAGGCGCTCACGGGCGAAGAGGTCAAGCGGATCATCGACAACAGTCGCGTGCTCAGGGCCGACAAGGGCGCCGTGATCCTACACGAAGGTCAGCCCGGCCACGGCATCTTCCTGATCCTCAACGGCATGGTCACCGTGCGGCGGCAGGTCTTCGGCGGCTTCCCCGTCTTCGCGAACCTCTACAAGAACGAGGTCTTCGGCGAGATCGGCCTGCTGACGGACCAGCCGGCCGGCGCCACCGTGATCGCCGGCACGGAGTGCTGGCTCCTCCTGCTCCCCACCGACACAGCCCAGCGCATGATGAAGGAGGGAGATGCGGCGATCTACAAGCTGCTGCGCGAGGTCGTCGCGACCGTCCAGACCCGGATGCTCGGGGTGGTCGGGCGCATGGTCGAGGTCTTCCAGAACGCGAAGAAGCACGTCCCCGTTTTCGAGCGCATGTACCAGCGCATGAACCAGCGTTAGCTCCACCCGAGGACCGATGTCGAACACCAAGGACCCAGCCTTCTGGATCGGTCGAGTGCCCGACCTCGCCAGCCTCGGCGACCGCGAGAAGAACGTGCTCGCGGCCGTCTGCGAGGTCGCCAGCTACCCGGTGAACGCGACGATCATCCAGCAAGGCGGCCGGCCGGCCGTGGTCCCCCTGCTCGTTGAAGGTCAGGTCGAGGCGGTCTACGTCACTCCCAACCGCAAGCAGGTCCCCTTCACGACGTTCGCGCCTCCCGAGATCATCGGCTTCTTGTGGTTCCTGGACTCCAAGCTGAGGAGCCCACTCGCCTTCCAGTCCACCCAGCCCTCGGTCTGCTTGAACATCCGCACCCTCGACCTCGAGAACCTCTACAAGTCGGGCAACCAGCTGAGCTTCCCGATCCTCGCGACCCTCTACCGGCGCGCGGCCTCTCAGTTCCGCCTCTACAACGACTGCTTCAAGCAGATGTACGAGGCCCCCGACGAGACCTACATGAAGCTCATCAAGCTGATGAGCGAGGGTAGCTGAGGCCGGAGCAAAGCCGAGCAATGCTCCTCGAACGCCTACGGAGCTTCGATCGGAACAGGCTTCGGCGCATCATGCGCTTTGGTGCGGTGGGGCTGTCGGGCGTCGCCGTCAACATGGGCGTGACCTGGCTCGTTCACGCGAAGGGGCTCGACAGCGACCCGGGCCTCGTCGCGCAGAACATCGCGTCCGCGGCAGGAACGCTGGTCAGCATCTTCACCAACTTCCTGCTCAACGACGCCTGGACCTGGGGCGACCGCCCCAAGGGCGGGTGGCGGCACTGGTGGCGTCGCCTCGGCAAGTACTACGTGACCGCGTCGGTTGGGCTGGCCATCGAGTGGACGGGCGTCAACATCGCCCTCCAGCTGGTGACGCCGAACCTCATGGTCGCCAAGGCCATCGGTATCGCGGCCGCCACGGCCAGCAACTTCCTGCTGATGCACTTCTGGGCGTTCAAGTAGCGGCTATGCGGGCCAAAGGCCACATAGGCGAGGCGCGCTGAAGCCGTGCGCGAGGGCTGTCGCTAGGGCCGAGAATTGCGCGGCGCGGCGGCTGGGCCCGTAGGCGCCCAACCGCCCACCTGCCCAACCATGTACCCGCATAACCGCATACCCGCATAACCGCATAACCGCATAACCCCATAACCGCATAAACGCATAAACGCATAAAAGGATAAAAGCA
>CAZQPP010000334.1:0-9392 GCA_964594295.1 uncultured Myxococcales bacterium | reverse complement strand
CTACGCCGTGCCTGAGCTAATGGCTAATGGCTAATGGCTAATCGCTTGTTTTGGGTCTAGTCTTCCGAAGCTCGCAGGAACGGGACCCACCATGTCGCGCCGACTCCTCCCTCTCCTCGCCGCCCTCGCGCTCGCCGCCTGGGGCTGCAAGTCCGGTGGCGCTGGGAACGCCAAGCCCACTCCTCCTGCCGCCGCCGCCGACAGGTCCGAGCCGCCGAAGCTCGACGCACCCGAGGTCGTCGCGGCGGAGTCGGGCGCGACCAGCTCCGACGGCGGCGAGGCGCGCCCCCCCTCCGACGGCGACCCCGGCGACACCTGGGCCGGGTACGCCCCCCAGGGCTGGCAGAGCGACGAGTCGAAGAAGCCGCACTCCATCCACCTGACCTGGCAGCGCGACCCGGCGACGACAGTGACCATCCAGTGGAGCACCGCCCACACGGATCTCGAGAGCTACACGCCCAGAGTCTGGGCCGTGCCCAGCTCGGAGACCGAAGGCGGCGGCGCGGAGCTGGCGATGCCCTTCGAGAAGATCCACGTCCACGAAGGAGAGGGCGAGAACTTCAAGGAGACCCTGGGCCCGGCGGCGAGCCTGAGTACCTACGTCTCCTGGACCGTGGAGCTAAAGGGCCTCGAGCCCGACACCGAGTACACCTACCGGGTGGGCACCTGGGAGGACTTCGACACGGAGGCGCGGCGCTTCGAGGCACCCGAGCTCAGCGAGCCCTACACCTTCCGCACGGGCTACCCCAAAGGCTCACGCGAGCGCTTCGGCTTCGTGATGGCGGGGGACAGCCGCGGCGGCACGGACAAGATCCGAGCGCACATGCCGCGCCTCTCGAAGCTCGACGCCCGCATCTGGTTCTTCAACGGCGACATGACCAACTACGGCACCTACAAGGAGTGGGTCGACTGGCTCGACGCCATGGCCCCCGTCATGCGGCGCCGTGTGCTGATGCCGGTGCAGGGCAACCACGAGATCTTCGCGTCGATCTACTACGGCCTGTTCGCCCTGCCTCGTGAGCCCGACCTCGACGCGCTCTACACCGAGCACGCCTGGGCCTTCGACTACGCCAACGTGCACTTCGTGGGGCTGCAGTCGCTCAACGAGGCCGCAGCGATCGCTCAGGTCGCCTGGCTGGACGCCGACCTCGGCGCCGCCCGCGCGGACGGGGACACGGACTGGATCGTGGTCATGTTCCACCACGCCGCCTACTCGGCCTCGAGCCACGGCCCGACCTCCTACGTGCGCGAGCGCTGGGTGCCGCTCTTCGAGAAGCACGGCGTCGACCTGGCCGTGGCCGGCCACGACCACAACTACGAGCGCACGAAGCCCATCCGCGGTGGCAAGGTCGTCGAGGCCGGGCAGGGAGTCGTCTACGTGGTCGCCGGCGCCTTCTACAGCCCGGGCTACGGCAACGGAAACGAGTGGTGGACGGCAGTGAGCCACCACGGCGACAAGGGCAACTACGTGGTCATCGAGGTCGAGGCCAAGACCCTCTCCCTGATCGCCTACTCGGGCGACGGGCAGGAGATCCTCGACGAGCTGAACATCACGAAGTAGCGCGCTCTGCGCAACAAGCTGCTAGGCCCCGATTCCGTTTGACTTCCGGGCCCCATTGCGCCTAGTCTCCGCGCCCGCTCAAACCCAACGTCCGCTCTTGCGGCCCAGCCTCTTCGGAGCAACTGAATGCAGAACTCGCCCAACACAGCGCCCGAGCCAACCCCTGAGGTGGCGGAGGAGAAGCCCGCCGCCCCGGAAGAGACGGCCCCGGCGGAGACAAAGAGCGAGGAGGCGGCTGAGCCCGCCGCTCCGGAGCCCAAGGCTGCGCCCGCGGCGACGGCTGCGCCCGAAGAGGAGGACTTCGCTGCTCTGCTGGCCGAGTACGGTGACGACCGCCGCTTCCGCGTCGGCGACGTGGTCCGCGGCAACGTGGTCGACATCATCAAAGACCAGGTCATCGTGGACATCGGCTACAAGGCCGAGGGCATAGTTCCCGCCGAAGAGTTCCTGCTGCCCGACGGCGAGCTCGCCGTCGAGGTGGGTGACGAGGTCGAGGTCTACATCGACGAGGTGGAGACCGACACAGGTCTGCTCGAGCTCTCCAAGGACAAGGCCATCAAGCTCAAGATCTGGGACCGCCTCGAGCAGGCCGTCGAGCAGGGTGAGCTGGTTGAAGGACAGATTGTCGCGCGCGTGAAGGGCGGCCTGACCGTCGACATCGGCGTCAAGGCCTTCCTGCCGGGCTCCCAGGTGGACCTGCGCCCCGTGCGCAACCTCGAGAAGTACCTCGGCCAGCGCTACAAGTTCAGGATCATCAAGTTCAACAAGCGCCGCGGGAACATCGTCCTGTCCCGGCGCGCCCTCCTCGAGAAGGAGCGCGAGGCCCTCAAGCGCGAGACGATCAAGCACCTCAAGGAGGGCATGATCCTCGACGGCATCGTCAAGAACATCACCGAGTACGGCTGCTTCGTCGACCTCGGCGGCATCGACGGCCTGCTCCACATCACCGACATGTCCTGGGGCCGCATCAACCACCCGACCGAGATGTTCCAGGTGGGCGACGAGGTCCGGGTCATCGTCTTGAAGTTCGACCCCGACCGCGAGCGCGTCTCCCTCGGCCTGAAGCAGATCACGGCCGACCCGTGGGACCGCGTGACCGACCGCTACACCGAGAACCAGAAGGTCAAGGGCCAGGTCGTCTCGCTCACCGATTACGGCGCGTTCGTGGAGCTCGAGCCCGGCATCGAGGGGCTCATCCACATCTCCGAGATGTCCTGGACGAAGCGGGTCAAGCACCCCTCGCAGATCGTGGACGTGGGCGACGAGATCGAAGCCGTCATCCTCGACATCGACCTCGACAACAAGCGCATCTCGCTCGGCATGAAGCAGGCCACGGACAACCCGTGGGAGGTCCTGAAGGACAAGTACCCTCCGGGAACTCGCGTGCGCGGCAACGTCAAGAGCGTCACGACCTTCGGCGTTTTCGTCGGCATCGAGGAAGGCATCGACGGGCTCATCCACGTCTCCGACCTCACCTGGTCGAACCGCCAGCCGAACCCCGAAGAGGTCTACAACATCGGCGACGAGGTCGAGGCGATCGTCGTCAACATCGACCCCGAGCGCGAGCGCTTCAGCCTGAGCGTCAAGCAGCTCACCCCGGACCCCTGGCTCACCATCGAGGACCGCTTCCCCATCGGACAGGTCTTCGACGTGCCGGTCACCAAGATCGTGGACTACGGCGCCTTCGTCCGCTTGGACGAGCACATCGAGGGCCTCATCCACATCTCCGAGGTCAGCACCGAGCGCGTGGCCAGCATCCGCCAGGTCATCAACGAGGGCCAGACCATCAAGGCCAAGGTCATCAACTACGTGCCCGAGGAGCGCAAGGTGGCGCTGTCCATCAGGCGCATCCACCAGCCGGGCGACGAGGAGATGAAGGCCTACATGCAGCGTGAGAAGGCCGACTCCGGGACCACCCTCGGCGACCTGCTCCGCGAGAAGGTCGACCTCTCCAAGTTCGACATGGCGAAGCCCGAGGAGCCCGCGGCGGCGCCGGCGGCCGAGCCCGAGCCCGAGCCCGAGCCTGAGCCGGAGGCGGCGGCCGAGCCCGAGCCGGAGCCCGTAGCGGCGGCCGAGCCCGAGCCTGAGCCGGAAGCGGCGGCCGATCCCGAGCCCGAGCCTGAGCCTGAGGTCGATCCCGAGGCTGAAGATGAGCTCGACCCTGAGCATGAGCCCGAGGCCGAGACTGCAGGAAAGCCCGAGACCGAGCCTGAGGTCGATCCCGCGGCTGCTGACGAGACCGACCCCGAGGTCGAGCCCGAGGCCGAGGAAGAGCCCAAGCCGGAGACCACGGAGGCCTAGTCCCTCCCAGCCAGGGGCCGGCCCATGTCCCAGGGCGAAAAGCCGGGAGAGAAGCTCGACCGCCTTTGGGCTCCCTGGCGCATAGGCTACATCCTCGGGCCGAAGCCCGACGAGTGCTTCCTCTGCGTGGGCCGTGACTCTGACGACGACCGTGCCTGCCTCGTCATCTCCAGGGGCGAGCGTGTGCTGACCATGCTCAACCGCTACCCCTACAACAACGGCCACCTCCTCGTGTCCCCGCTACGCCACGTCTCGCGCCTGCAGGAGCTCGACTCCGACGAGCGCGCCGAGCTCTTCGAGGCGACGAACGACGCGGTGGACCTCGTCGAGCGCCGAATGGGCGCCCAGGGCGTCAACGTCGGCATCAACCTCGGCCCGGTCGCCGGCGCCGGCACCCCCGAGCACCTCCACGTGCACGTCATCCCGCGCTGGGCCGGCGACACGAACTTCATGTGCTCGGTCGCGGGCTCGCGGGTGATACCGCAGTCTCTCGACGAGGCGTGGGAGCTGCTCAGCTCCGACCAGGGCTGGGCTCAGTAGTTGTAGAGGAAGTAGCCCCCCGCGATGGAGAGCTCGCGCACGATGCGGTCGGCGCACTCCGTGCCGACGCGGGCGTAGACCGGCGGCAGGCCGATCTTGGCCTCCACGTCCTTGAGCCATACGCCGCGGTCTTCCTTGCCGAAGACCTCCTCGGTCCAGATGTTCATCCACCGGCCCCGCGGCAGGTAGACCTTTCGAGTGTGCGTCAGGCGGGTCAGCACTGGCGCGACCAGCAAGTCAGAGCCCAGCAGGAACTCGAGGTCGTCGTCGTCCATGCTCCTGAAGGTGTCGTCGTCGGGGTAGTGGATCACCGGGTGCCGCACGACCGGCATGCCGGTGGCGGCGGCCTCCTTGAAGAGCTCGCGGCGGTAGAAGGCCAGGCCCTTGTAGACCTTGGCGAAGTGGGCGAAGTGGCGCCGCAGCTTCTCGTCATCGTCGTAGACCTGGGCGTTGGCTTCGGGCTGGTTCCCTTCGTGGGTGCGAAGCATGGCGGTGAAGGCCGCGACCTCCACCCAGCGCTTCAGGAGCTCCTGGCCCCTCGTGATGCCGATGCCGCCGGCCGACGCAGAGGTGTAGCCGCCGGCGTCGAAGTGGTTGAGCGCGGCGCCCGAGAAGCCTCCGCTCAGGAGCCCCTTCACCGCCGACTGCAGGCCGTCGTCCCCGTCCCAGGTCACCATCTGGTCGCCTCCCCAGAACATGGTGCTCGAGGCGGGGCTGCGGGTGAAGCCCGCGCGGGTGAAGAAGAGGATGTCTCCGAGGCGGCCCTCCTCCTCGATCAGCTCACGGTTCACCTCCGCCCACATCTCGGGGTAGGTGTTGTGGATCTCGACCGTCGCCCGCCCGGCGGAGGTCTTCGCGCCGATGGGCAGGGCCTCGCCGAAGTCGGCCATCCAGCCGCTGAAGCCGGCGCCGACCATGCGCTCCTTGATGACGTCCTTGATCCAGGTGCGGGCTTCTGGGCTGGTCAGGTCGACCATGGCGGCCGGGAAGTCCGTCAGGGTGACCTGGAAGGGGAAGAGGTCGTCCTTCATGACCAGGTGGCCCAGGCCCAGGGCCTCGGCATAGAGGTTCGGGCGCTCGTCGCTGGCGTGGGGGAGGTCGACCAGGAAGGGGTTGACGTAGCCGAGGATGCGGATGCCCTCCGAGTGAAGCTCGCTGACGAGCTCCTCCCAGTCCGGGTAGGACTCGCGGTCCAGAGACCAGCTCCACCAGAGCTGGGAGCCGATGCTCGTGGCGCGGCGGCCGACCCAGTCCTGCGTCCAGAAGGCGGAGATGGGGGTGCCGTACTGCGAGAGCGCCTGCCAGGCCCCACGCAGCTTGTCGCTGCCGCCCTGCACGGCCACCACGGCGCCCTCGTCGAGCCAGGTCGGGGGCTCGGGCATGCGGCCGGTGAGCTCGGTGAATTGGCGGATGTGCTCGGGGATCGTGTCGCCGTGCACGATGCGGCCGACTATCTCCCGGGCGTGGGCGCGCACCTTGACCCAGTCCGCGTTGCGCAGGTCGAAGACGCTGTAGCCCGTGTTCTCCAAGAAGAACGAGCGCGCGCGGTCGCTGATGGTGTGGGGCACCGCGTAGTAGGTCGAGTATGCGTGGCCCCCCGAGCCCGGCGAGGCGATGTTCACGACGGCGGAGTGGGGCAGGGCGCCTCGGCCAATGCCCTGCTCCTGCACGAGGATCGGCACCTGTTGGCCCGCGTGGTTGAGGTGGGTGAACTGCTCGCCGAAGCCGAAGAAGCCCTCGTTGCGGCCGCGCTTGAAGACGAGGGAGACGAGATCTTTGGACTCGTGCTCGCTCCCGGCGCGCACCTGCAGCTGCCCGGCGGCGACCTCCTCGAAGCGCAGCTCGAAGTCGCCGTCGTCGCAAGCATCGTCGCCGAAGCGCATGTCCCCGAGGATGGCGAGGGCGTCCCCGTCGCAGGCGACGTCGTCGAGGTAGGTCTTGTCGCACCAGAGCTCGATCTCCTCGTCGACCTCGAAGGAGCCGCGGTGCTCGTGCAGCGAGAGCCTGGCCTCGCCGAGGGCCACGAGGCGGTTCGCTTCGGTCTGGTAGAGGATCTTCCCCGGCGCGGCGCTGTGCCAGACCTTCAAGCCGAGGTGGGGAGAGGCGAAGACCCTGAACTCGCCGACGGCGAACTCGAGGTCGCCGAGGTGCTCGCAGGGCTTGGAGAGGTAGTCGCTCTTGCCCGCGGTCGGGCCTTCGCCGGAGGTGCCGGCGGGATCGCCCCCGCTCCCCTTCTCCTCGGAGTCGGGCTCGGCTCCGCAGGCGGCGAGCAAGAGGAGGAGGATGTAGAGCAGCGTGCTTCGTCCGTGCATCTTGGATCCCTCTATGGCACCGCCGCTTATGCGATTCTTGCCCTGCTATCAAGGGCATTTGTGTCGCGTGCAGGCCGCCTCGGCGCGAACTTGCGCCGTGCCGCGAGCCGAAGCTCGAGAGAGCGGAGCCTTTGACAGGCACCTCCCGGTTGACCGATACTCTGACGCAACGCGTCAGACGCTCGCGGGTGGATGCGGCCTTCGCAAGCCCGCGAACATGACGCGCTGCGACACCCCCCGGCACGAGAGGTACGAGTTGGAGCGTCAGGACATCGTCTTCGCAGCCATGAAGCCGGCAGACATGGCGTTGGGCCTCGCGGTCTCGACAGTCAAGGCCACAGGAGCGTTGGAGAAGATCACAGATCCCTTCTACGACCTCGTGCGCACGGTCATGGGCCGCATGTTCGAGAAGAACAACGACCTGAAGGCCGAAGGCCTCGAGAACGTGCCGAGGGAAGGCGGAGTGCTCTTCGCGTCGAACCACCAGAGCTGGAACGACGTCCAGGTCATCGGCGCGACCAGCCCGCGGCGGCTGCGCTTCCTGGCCAAGGCGATGTTCGAGGACTGGCCGGTCCTGCGCCACCTCGTCGTGCTCAGCGACTCACCCTTCGTACGCCGTGGCGGCGACGACCAGGCAATCCGAGACGCGATCGAGACGCTCAAGGAGGGCAAGGCCCTCGTCATCTTCCCCGAGGGCACTATCCCGGGCGAGGAGGACGTCATGCGCCACGAGGTGGAGCCGGACACGGGCCTCCTGCGCGGCAAGTCGGGCGCCGTGCGCCTGGCCATCGGGGCGAAGGTGCCGATCGTGCCCGTCGGAGTGTCCGGCAGCAGCGCTGCCCTGCCGCCCGAGATCTACCCGCGCCTCGAGATCCTCGAGCCGCCCAGGAACGTGCCAATCGAGGTCCGCTACGGCGAGCCCCTCACCTTCGAGGAGTACTACGACAAGGAGCTCAGCCGCGAGGACCTGCGCAAGGCCACCAAGAAGCTGATGCTGGCGATCAGCGCGCTGGTGGACCACAAGAACGCCTACGTGCCCCTCGAGGTGCCCATCAAGCCGCTCCCCAAGCACAAGAAGGTGGGTGTGCTCTTGCTGCACGGCTTCACGGGCAGCCTCGACACCGTCAACGGCCTGCTCCCCTACCTCGAGAAGGCGAAGCTCCCCTTCCGCATGCCGGTGCTGCGAGGGCACGGCACGAGCTACCAGGACCTGCAGGGAGTGACCGCCGAGGACTGGTACGAGGACGCCGAGGCCGCCCTCTTGGAGCTCGCCGAGGAGGTCGACCGAGTCGTCGTCGTCGGCCTCTCCATGGGCGGCCTGATCGCGCTGAACCTCGCGATGCGTCACGCTGACAAGATCGCGGGCGTCGCCACGATGGCCGCCGCGCTGCGTTTCGCGGACCCGCTCTCGGTCGCCACCCCGCTGATGGCCAAGCTCTTCAAGACCTGGCCGTCTCCGGAGGCATTCCAGGACGAGACGCTGCGGGCGAACAACACCAACTACCCGCGCTTCACGACCGACTCATTCGCCTCGCTCTACCGCTACTCGAAGGAGACCGAGTCGCGCCTCGGAGACGTCGACGTCCCCATCGCCGTGCTCCAGTCCAAGAAGGACACGGTCGTGGCGCCGGTGTCGGCCAACATCATCTACCGTGACGTGGCCTCTAAGCACCGCGAGATCCACTGGTTCGAGCGGAGCGGCCACGAGATGGGCCAGGACATGGAGCGCGAGGCGGTCTTCGAGCGCGTCATGGGCTTCGTGGAGAAGTTCCGCAAGCCCCCGGCACGCCGGCGCACCCCGCGCAAGAAGGCCTGACCCGCAAAAAGGCCTAGTCTCCCAGGCACCCCGGGAAGATCTCACCGTTCACGCAGCGGCCGGGGGAGTATGCAGCTCCGGCCGGCGCGACGGTGTCGTGCACCGCGAAGCTCCCCGTAACGTCGGGAGAGCGGGTCAGGGAGGAGTCGTTGGCGCCTTCGCCGCCGTAGGCGTGAAGGTCGAGGGGAGCCCCGTCGGCGGCGTTGAGGGCCACGGTCGTGCCCGAGTTGCTCAGGATGAAGGCCGTGCCGGCCACGAGGACGGCGACACCTTCGAGGTCGAGCGCGGGCTCGCCGCCGCCGAAGACAACGACCGCCTCGCCCGGGCCGAGGCAGAGGTCTGCGAAGGTGTGGCGGGTTTTGCCACCGACGGTGATGGTGACTCCCTCGAGCGAGACGTGGGCCGTGCCGGCCGCCACGATCTCTATGAACTCGTCTTCGTGGTGGTGTCGCGTCCCGTCGGCGTTTGCGTCGCCGGCGGCCTCCAACGGCGGGTCGGCGAGGATCTCGTCGATGACGAGGTCGCCCATGGTGGCGGTGACGCACTCGGGCGATGTGTCGGCTGCATCCGTGGTTGTGTCCTCCGGGACGTCTGCCGGTGGAACGTCCTCGGCAGAGTCTTCCGGGATGTCTGCCGGCGGCACGTCTTCGGCAGCGTCCTCCGGCACGTCGAGCGGAGGCACGTCCACAGCAGGGACGTCCTCGGGCACGTCGAGCGGAGGCACGTCCACAGGGACGTCCTCGGGCACGTCGAGCGGAGGCACGTCCACAGGGACGTCCTCAGGCACGTCGAGCGGAGGAACGTCCGCTTGGATGTCCTCGGGCACGTCGAGCGGAGGCACGTCGGCGGGGATGTCCTCGGG
>CAZQPP010000333.1:0-9395 GCA_964594295.1 uncultured Myxococcales bacterium | reverse complement strand
CTAATGGCTAACCTCTAACAGCTAACTGCTTGCCCGGTCGCCCAGACCCCCTTTTCGCCAACGCACCCGGCGCAAAGCCTCGGCGCCGCCCGATTGTGTCTGACAGTCGCCAGGTTGCGGCGGAGCGCGTAGCGCGAGCCGGGACGGCAGGTCGGACACAACAAGGTGTTTCGTCGAAGAAACGCCCGCCCCGCCTAACTCGGGCAGACAGCCTGTCGTGCGCAATGCGCGACAGGCTGGTAGGAACCGAGAGAAGCTCAAGGAGTCCGCATGACAGGTCGCAGCCGAGCGCTCGGGCGTTTCCCGGGCAGCGTGAGTCTGGTCTCTGCGGTGGCCTTGACCGCGCTCCTCCTGTGTTGGGCCGAGCCGTCCGCGGCGCAGGCCTGGCCGGACGTGGCCGCAGACCTCGAGGAGGCCGGCGGCGGCGATCGCGACGCCGCCGTGATCGCCGGCATCGAGCGCTACGCCATGGTCGCCGAGGTCCCCGGCGCCCGGGCCAACGCCCAGGACTGGTACGCCTACCTGACCGGTCCCCGGGGAGTGCCGGCCTCGAAGGTGCAGCTGCTCTTGGACGAGCGCGCGACCGCCGACGACATCAGGGCGGCCCTGAAGCAGGCGGCGGAGCAGGTCAAGCGCGGCGGGCGTATCTGGTTCGTGTTCATCGGCCACGGGGTGCCTTCCAGGGACGGCCGCGACGGCCTGCTCGTGGGCTTCGACGCCCAGCAGCGCGCCAACCTCATCGAGGCGCGAAGCCTCCCGCGCTCGGAGGCCGTCGAGCTGCTGGCTTCCAAGCGTGGTGTGACCGGAGTGGCGATCATCGACGCCTGCTTCTCCGGGCGCGCGAGCGACGGCAAGCCGCTCCTCGAGGGCCTCCAGCCTCTCGTCGCGGTCCGCGATCCCAAAGCCGCGCCGCGCCGCGTCGCGGTGCTCACCGCCGCGGCCGGCGACCAGTTCGCGGGGGCCCTCCCGGGCGAGCGCCGCCCGGCTTTCAGCTACCTGGCCCTCGGAGCCCTGCGGGGCTGGGGCGACACCGACGAAGACGGTCGAGTCAGCGCGAAGGAGGTGCGCGACTACGCGGACCGTGCTCTCCTGGCCACGCTGCGGGATCGGCGCCAGACCCCCGGCCTGCTCGGAGACGGCGGGCTCGACCTGGGGTTCTCGGGAGGCGAGGAGGGCCCCGATCTGCGGGCCCTGGCCGCTCGAGAGGCTGCTCCCGGGGGAGAGACATTCGCCGAGCGTGGGGTGCGCAGCTCGAAGGGAGTCGCCCCGGCCCCGAGGGCGCCTTCGAGCGAGGAGAGCCGCGCCACAAAGAAGAAGAAGCGCATGGGTCCGCAGGTCTTCGAGGTGGGCGTCGCCGGCGCCTCGTGGTCCGGACTGGACTCGAAGCGCAGCGCCGAGCCGAAGCTGAGCGCCGTTGCTGCCTTCGGCTGGCGCGAGGCCGATCTCGGGTGGCTCCAGCCGTGGCTGGACGTGGCGCTCGGCTACGGCCAGATGCGGGTGGTGCCGGAGGAGCAGCTCAACCCCTCGGGGCTCTGCGCCGCCGATCCCTCCCAGTGCGACTCCGAGAGCAGCACCAAGGGGACCTTCTGGCTCCAGGCGGTGCAGGACCTGCGCGTGCCCTTCGTGCCGGGCTCTCCGGACTGGACCGTGAACGTCGGAGCCGGCCTGTACATCGCCGGCGACACCGAGGCCGGCTTCCTCGCCCGCGGCGGCGCCGTGCTGAAGTACGTGGCCGCCCACGTCATGATGGCGACCGGGCCCGAGACCGGCACCTCGGTGGGCTTCGGGGGAGGCCTGCGCTTCCGTTTTTGAGACACGGCGAGGGCCTGCGCAGGACCGGCCGCGCCAGGGCTGGGTGACAGTGAGATCCCCTTGTCGTGCGGGCCCAACCGGCGATACTTTGTGACCAGGCCGATGCTTTGGAAGACGAGAGCGTTGCTGGCGGGGGCCCTGCTCGTCTGGGGACTGCCGGCGTGCGCCGAGCGGGAGGCCGACTCTCCCGCGGTCAAGCACGTCGACACGAACGCCTGCATCCTCGGCGCGCTCGCCGCAAGCACGTCGCACGGGGAGATAGGGGCTCAGCGCGTTGCGGTCGACCCTTGCCTCCTCAACTTCTCCATCGCCGACACCCCGCCGGGCGGAAGCGCCACGAGGACCGTCACGCTCTCGAACATCGGGGAGCGTGATCTGAGCATCGAGGGGCTGGAGCTCGAGAGCATGCTCGATGGGGTATCGGCGGGGGCCGAGGGCGACTGGCTGTCCTTCGCCGAAAAGCCGGAGCTTCCCGTTGTGCTCCCGCCGGGTCTCAAGCAGGTCCTCCAGGTCGATCTCCGCTACAACAGGACCCTCGGATGTCCACTCTACGGGAGGCTGGTGATTCGCAGCGACGACCCGAGGCACCCGGTGGTCTTCGTCGTCGTGCAGGTCACGGACTCCGTCGTGGCGCTGTCGCTGGAGCCGCAGGCCGTCGAAATGGGCGGCACACGGGCCGGGGAGGTCAAGAAGGAGGACGTGCGCATCTCGAACGCGGGCTGCCTGCCCATCAAGCTGAACAGCCTCGGGGTGGAGGGAGACCCTGCTTTCTCCATGGAGCTTCGTGGTGAAGCTTTCCCGGTTGGCGAGACCGCCCGACTCGACCCGGGCGTGATCCTGAACCCCGGTGGGGGGTTCCGTGTGCGAATCCGCTTCAGCCCATACGAGGAGCGGGACTACTCGGGGGTGCTCCGGGTGTGGACCTCCTGGGCGGGGCCGCCTGACTTTCGTGAGGTGGCTCTTCGGGGCAGGCTGGTCGGACCCCGGCTCGAGGTGATGCCCGAGCCGGCCGAGCTCGGGCCGGTGCTCCTCGGGGGCTCGGTCGTTGAGCGCGCCCTCGAGCTGCACTCCCTTGGCCCGGACGCCTTGGAGATCTACGAGCTGCGGCCGACCAACCAGGCAGACGAGGAGGATCCCGAGATGATGGGCCTCGGGGTGAGGGCGAGCAGCTCGCGCTTCACGGTCGAGGTCGCGCGTGGGGATGAGCCGGAGGTCCCTCCAAGCGAGGATCGGCCTCTCGTGGTCCCCGCGGGGCACGTCAGGCGCGTCCTCGTCCGATACACCAGCGCCGGCAAGGAGCTGCTCCCCGAGTGCTCCAGGGACGTGCTCACGGAGCACGGTTACCTCCTCCTGCGCTCCAACACCTTTGGTCGCGTCGCGGCGATCAAGCTCAACGCCATCTCGGTCGCGACCTTCGCGCCGATCGCGATGATCGGCCTCCTGGGCGCCGACGAGCTGGAGGTGCCGGCGAGGATCCTGCTCGACGGCACCCACTCCAGGGCGCTCGAAGGCGAGGTCGCCGAGTACAGGTGGTCTCTCTTCCCCCCCGAGGACGACGACGTGTTCTTCAGGCCCGGCACCGAAGACGGGCCTGCTCCGGAGCTGGTGGTGCGGCGAGAGGGAACCTGGCGGGCATGCCTGGAGGTCGAAGACGAGGCGGGCCGGGTCTCCTGCGAGTCGCCCTGCCAGGAGATCAGGGCCGTGGCGGTGCCGGGGCTGAGGATCGAGCTCGTGTGGGAAACGCCCGGCGATCCCGACGAGCAGGACCATGGTCCCAACGCCGGCAGCGACCTGGATCTCCACCTCGTGCACCCCTTCGCAAGAGGCTACGACCTCGACAGCGACGGCGCGCCCGATGGCTACTTCGACAGGCTCTTCGACTGCTACCCGCTCAACCCGGAGCCGGAGTGGGGAGTCACGGATCCTTCGGTTCGCGACAACCCGGTCATGTCGCGTGACGACAGCGACGGCGGGGGCCCCGAGCTGATCTCGCTGCTCGAGAGCGTGGAGGGCCTGCGCTACACGGTGGGCGTGCACTACTGGGAGGACCCCAAGTCACCGGATTTCCCCAAGGGCTTCGGCCCGGCGCTGGCCACGGTGAGGATGTGGATGGGCTCCTTGAAGATCTTCGCATCGGACCAGGTCGAGCTCCACGAGCAGGACCTGTGGGAGGTCTGCACCTTCGAGTGGCCGCCGATGGGCTGCGAAGCCGTCGAGGGCAACGGTCCCGGCGGCGCGAAGGTGATCCCCAACTACGAGATCCCGGTCCTGCCTCCCTGAGCCGGAGCCGGGGAGCTACAACGCCGAGAACGCGTCCTCGAGCAGCCCCACCTGGCCCCCGGGGTTGATCACGGCGACGTGGTGGGAGCCCTCGTCGAGCGGGGGCGTGACGCAGGTGATCTCGCGGTCGCTGACGACCTCCGTGCTGCCGCACTCCTTCGAGCCTATCTCGACGCGGGCGCCGGCGAGGAAGTGCCGGCCCCGGATGGTCAGCTCGGTGCCGCCCGCGGCCGGCCCGGCGACCGGGTCTATGGAGCGCGGGTCGGGGGTCAGGGCTTCGTCGGGCAGGACCTTCAGGGGCGAGGAGGTGACGGCCTCGTTCCAGTGGAGGTCGTAGGTGATGACCTTGAGGCTGTACTCCTTCTCGGTGGAGAGCTCGGGGCCCTGGTAGGCGAGGCTGTCCGTGAAGACGCGAGGGGAGCGCCACCTCATGGAGTCTCCCTCCCAGACCTCGGCGGTGAGGCCGCCCTCGGCCTCGCGGGGGCGCTGCCATTCGAAGGTGATGGGCTGGCGGGCCTCGCCCGTCGGCGACACCGATGAGGCGAAGGAGCTCATGACGGTGTCGAAGCGGATCTCGCTGTCGGTCTCGCCACCCTCGTGCTCCACCTCGAGCTCCAGGAACCAGGGGAGGGGAGCGTCGTTGCTGAGCTCGGGCGGCAAGGCGGTGTCCTTGGGCACGGCCCACACCGAGCTCGCGGTGGGGCTCAGCTCGACGGCCTCCGGCTGCCCGCGCCAGCGAGCCCGCGCCGCGCTCACGACCCGCCCCGGATCCGTGACGCCGCCTATCAGGAAGACTCCGTCGGAGCTGGCCCGGAGCTTGATTTCGGCTCCCCAGGGCTCGCCGTCCCCGGCCGCCCGCCAGACCTCGCCGTCCCAGGCCCAGCGGGCGATCCAGCCACACTCGGCGGCCGCACCCGCCCGGCACTGCTGGATGAGTGGGCAGGAGCCGCTCGCGCCGCCGGTCTCGGTCGGGGTGACCACGTACTCGCTGCTCGGGTCGCCCTCCGTGGCGCCGGCTTCACCTGTGTCGCCTCCTCGACCGCAGCCGCGGACGCCGAGCACGTAGTCGAGCGAGGCGCCGTCCTCCGAGAGCTCGAAGGCGATTCGGGAGAGCTCTATCTGGAGCGGCGCGCTCGTGGCGAGGCCGTCCATCCAGCGCTGGAAGTCCCCGCGCTCCCTGCCCTGGTGCCTGAAGGTCTCGAGCATGAGCGCCTGGGCGCGCGACTGGCTGCCCGAGGCGACGTGCTGCCGCCAGGACTCGACCGTGAGCACCAGGAGCTCCTGCGGGCTCAGCTCCTCGTCCGCAGGCTCCTCACCACAGCCCGGTGTAGAAGACACGAGCGCGCCGGCGAGCAACCCGAGGGTCGCCAGCAAGGGTAGACGGTGCGGGCACATGAGGGTCGGTCGCTGGGCGGGGCGCCGCAGGAGATCAGCGCTTGCCGAGGTGGCGGCCCTCGACGATCTCGTACTTCGAGCTGCCCTCGACGATCTGGTAGGTGCCGCGGAAGCTCCCCGCCCTCGGCACCACCGAGAAGGTCGCCTTGAAGCGGCCCCGCAGGATGCGCTCGGGCTTGCTCGTGGCGTGGGCCTCGTGCTCGTCGAGGACCGCCTCGTCGTCGACGCCGGCGTAGGAGATCATCAAGAGCACGCGCGCGGCCGTGTTCGGGTAGACGGTCTGGAGGATCTGGAGCTGCTTGTCCGGAGTGGGGCGCTCCATGATGCGCTCGATCTCCAGGACGCGGAGCCCGATGGAGCCCGCCACGGCGGCTGCGCGGGAGTAGGCGTACTCACGCAGGTGTGTCGTGAGCGGGAAGGGGGCGCTCACCTCGACGTAGGCGTCGGAGCTGGCGTTGGTGCCGAGGGCGCGGGCGATGCCGTCCACGTTTATCTGGGCGAAGGCGGCGTCGATGGCGTCGGCCAGGATGGCCTGGTCGATCGCGCGCGGCGCTTCACCTGGGAGCACTCGCTCGGTCACGCGAGTCCCCTTGGTCGCGCAGCCGGCGGCGAGGAGCAGGGCGGCGGTCAGGGCGCTTCCGAGGATCAGGTTTCTCATGGACTTGTCCTCCAGGGCGAGCACTCAAGCCTTGGGCCCGAATGCTCGCTGCATCAGAAGGAGTACTGGTAGTTGACGTTGCCGTTCCAGCGCGTGCCGAACTGCACCTCGAGGCCGATGGAGCCGACGCGCGGGATGGCGAAGGTCCAGCCGTAGTAGGCCCCGAGGTACTGGATGGGGGCGAGCTTCATGTCGAGGTTGGTCTCGGTCTCCTGGTAGGCGGAGGTGCTCGCGTTCCCGACGTTGGGGTAGTCCTCGCTCGTGAACCTGAACTGCTTGGTCATGCTGCCGAAGGAGAGCACGTAGGTGCTGAACAGGCCGAAGGTGTTCGTGGCCCAGGAGGCCCGCGGGCGCCACTCGAGACCGACGTGGGGGAGGAAGGTCAGCAGCTGGAGGTTGAGGTCCGTCGTGTTGGTCTGCGCGTAGATCTTCGACGAGCCCGCGGCGGCCCCGCCGAGCACGATGTCGGTCCCGGTCAGCTCCGTGCCTCGCAGGCCGAAGGCGCTCAGGTAGATCACCTGCGCCCCGAGCACGAAGGCGAGGTGCGGGCGCTGCACCGGGATCAGGTCGATGCCGATGGTGGCGGAGAAGCCGGGGTTGGGGGAGATGCTCCGGAACTCGCGGTGCTCGTTGTTGTAGCTGCCGCTCTGGACCTGGATGGTGTTCTCCTCTTGGAGCTCGAGCCAGGAGACGCCGACTCCGAAGAGCAGGTGCACCGCGTCGCTCGGCTGCCAGCGCAGGCCGGCCGTGCCGCCGAGGGACATGAGGCGCTGCTCTCTCTCCTTGAAGTTGAAGTCCGTGTTGGTGCCGGTGATGTCGATCCCGCTGAGCTGCCGGGCCAGCTTGCTCCCTTCGTACTCGGCCTTGAACGGCGTATAGCCGGCGTCCGCGGAGGCGAAGAAGGTCAGGGTGCTCAGATCCCCGCTGACCGAAGCCTCGGCGGGCGACATGGGCAAGGTGATCGGTTGGGCTGACGAGGCCGCGGGCGCCAGCCAGGCCGCCGCACCTACGATCATTGCCGCTAACGCGCTCCTCCAGCTCGACATGGCCGCACCTCTCACGCGTGTTCAGGTCATCCTGCCGTGGGAGAGTTCGCACTTCGTCCACTATCGGTCAAGCCCCCGGGCAATCTGCCGATGATCCTCTTGCACGTCACGTCGAGAGGCGCGAAGTGGAGCGGTCTCAAGCACGCAGAGAAACCCGAGCGGTCGAGCCGAGGGCGCAGCCTCAGACCTGCCCCATGTGCATGACGATGGTGGCGGCCGGGCAGAGGCGTTGCCCCGGGTGCAACACGCCGATGCTCGGCGCGGTGTCGCGCGCGCGCTCCGCTGCCCCGGCGGCACCGAGGCCGCGGCGCGGCTCGCGGAGGCCGGCGCACGCCGAGCGGGCCCGCCAGCGTCAGCCCTCGCAGCCGGTGGCGCCGGATCCGGAGCCTCCCAGCAGCTCCGGGCGTGCCCCCTCTCACCCCGAGGCGGACAGACCCTCTGAGCCCGGCGAGGCCCGAGACAGTGGAGAGGGCCGGGAGTCTCGGCTCACCCTGATCGACGTGTCCGCCCTGCCCAAGCTCCCGGCCGCACCGGCCGACGAGACGAACGCCGCCCTGGACCTCGCCGAGGAGAAGGCCGGGCCCGCCAAGCTCCTGTGCTGGGCCCTCGGCAGGATGGGCGGCTCCAACGCCCTCGAGAGCGTGCAGACGGCCCTCGACAACGAGCACCGGCACCGGGAGCGCCTCGCGGACTGTGTCGACGCCATCCACTGCGTGCTCGGCGAGGCCATCTTGAAGTCAAGCGCCGGGGGCAGCGAGGAGCCTGAAGCTCCGGCCGCAAACGACGACGAGGTCTCGCTCGCGCCGCGAGATCGAGAGCTGAAGACCGCCCTCGAACGGCGGCTCCACGAGCTCGACAAGGACCTCACAGACCTCGAGGACGTCCGGCAGCACGAGGAGGATGGCACGAACGCCGTCCTCGCTGCGATGGACGACCGCTCGGCGAAGCTGATCAGGAAGCGCATGGTCTACGCCGGCCGCGGCAGCGTGCGCGCCATGGTCCGCGTGCGTCGCGAGCGGCTCATGGAGGAGCGCGCGAAGGTCCGGGATCGCCTCACCCGCCTGCTCACTCGCGCCAAGGACTCCTCGGCTGACTGCAGCTTCGCGGCGCTGGCCACCATAAAGCGCGGCGGCGTCGCGCCGGAGCCGATAGAGATCGGACGCAAGATGGCGGCGCAGGCCCGCCGCTACGCGGGCGGCGATGTCGTGGAGCGACGGCTTCGAGCCGTCAGGCGCATGCAGGAGGAGAGCGTGGAGCGCACCCGGTCCCTCGAGGAGGTCCGCAAGAGGCTCGGCTCCGAGGCGGAGGCTTCCGGCGCGACGGCTCCCTGAGGCTTCAGGCCGGCAGCGTGAAGAAGAAGGTGCTGCCTATGCCCCGCTCGGACTCCGCCCAGATCTTCCCGCCGTAGCGCCCGACGATCTTCCGGCACACCGCGAGGCCCACCCCCGTGCCGCTGTCGTCTTCCCGCTCGTTGCTCCGCTGGAAGAGCCCAAAGAGGCGGTCGATGTCGTCGGTCTCCATGCCGGCCCCGTTGTCGCTCACCGAGAAGCGCCAGAGCTCGCCCTCGCGCTCCACCTCGAGTCGGATCTCGGGTGTGCGCTCCTTGGAGCGGTACCTGATCGCGTTGAAGAGGAGGTTCTGGAGGAGGCGGACGAGGTCCGTCAGCTCCATCTCCACCGTGGGCAGGTCTTCGGGGACCGTGACCTCCGCGCCGCTCCTCTCGATAGCCGAGCGGAGCTGCTCGAGGGCCACGTCGACGGCCTCGCGGACCGACACCGGTTTCGCCCTGGCCGCGCCGCCGCCTACCCGCGAGTAGGTCAGGACGTCCGCGATCATGGTCTCCATGCGCGAAGCCCCGTCGAGGGCGTGGCGCAGGAACTCCTTCGCCTCGTCGCCCATCTCGTCAGCGTGGCGGCGCTTGAGGAGCGACAGGAAGCCGGTGATGGTGCGCAGCGGCTCTTTGAGGTCGTGGGAGACGGTGTAGGCGAAGGCTTCGAGGTCGCGGTTCGAGCGCTGGAGCTTCTCCCGCTGCCTCTTCTCGCTCTGCTGGAGCTCTATGAGCTCGAGGGTGGTGCGCAGGCGGACGGTGTGGAGGGTGACCGAGAGGAAGACCGCTGCGGCCAGGATGGTGAGGTAGAAGGTCCAGCTCGGGAGCTCGCCTGCCGCCAGGACCACCGCTACCCAGCCGGCGAGGCAGACGACGA
>CAZQPP010000332.1:0-9425 GCA_964594295.1 uncultured Myxococcales bacterium | reverse complement strand
ATGGTGAGCTGTCAGCTGTTAGCTGTTAGCCGTTGCGGGTTTCGCATGGTTGGCCGGCATGGGTTCTGGACTCCTGGCTAATGGCTGGTGGCTAAGGGCTAACGACTCTCATCGGTGGGGGCGGTGGGGTGTGCCGCCGCTGCGCCGACCGCCGCGCGGAGGCGCATGGCGAACTCGGCCAGCGCCTGTTGCGCTTCACCAGACTCCGAGACACGCTGGCGCACCAGCTCTCGCCACTCCTCCTCGAGGGCCTCGACCTCCTCGGCCGGGAGCATCTCGGCGGTCTTCAGAGCGGAGAAGAAGAGCGAGCCGTGCGCGTCGAGCTGTTCCCCCAACAGCCCGGTCAGGGCCCGCTCCACCAGAGTTTCGACCAGCATCGGGCGAGTCTCCCAGAGGCCAGAGGTCGGAGCAACCCCGAGAAAAACGGGGCCCGAAGCCTGCGTCAGAAAACCCCTGCTGTGCCAGGGTTTGCGCACTCAGGTCTTGCCAATTGGGCGGATCTGCGGCAAAAGGCCAGCGCCTCGCTTCCGGAATGAGGGCATGTTGCGTTCACTACAGACAGCAGAGCATTCCGCGCCCGTTCAGGCCGACGTCAAGAGTCAGCTCGGTGCACACGACACCTTCTTGTGCAAGGCCCTGACGACTGTCCTGAGCGTGGAGAACTGCCTCGGCAACTACGTCGAGGCAAACGCCCTCGGCCTGCGGAACTCGGTCTGCCACAGGTGTCCGCAGGGGGCTGAGGTTCGCGCCTCGTTCGCGAACTCGTAGAGCCTTCGCTAAGGTCCCGCTCCCGAACAGAGCGGAGACAGGACATTGGGAGCTACCATGAGAACGTTCTTGGTGCTTCTCTGTGCCATTCTTGCGATCTCCTGCGCAGAGCCGGACCAGGGGGCGCGCGATGTTCCCCTCGGCACCGTCGCCGACGGAGCCGACACCTCGGGGCTCGACGTCCCCGGCGGCCCGGAGAGCGACTCCGGAGGCCCCGGGCCGTCCTTGGATCCCGGCACCGGGCCGAAGCCGGGAGATGACGGCGATCCCGTGTCCGACGCTGCGGTCAAGGACACGGCCGGCGATCCGGGCGCTGGCCGGGACCCCGGTGAGGCCGGGCAGGACACACCGACCCCGGACCCGGGCGGCACGGACTCGGGCCCCGCGCCCGACCCCGGCGACTGCCCCGGCGGCGGAGATCCGACCTGCGGGCAGGTGACCTTCCGCTTCGACCCGCCCGAAGGCGCAGTGAGCGTGTTCGTTGCGGGGGCCTTCAACGACTGGAAAGCCGAGGCCGGGCCTGGCGCCGTCGCCATGAGCGACGAAGACGGAGACGGCACCTGGGAGGCCACGACCCACCTCGAGCCGGGTGCCTGGGAGTACAAGTTCGTCGTCTGGCTCGGGGACGGCAGCCAGGAGTGGCACCTCGACCCCATGGCTTCCGAGACCGTCGACGACGGCATGGGCGGCAAGAACAGCATCGTCCGGGTTCCCGAGTGCGAGGGCTCCAGCGCAGAGCTGCTGGAGTTCTCGGTCTCCCAGACGGGGCAGGTCGACGCGCGCGTCCGCCTGCCCGCCGGCACCGGCTCCGGCGCCGCGCTCTACGTCGACTTCGAGCCCGCCCCGGCCGGCAGCCTCCGGGTTCACTGCGACGAGGCCACCATCGACCTCGACGGCCTCGACCAGGGGATTCACGACGTCCAGATCCGCGTAGACCCGGCGGATCCCATGAGCTGGGTGCACTTGAAGGCCTACGTCTACACGGATCCGGACTGGGAGGGCACCCTCCTCTACTTCGCCATGACCGACCGCTTCCGTAGCGGCTCGGCGGCGAACGACGTCGACACCCCAGACGCGCCGCCGGCCAACGACTACCGGGGCGGAGACTTCGCCGGGCTGACCCGGTCCCTGCAGGAGGGCTACTTCGACGACCTCGGGGTCGGGGCGATCTGGATCTCGTGGCCGGCCAGGGGGCCCGACGGCAGCGAGCCGGGGGGAGCCTTCAACGGCGAGGGCTGCAACCAGAGCCCCAAGACCGCGCCAAGCGCGCCCACGCACTACACGGGCTACCACGGCTACTGGCCGGTGGCCTTCGAGGAGGTCGACCCCCGCTTCGGCACCCTCGCCGAGCTCCGGGAGATGGTGCGCGAGGCCCACTCGAGGGGCATCCGCATCCTCCTCGACATCCCGCTCAACCACGTGCACACCTCCTCCCCCTACTATGCCCAACACAAGGACTCGGGCCGCTTCCACCAGCCTCCGGGCATCTGCTCGGACACCGACTGGCAAGACCCCCTGCACTGCTGGTTCACCTCCTTCCTCGCCGACCTCGACACCGACAACCCCCAGGTGATCAAGGACCTGGTCGACATGGCCGAGTGGTGGGTCAAGCAGTCGGGCGCCGACGGCTTCCGCGTCGACGCGGTCAAGCACGTGCACATGGAGATCTTGGAGGCCCTGCGCGCGCGCATGGACGCGGCCTTTACGGCGACGGGCGTGCCCTTCTTGATGATAGGCGAGACCTTCAGCGGCAACCCGGACGACCTCCTCCCCTTCCAGGGCCCCACCCGCCTGCACGGCCAGTTCGACTTCCCCTTCAACTACCAGGTGCTCGAGAAGCTCGCCCTCGGGAGCGGCAGCCTCGCGGACATGGACGCCGCCGTCCGCGGCAACCAGGGTCGCTGGGGCTCGGCCGTCATGAGCACCTTCGCCGGCAACCACGACATCGCCCGATTCATCACCCTCGCCGCCGGGGACACCGGCTGCGGCGTCTGGGACATCACCAGCGAGAAGGCCGTCGGCTGGCGAAGCCCGCCCGGGCGGCCGAGCCGCGAGGAGCCCTACAACCGCCTGCGCATGGCCCTGGCATATGCCCTGACCCAGCCTGGCGTCCCGCTCGTGTACTACGGCGACGAGTACGGCCTGCCCGGCGCCGGCGATCCGGACAACCGCCGCATGATGCGCTTCGGTGACGAGCTCGACGACTTCGAGAAGCGCATGCTCGAGTGGACCAGGGCGCTCGGCAGCGCCCGCAAGACCTACCCGGCGCTCAAGCGCGGCCAGAGGACCGAGCCCCTGATCGCTGAGGGTGGGCTGCTCGTGTACGCGCGCACATTCGACGGCAAGGCGGCCATCGTCGCCCTCTCTCGGCCCCCGGGGGAGCGGCAGGTGAGCATCAACCTGTCGGACGCCGGCATGTCGGCTGAGCCCTTCACAGACGTGCACAGCGGGGAGAGCCTGACCCCTCAGGACGGTCGCTTGACCTTCGGGTCGTCGCCGACCGGCGCGCGGATCCTTGCGCAGTGAGGGCTCTGGCTGGGTCGAGGCTGGCACCACCCGGTCGCGCTGCTACAATGCCGCGGTCATGATTGTGCTGCCGTCTACCGCCGGGACCGAGGCGCCGCACCGTTGAGTGAACGCGCAATAGAGATAAAGGTTGGCGCGCTCGTGCTCCTCTCCGGGGTGCTGCTCGTCGCCTTCATCTTCGCGCTCGGAGACGTGCGCGTGGAGCGCCAGGTGGTGTTCCACATCGAGTACCGGAGCACGGCGGGCCTCAAGCCTGGCGCACCCCTCAAGATCGCGGGTGTGGCGGCCGGCAAGATCCAAGACGTCGTCTACCGGGGCCACGTCGGGGAAGACACCAGCGGCGACGCACCCCTCGTGCGGGTCACCGTCGCCGTGGGCCGCAAGATGGCCTCCTCGATCCACGAGGACGCCCGCTACTACATCACCACCCTCGGCGTGCTCGGGGAGAAGTACATCGAGGTCGATCCCGGCACACCCAGGACACCGGTGCTCAAGGCCGGCTCGATCGTGAGGGGAGAAGAGCCCATGCGCCTCGAGGTCATGACCTCGAGAGTGAACCGGCTCCTAGGCGGCGTGACCCGCATGGTCGAAGAGAACGAGGGCAAGGTGGGCGAGGTCATCGACGAGGCGAAGGGCGTGCTCACCGAGACCCGCAAGCTCATCACCGACAACCGTGATCGCATCGACACGACCCTCGGCCGGGTCGACCGGATCTCGGAAGACACCGAGGCTGTCATGGAGGCTGTGCGGAGCGCGGTGGGCGACGGGAAGGACCTGCAGTCCGCCATGGCCGACGCACGGGGCACCCTGGAGAACGCCAACGCCATCACCGGCCTCGTGCGTGGCAAGGCCCCGAGCCTCATCAGCGATCTCAAGGCGTCGCTGGCCTCCGCAAGGTCCGCCGTCTCCGTCTACGAGGCCCTCGGGAAAGAGGGCCGGGTCGCGCTCGCGAGCGCCATGAACAAGGTCGAGTCCATCTTGGATAACGCCGAGGCGGTCTCAGCCGACATCCGCGCGGGGCGAGGAGTCGTGGGCGCGCTGCTGCAGGACCCGGAGCTTTACGACGACATGAAAGAGATGATGCGGGACCTCAAGCGGCACCCGTGGAAGTTCTTGTGGAAGGAATGAACCCCCGAGGGTAGGCGCACCCCTCAACATTCTCCGCGTCGCGCCGATGGTTCACATGTCCACGGATTCGGACATGCGCCCATCTGTCTGCCCCCAGAGCCCGGCGATCCTCGCCATCATTGCGCTCGCGCTCGCGTCGCTGCCCTCCTGTATGGGCCAGGACAGCGGCGGGCCGGCGCGTGCCGGTGAGGGGGGCGCCAGCTTCCCGATGGACGTCGGCCCCAACCAGCCCTCGCCCTACCGTCCGCTGGACGTCGGTGGCCCGCTTCGGCGACCCGGTCTCGAGGATGGCGTCACCGGTGCCGAGGACGATGCGCGGCGGCTCTCGCTGGCGAAGGACGGGTCCGGAACGACCGCCGAGGACGGGACCGTCTACTTGAGCGACCGGGGCGGTGCGCCCGGTGCCTTCGGTGAGCCCTGCGGCGGGAACGAGGACTGCGAGTCTGGGTTCTGCGTGGACGGCAACGAAGGATCGGTGTGCACGGACACCTGTCTGACCGACTGCCCCGAGGGCTGGAGGTGCCGGGGGGTGATGAACATCGTGCCGGACCTCGTCTTCGTCTGCGTGCCCGACACGTCGACCCTGTGCCTGCCATGCCGGGACGATCGCCAATGCCGCGGGGGCCTCTGCTTCGACATCGGCGCCAGCCAGCGCTGCACCGTGGTGTGCTCCGACGCTCTGCCCTGCCCGGCCGGCTTCGAGTGCGCGCAGGTCCACGACCGTGTGCGTGCGCAGATGGCCTCGGTGTGCGTGCCGAGGAGCGGAGCCTGCGACTGCCTCGGTCAGGACGCTGGGGCCCAGCGCACGTGCATCCGTGAGAACGACGTCGGGCGTTGCATGGGTGTGGAGACCTGCGACCCGGAGCAGGGCTGGATCGGCTGCGACGCCACGGAGCCTGGTGACGAGCGCTGCAACGGCCTCGACGACGACTGCGACGGTCGGGTCGACGAGGACCTCGCTCAGGGGCAGGAGTGCATCACGAACAACGAGCACGGGACCTGCCGAGGGCAGGCCGTGTGCCTCGGGCCCCGCGGCTGGATGTGCTCGGCGGCCGAGCCCGAGCCCGAGATCTGCGACTTCCGCGACAACGACTGCGACTCCGAGACCGACGAGGACTTCAAGGTCGACGGCGACTACGCCCTGCACGGCCACTGCGGCGCCTGCGGGGTCGACTGCGCCAACGCCATAGAGCACGCGGCCGCGACCTACTGCGACGCCAGCGGCGGCGCCCCGGTGTGCAGGGTCAACGAGTGCGAGCCGGGCTACTTCCGCGCCAACGACCTGTTCTGCCAGCTGACCGGCGATGTCCACTGCCGGCCCTGCGAGAGCGACGCTGACTGCTCGGGGGGCATCTGTCGCCCCCTCGGAGGGCGACAGCACTGCACCTCGGCCTGCGACGCCGACGCCGACTGCCCCGAAGGGCACCGCTGCCTCGCCTTGGGCTCGCCTTCGGACACCGCCTGCGTCCCGCAGAACGGCACCTGCGACTGCGGGCCGGGCAACGCGGGCAGCCGGCGCATGTGCACGCGGAGCAACGCTCACGGGACCTGCATGGGGCTCGAGGTCTGCGACGCCCAGCTCGGCTGGGTGGGCTGCGACGCTGTGGACGCTGCCCCCGAGGACTGCAACGGGGTCGACGACGACTGCAACGGCCTCATCGACGACGGCCTGCCCGCGACCAAGCCCTGCCACGTCAGCAACGAGGACGGCGCCTGCTTCGGCGAGGCCACCTGCTGCGGCACGGCCGGGTGGTTCTGCTCGGCCCTCCAGCCCCTGCCGGAGACCTGCAACTACCGCGACGACGACTGCAACGGGCAGATCGACGACGGCTTCGCCGACCCGGCGGGCCGCTACACGAGCAAGGAGCACTGCGGGCGCTGCGACACCTCCTGCGACGCGGCCCTCCCCAACGCCGCGCTCACAGCCTGCGACGCCTCGGCCGAGCCGCCGCGGTGCATGGTCGTAGCCTGCAAGCCCGGCTTCCTGAAGGTCGACGACCTGCAGTGCATCCCCGTCGCGGCGGGCCTGTGCGAGCCTTGCCTCGTCGACGAGAACTGCAGCCTGCCGGGGGCGCGTTGCCTCGAGCTCCAAGACGGCCGGGCATGCGGCTCCCCGTGCGGCTCGGACGCGGAGTGCCCGGACGGCTACCTCTGCATGCTCCACGCGGGGTCGGGGCAGTGCACCCCCAAGACCAGCTCCTGCACCTGCGACGGCAACAACACCGAGCTCGCGCGCAGCTGCTCGCAGAGCTACCAGCCGCCGGGAGGAGGGGCCACGGTCATCTGCGAGGGTGTCGATCGCTGCGGGCCCAACGGCTGGACCGGCTGCCGCCTGCCCGACGAGGTCTGCAACGGCGTAGACGACGACTGCGACGGGCGCATCGACGAGGGCTTCCGCAACGCCTCGGGCGCCTACGATCAGCCGGCCCACTGCGGGGAGTGCAACAACAACTGCTCGGCCCTGCAGGCCCCCAACGCGGTGCCGCACTGCGCCGCGCAGGCGGGGGCCGCGCCTTACTGCACCTTCGCGTGCAACCAGGGGACCTTCGACGTCAACGAGAACCCGAGCGACGGCTGCGAGTGTGTCTTCAGCGACGCCACGGACGTGCCGGCCGACGGGGCCGACACGAACTGCGACGGCGTCGACGGCACCATCGAGCGCAGCGTCTTCGTGGCGAAGAACGGGAACGACAGCGGCCCCGGCACGCTCGAGCAGCCGCGCCGCACCATAACGGCGGGCATACAGCGCGCTTCCGAGACCGGCAGGCCGTGGGTGCTCGTCGCCACCGGCGTCTACTCGGAGAGCATCGCCCTCATCGCCGGGGTCTCGATCTACGGGGGCTACTCGAGCGACTTCCGCAACCAGAGCGCTCTCCTCTACGAGACGGTCATCAGCGGCGAAGCTCCGACACCGGCGCTGCCCGCGGCCGTGAACGGGCTCCGCCTGCGCGGCGGCGCGGAGACCGCGGTGGTGGGCTTCACAATCTTCGGTCACAGCAACCGCACGCCCGGCGGCACTTCCGTCGCCGTGCGCCTGCACGACTGCGACGACTCGGTCGAGCTCCGCGACAACCGCATCGTGGCGGGCGACGGTGGAAAGGGGCTGCGCGGCCAGGACGGGGTCGCCGGCGTCGCGGGCAACGCCGGACAGCCCGGCACAGCCTCCCTCGACACCAGGCAGCGCACGTGTCAGGAGGGCTCGACGCTCGCCGGCGGGGTGGGCGCGGTCGGGCGCTGCGAGCACGCCGACGTGAGTGGCGGCAAGGGCGGTGACAGCCGCTGCCCGCGTCTCTCTCCTCCGGACCGGGATGCCCGCGAGAACGGCTCGGACGGCGCTGGCGCTCAGGGGCAGCATGGAGCCGGCGGGGAGAAAGGCTACGACGCTGAGATGACGAGGGCCGACTGCCTCTGCCACTCGCCTTCGGGCATCGGGCTCTCGATGGATGCACGCGCGGGCACTGACGGTGCCGACGGCAACCAGGGTGTCTCGGGCACAGGAGCGGCCCACGGGGCGGGCTGGGTCGGCCAGGACGGGCGCTGGCAGGGCCTCGTCGGGGCGGCCGGCGGCTTGGGCGGCCACGGCGGCGGCGGCGGCGGCGGCGGTGCCGGCGGTGGGGTGAACGTCGAGTCCCAGTGCCAGCTCGGCGGCGACGATCTCGGCGGCTCTGGCGGTGGCGGTGGCTCAGGCGGCTGCGGCGGCTCGGGCGGGACCGGCGGTACGGCGGGCGGCGGCTCGGTCGGCGTCGCGCTCAGCTGGACCACGCCGCCCATCTCCGCGCCGATCGTAGAGGGCAACCGCATCGAGACCGGCTTCGGCGGCGACGGCGGCGACGGCGGGACCGGCGGGACCGGCGGCATCGGCGGCGACGGCAGGGAAGGCGGCCTCGGCGGCAAGCCCAACTCGGACTGGTGGTGCGCTCAGCCCGGCGCCCGCGGCGGTCAGGGAGGCGACGGCGGCCACGGAGGAGGAGGCGGCGGCGGAGCCGGCGGCATCTCCTTCGGCATCGTCGCTCACGGCAACGGAGCCCTCTCCCTCCAGAGCCTCAAGCCCCCCTTCAACACGGTCACCCTGACCGGCGCCCGCGGCGGCGGCGGCACGGGCGGAGCCTCTCTGGGCCTCCCGGGCTCTCCCGGAGCAGACGGAGCCTCCGGGGCGACGAACATCCCCTGAGGCCGGCTACCGGATCTTCACGCTGGCCGAGACGAAGGTGTCGAGGGGAAGCTCGGCGCCCGCCCGATGCCAGTCGAGGTCGCGGTTGATGTTCACCTCGGCACACTCGCCGTCGCTGTTCCGGTAGTAGGCCGGCGTGTCTGCTGGGAAGGCCGGGCCGAGCTCGTGCATGCGCACGACCGTCTCGCAGCCGACGATCTCGCTCCACCGCGCGAAGCGGGCGCCGCAGCTGTTGCCCTGGGCCGCCCCGAGGCGCTGCGTGCAGCCGGCGTCGGCGAAGTAGTTGCCGAGGTACACCACGCGCAAGGGAATGCAGTGCTGACGACCCTGGCCCGTGTCGGCGAACCAGCACTGCTCGTTGAGCTGCGAGTCGTGGAAGCCGTTGAACTGGCGCGCGCCGTCCGAGGCCTCCAGCACCCGCAGCTGCAGCCGCGACCCGGGCTCGTTCAACGCCGCCTCGGCGTCGGGCACGATGTCGGCGAGGGTGTCGAGCAGCGAGCTGGAGCCGGGGTCTCGGGCGCTCGAGCTGTCTTGTCCGGTCGCAGTGTCCGGCCGCCGGGCAGTGTCGCTCGCGGCGCTCCCCGCGGTTCCGGTCGCGTCGCCGGACATCGCCGGCGGATACTGACCCCCGGGCACCCACAGCCCACCAGACGATCCACCCGTGGAGCAGGCCAGGGACACGGCGTAGACAGCGATGACAGCGACGAAGGTGCGCAGGATCTCTCGTCTCATGAAGCCCTCCGGAGCGTGAGCCGGGGAGCATAGCAGGGCGTTTCGCTCGCGAAACGCCTGCCCCGCCAAGAAGGCCCTTTCGCCCGCGAAACGCCAGCCC
>CAZQPP010000331.1:0-9461 GCA_964594295.1 uncultured Myxococcales bacterium | reverse complement strand
GCGACCAGATCGCCCCCAGCGCCGTGTACCCGTGGGCGGAGGCCCGCATCGAGTCCCTCTTCGGAGGCGAGCAGGTCCTCGTCCGCCCGGCCCGCCTGAGCGACGAGGAGGGCCTCCAGGACCTGCTCTACCGCATGAGCGACGAGAGCATCTTCCGCCGCTTCCTCGCCTACCGGCAGCGCCACCCTCACGAGGAGATGCAGCAGCTGGTCGACCTCGACTACGAGGACGACTTCGCGCTGGTCGTGGAGACCACCGACGTGCACGCCGCCGAGCCCGTCGCTCTCGCGCGCTATGACATCGACCCCGCCACGGGCTTCGCCGACATCGCCTTCATGGTCCGCGACGACTGGCAGGGCAAGGGCCTGGGCAAGATGCTCATGCGCCGCATGACCAACATCGCCCGCGCGCGCGGTCTGCGCGGCTTCACGGCCGACATGCTCGCGAGCAACACCCCGATGATCCGCATCTTCCACAACAGCGGCATGCGCATCACCGGCGACCACCAGGGCGCGGAGTACCCGAACAGGGCGCACATCCAGAAGGCGTTAGCGGTTGGCGGTTAGCCGTTGGCGGTTAGCGGCTAGCTGTCAGAAGCGCAGGTTCTCGATGAGCCCGGGCGAGGCCATGTCGAGATCTCCCCGCGGAGCTCGCGGAGGACGCAGAGGCCCCTGATTCTCCAACGAATTCCTCTCTGCGGTCTCAGCGATCTCTGCGGTGAATCCGCTCGTTCGCCCGGACCTGCTGAGAAGCTACTCAGAAACGTACGATCCCTCGCGGCGGACCCGTCGGCCGTGGGCGGAGCAGGGTGAGCAGCATGCGCCGCCGCTCCGGCTCCGGGGCGTAGAGGGCCAGGTAGCGCGCGATGTGGTCGACGACCTTGCGCACGTAGTTTCGGGCCTCGTGCGCGCCGATCTCCTCGATGAGCACGTCCATGGCCATGCCCGGGCGCTTGCTCAGGTGCTGGGCGACCAGGCGCGGCCCGCCGTTGTAGGCGGCGATGGCCAGGAGCGGGCGGTCGTGAAACTCGTTGGTGAGCGTGCTGAGGTACCAGGCGGCCTGTCGCAGCGAGACCCCCGGCTCGAAGAGGTAGACGGACGGGTCGCCATGCTCGGGGAAGCGGATGCGCGACGCGATGCGCCGGCCGGTCCGCGGCAGGATCTGCATGGGCCCGAGGGCGCCGGCGTGGCTGCGCGCGAAGCGCTTGTAGCGGCTCTCCTGGAGCATGTGGGAGAGCAGCCACCACGGGTCGACCGCGTGGACTCGGCCGGCGGCGCGGGCCACCTCGATCCAGGCGGGGGGGTAGGCCTCCCTGCGCTGCTCCGGCGTGGCGGTGACGAAGCCCTCGGTCCAGGGCAGGCGCCGCGGGGCTCGGGACTTCCAGCGCTCGGCGTGGCGCTCGAGCAGGCGGTCGAGCAGGTCTTCGGGGTGGCGCGCGACCTTCCTGCCGAGCAGCTTCTTGAGCTTGGGCCCGAGGCTCGAGCGGCTCGCGACCGGGCCGGCCAGCTCCGGGAAGCCCGCGGCCACGAGCAGCCTGACGCGCTGGAGCGCTCTGGCGACCTTTCGGTTGCCGGCGGCCGCCTCGTAGGCGATGAGGTCGCCGGGGCTCACGTCGGCCACGCGGAGCGGCGCGTCGCGCTCGGGGAGATCGATGTCGGGGGTTCCCGAGCCTCCGGAGAGGAGGCGGGCGCCGAGCAGCCCGTAGTAGCTGTGCGGGGCGCGCCTGATCAGTTCGGCGAGGTGCTTCTCCGCCTCGTCGCGGCGCCCCTCGAGGAGGTAGCTCCTGGCCGTCCAGTAGAGGGCCTTGGGGCCGACGAGGAGGGAGCCGCGCTGGGCGAGGCCTTGAAAGACCGCGCGCGCGTCCTCGAGGCGCCTGGCCCTGAAGTAGGACCAGCCCAGGAACCAGCGCCACTTGTCCATGTCGGGGCGCTTGGTGGCGAGGAACTGCTGGTGCTCGGCGATGGCGCGCTCGAACTGCCCGGCCTCGTGGTAGAGGCGCCCCACCTGGTACGCGGCCTCGAGGGCGAAGGGGCCTCTCGGCGCGCGCTTGACGTAGATGCGCATCGCGTCGACGGCCTCGTCGAAGCGCCCGAGGTGACCGAGGCTGATGCCGAGCCGGAACCAGGCCTCGTCGGCGAGGGCCTTGTCTCCGCCCGCGGCGACCTTGCTGAGCCAGCCGACCGCCTCCTCGTAGCCCTCGCGCATTCGCATGCTGATGCGGGCGCGCGTCAGCAGCACCTCCTGGGGTTGGACGCCTCCTCCTGCGAGGTGACCGAGGGCCTCGGCGGCCATGTCGTAGGAGCGATCCCGGAAGAGCGCGCGCGCGCGGCCGAGGAGCTCGGCCGAGGTCAGGTCGGTCCAGGGCAGCTCACGGACGGCCCAGCGCCCGGCGTTCGAGGCCCCGTATCGCACCGAGAGGCGCTTCAAGGTGCCTCTGCGCTCCCTGCCGTCCTGCATCGTCGCCAGGATGCGCAGAAGCTCCGGCGCCCACCCCCTCGTCTTTCGGACCGAGACGTTTGCGTCGACAAGCCTCTGAGCCGCCTCGCGGTCGATGTCCAGCTCTGAGCGGCTCAGCGCCCAGGCACGCACCACCGTCGCCTCCGCCTGTATCTGCGGTGTCAGCTCCGGGCTCTGCAGGAGCTGCTCGGCGGCGTAGCGGGCCCGGTCGGTCTTCTCTCTTTGTCTCGCGACTCGCATGGCGACCAGCCAGATGGCCGGGGCGAGGCGCGGGTCCGGTTGGGCCACGAGGGACTCGATGGCCCTGGCGGCGCCGTCCTTGTCTCCCATGGCGAGCAACGCCCGCGCTCGCAGCAGGCCGATCACCTGGCCGCCGGCCGGGTCCTTGCGGACGGCGGCTGTCCCCGGGAGCACCTTGAGGGCTTCTCGAGGGTTGCCGACCCGGATGTGTGCGGCCGCGGCCGCCATGCGGGCCCAGGGGTCGGGGCCTGCGGCGCCTGCAGCCGACGGCGCCAGCAGGGCGGCGATGGGCAGGAACAGGATGGCGAGGCGTGAAAGGCGCATGGGGGGATCTTCCACGGTGTTGCGCACAAGGCAAACCTGCAACAGACGGAAGCTCGCTCGACCATCCCGCCCACCGTCCCTATATTGCCCGCGTCAGGAGAGCTGCAAGAACCCAATGCCACGCGACTATTACGAGGTCCTCGGCGTCTCGAGGGACGCCGGAGAGAAGGAGCTCAAGAGCGCCTACCGCAAGCTCGCGCGAGAGCTGCACCCCGACAGGAACCCCGACAACCCGCAGGCCGCAGAGCGCTTCAAGGAGGTCAGCGAGGCCTACGCGGTCCTCTCGGACGAGGATCAGCGGCGCCGCTACGACGGCCTGGGCAGCGAGGCCTTCCACGCCCAGGTGAACCCGGACGAGATCTTCAAGAACTTCGACCTCTCGAGCATCTTCGAGGAGCTCGGCCTCGGCTTCGGGGGCTTCGGGGGTCGCGGCAAGGGCCGCGGCGCGCCCCACTTCGAGTTCCACACGGGCGGGCTCGGAGGCGGCGGGGGCTTCGACCCCTTCGGAACCCAGACCCGCTCGGGTCCGGGGCGCGACGTCGAGCAGGCTATCGAGATCGGGCTCTTCGAGGCCCTGCACGGCGCCACACGGAGCATCCAGATCCGCGCGAACGACGGCAGCGTGAGCTCGGTCGACGTGCAGATCCCGGCCGGCATCACCAGCGGCAAGAAGCTGCGCGTGCGCGGCCGGGGCCTGCCCCGCGTGCCGGGCGGAGCACCGGGCGATCTCTACCTGATAGTGCGCGTGTCGCCGCATCCGTGGCTCAAGCGCAACGGCCGAAACCTCGAGGTGGAGGCGACGGTGCCCCTGTCGGTCCTGCTCCTCGGCGGACAGACCACCGTCCAGACCCTCGACGGCGACCGCACCGTCAAGGTCCCTCCCTGCACCCGGCCCGGAGCGCGCCTGCGCCTCAAGGGCCTCGGCGCCCCCGAGATGGGAGGCGACGGCACCCGCGGCGACCTGCACATCATCGTCTCGCCCGAGATCCCGACCTCGCTCGACGAGGGGCAGGAGGAGGCGGTGAGAAAGCTGCAGGAGCTGGGGCTCTAGCCGCCTCCTACGGTACCTGCCGCAGCTCGCACTCGACCCCGATGTGGTCCGACGCGAAGGCCGCGTCGACCCTCTCGTCGAAGATCAAGCGGCAGTCCACCGGCTCGTAGCGCTCCATGGCGGCCGGCGTGGCGTAGATGTAGTCGATGCGGTCGTGGGGGTTGCCCGGGCTGATGGTGAAGCCCGGGTCCTCGGGGCGGGTGGCGAGCCAGAGGTCGGCGAGGTCGCCGGTCTTGCCGTCGCGGCTCTCTTCGCCGCGGAGGAAGCGCATGGCGGGAGTGTCGGGCTCCGCGTTCAGGTCCCCGGCGAGGAAGGCCGGCACGCCCTCTGACTCGGCGCTCACGAAGGACCACGCCTCGACGGCCTGGTCGGCGCTCTCGGACTCGCTGCCTCCTGCCGTCATGTGGGTGCAGTAGAAGTCTACCTCCCCGGCCGGCGTCTCGACGCGGGCGCCGAGCACGTAGCGCTCGAAGAGCACGAGGTCCTTGTGGGGCAGCTTGCGGGTCCTCGTCTCGAGGATGGGGTGGCGGCTCAGGACGGCGATGCCCTCGTCGTAGAGCAGGACGGAGTAGGTCTGGTGCCACTCCCAGCGGTAGCCGGTCGCCTCGGCGATGAAGCGGGCGCGGTTGGGCACCGAGCCCGACTGCACTACCTCCTGGAAGGCGACGAGGTCGGGCTGCGCGGCTCTTATCGCGTCGACGACGATGCCGGTGCGCTTGTGCACGTCGGCGCCGGAGGCCAGTGGGTTCGAGGGGTTGAGCAGGTTGAAGGTCCACAGGAGCAGGGTGCCGTCTTCGGCGGCGGCGTCCCCGGTGTCTGACGGGACGTCATCGGCGCTCCCGTCGTCGGGCTCGACGTCTGCTTCTCCTGCGTCCGCGCCCTCGTCGCCGGTGGCCGCGCCCTGCTCGGCGGCGTCGAACGAGGCCACGACGTCTTCCCCGCCTCCTGCGGCGTCGCGTAGCTCCAGGACCGGTCCCTTTCCGTCGCGGTCGTTCGTTCTCTCCGCATCAGAGACGGCGTCCGCGACGACCACCTCGGGGCTGGCGCGCCTCCCCTCCTGGCTGGAGCAGGCCGCGACCAGCGTGACGGCGGCCAGGACCGAGAAGAGCGCGCAGGAGGCCGGGTGAGCTGGGTGTGGGGGTGACAAAGCTACTCCGTGCAAGAGCTGGGAGGGGCACAGAAGCCCGCCCCGGAGTCGGCGTTGCAGCAGGTCATGCCGCCGGTGCAGTCCGAGCTCGTCCGGCACATGCTGTCGCACACGATCTTCGACATGCACAGCCGGATGCTCGTTCGCGTGCAGCAGACCTGCCCCGGCGACGTGCAGTCGGCGTCGGTCTCACACGGGCCCATGCTCGGCGTGCCCGGGGTGCCGCCGCCCTCCCAGGTGCAGGCCTCGTTCGAGGTGCCGCCTCCGCCGGTGCACGCGGTGAAAGCCTCGAGCTGTGCCTTTGGGAAGCTCAGGCGCTGGCCGTTGGTGCAGATGACGGTGACGAGGCCGCTCTGGCTCGTCTCGAGCGACCAGCTCTGGCCCGAGGCGCCTCGCACGACCTGCTTGCTGGTCCCGGTGCTCGTGTCGACCTCTATCTCGAAGGTGCCGCAGGGAGTACCTTCCGGGCTGTACATGTCCCCCGTGCTGGTGCCGTCGGTCGAGACCGTCCAGACGAGCCTCGAGCCGTTCTCCCAGACCGCCTGCATGCTCCCGCTCACCGCGCCTTCCATGGTGCAGGTGCCGGCCGGGTGGAAGCAGGTGGCGAGGTCCATGAGGCCTGCGGCGCAGGTGCCGGCGAAGGGGTTCTGCAGGCTGTCACAGCTCACGGCCGAGCCGTCCGGGAGCTTGACCACGCTTCGCTCGACCTCCCAGATCCCGACGCGCAGGCAGCTCTGAGAGGCGCAGTCTGGCGGCACCGGGGTGTCGCCGGGGCCACTGCTCACCTCCCGCATGGTCGCTCCACCGGCCGGGTGGAGGGCGGTGACCTTGACGGTCGAGCTCTTGCGGACGGCCATGCAGAAGGTCCCGTCCGCGCCGGTCGTCGCGCTCGAGGCTCCGCTGTAGTCGACGCCCAGCCCCGTCACGTAGGCCCCGGGGATCGGGTTGCCCGCGTCGTCTTGCATGGTGCCCTTGATGCAGGTCGCCTCGAGCGGCACGTCCGCGTTCCATGGCGAGAGGTGGGAGATCTCGCCCTCGTACACGCGGTCGGCCGAGAGCCACGTCGCCGTGCCCTCCTCCCGCCAGAGGGCCGTGGCCTCGTCGAAGCTCCAGAGCGCGACGCTCTCCGGAGGGTTGGAGATGCCCGAGGGCGCGGGGATTCGGATCGTCAGGCTCGCCCCCTCCTTGACCTGGAGCTCCTCTCCGTCCTTGCGCACGGTGACGTCGAGCACGCCGAAGGTCTCCAGCTGCACCATCTCGCCGGCGGCAGTCGTGGCCCTCAGGTCGCCTGGGTAGGCCGCCAGATCCTGCTCCTTGGAAGGGTCCAGGGGTGTCAGGTAGACCTTCACGGCGCCTGTCACGGTCTCGCCAGCTTCGTTGACGAAGGCTCCCTCCGGCGCCACGAGGAGCGCACCGCCTGCCCACCGAGGTCGGCGCTCATCGTGGCCGGGGTGTTCTCCATGAGGAGCACCACGTCGAGGGCCGTGGCCGTGCTCTCCTGTACGTCGACGCGCTTGATGCCGGGCAGGAAGGCTGCCTTGTCGAAGCGCACGACGAGCCCCGGGCCGGCAGCCGCGTCGAGCCGGTAGGTGCCGGCCTCGCCGGTGGTCGTTTCGGCGCCTCCCGCCTTGACCGAGACGCCGGCAACCGGATCGCCGTCCTTGTCGCGGACCGTCCCGACGACGGCGGTGATGCGCAGGCTCTCCGGGCGCCGTTCCGCCGCCACCCGGCGGAATCCAAGGCCGGTTTCCGCTCCCGCCTCCGTCGCCGCCGCAGGCGCCGAGCGCCAGCAGCGCTGTTGCCACCCAGAGATGCCGGTACGACGTCGCTGTGGGCATGACTCCCTCCGTCTCGAGGTTCGTCCCCAGTAGATCCCTACCAGGCCGCCTCCCGGTGCGCCAAGGCACGCGACCTCGACGCCCGCATGGGGCATGATTGCCGTCCCGCGGGATCCCGACGAGGAGCCGAGAATGCCAGAGACCCTTAGCCTCACCCACGACGGACACGTGGCGCACGTCGAGCTCTGCCGGCCGGACGAGCTGAACACCATGACCTTCGCCTTCTGGCAGGACATGGTCGACGTCTTCTCCGAGATCGACAACACGCCGGGCGTCCGTTGCGTGGTCCTTTCGGGGCAGGGCAAGCACTTCACTGCCGGGCTGGACCTCATCGGCTTCGCGAGCTTCTTTGCGGAGGCCGGCCAGGGCGAGCCGGCCCGCGTCCGGGAGCGGCTCCGGCGGACGGTGCTCGAGCTGCAGGAGAGCTTCAACGCCGTCGAGCGCTGCCGGGTGCCCGTGATCGCCGTCGTGCACGGCGCCTGCATCGGCGGCGGAGTGGACCTCGTCACCGCGTGCGACATGCGGGTCTGCTCGGCCGACGCCTACTTCCGCGTCCAGGAGATCAACGTGGCCATCACGGCCGACGTGGGAACCCTGCAGCGCCTGCCGCGCCTCATCCCCGACGGCGTCGCGCGAGAGCTCTGCTACACCGGCCGGAAGATGTTCGCCGAGGAGGCCCGTTCGGTCGGGCTGGTCAACTCGGTGCTCGAGGACAGGGAGGCGGCCCTCACGTGGGCATTCGAGACCGCCCGCGACATCGCCTCCAAGTCGCCGGTCGCCGTGGCGGGCACCAAGGAGATCATGAACCACGCCCGGGACCACAGCGTGGCCGACGGCCTGCGCTACGTCGCGGCCTGGCAGTCGGGCATGCTCTTCTCATCGGACCTCATGGAGCAGATGGCCGCGCGCCAGGCGCGGCGCGACGCGGAGTTCGAGGACCTCCTGCCGCCGAAGGGCCTCGTTCGCCGCAAGTGAGGGGCGCTCGTCGGGGTTCTACTCGTCCCCGTTGGCCAGCAGGCGGAGGAGGTCCATCGTCGAGACGACGCCGCGGATCCCGTTGCGGTCGGTGACGAAGAGGCGCTGGGTCTTCTTCTCGACCATGAACCGCGCCGCCGTACCCACCGTCCAGGACGGCTCGATGGCGTAGGCCTCGGGGGTCATGCAGTCGCTGACCGAGCCGTCGATGCGCCTCTCGACCTGCAAGGCCTCCTCTTCGGTGAGGATGTCCTCGCCGCCCCAGCCGAGCAGGGCCTTGCGCAGGCGCTGATCCACCTCGTAGTTCTCGTGCAGGTCGCGCGCGGCCAGGGCGATGTCACGCAGCGAGATGGACCCGATGAGGCGTCCCTTGTCCGTCAGGACCGGCAGGCCCGTCCTGTGCGGCGCGCCGGCGAGCAGGTCCAGGGCCTCGTGGATGCTCGTGCTCGGCGAGACGCAGCGTACGTCGCGCGACATGATCTCTCCGATGGGGATGTCGTGCACTCGGCTCATGGGCGCCTCCAATCGCCAATGGGCTGGGCAGGCCGCGTCCGCCACGGTTGGCCGGTGGGCCGGCCTGGCTCCAAGTCCAACGTCACTCGTGCGGAGTCTACCACATCACGAGGTGGCGGCGGCGGCGAAAAACGCCCTCCAGCCCGCCGCTGGCCGCCCGCGGCGAGGCACGGCATAATCGCTCGCCACGGTGGTCGGAATGATCCGCTTCATGGACGTGACAAAGCGCTACCCCAACGGGGTCGAGGCGCTCAGGGGCTTGAGCCTCGACATCGAGGAGGGAGGCTTTGCCTACCTCACCGGGTCGAGCGGGGCGGGCAAGACCACCCTCATCAAGCTCCTCTTGTGCATGGAGCGGGCGAGCGAAGGGGAGATCCTGGTAGCGGGCCGCAACCTCCGGGTGCTGAGCGACGGCAGCGTGCCCCTGCTCAGGAGGAACATCGGGGTCGTCTTCCAGGACTTCAAGCTCCTCGCTCACCGCAACGTCTTCGAGAACGTGGCGGTCGGCCTCGAGCTCCGCGGCGAGCCGAGGCGCGAGATCCGGCGCCGCGTGGCGGAGGTCTTGGACGAGCTCGGCATCCTCCGTTACCAGCGGGCCTACCCGGAGATGCTCTCCGGCGGTGAGCAGCAGCGCGTGGCCATCGCCCGCGCGATCGTCGGTCGGCCCCTGATCCTGCTCGCCGACGAGCCGACCGGGAACCTCGACCCCTCCCTGAGCCTCGAGATCGCCCAGATCCTGGAGTCCATCCACAGAGGAGGCACGACCGTGGTCGTGGCTACCCACGACCCGACGCTCCCCGAGCACCTGCCGCACCGCACGCTGACCCTGAACAAGGGCTACCTGGTCATGGACAGCGCCCCACCCGGAGACGAGGCCGAGGCGCGCATGAAGGAGCTGCTGGATCAGCTGCTGGAG
>CAZQPP010000330.1:0-9526 GCA_964594295.1 uncultured Myxococcales bacterium | reverse complement strand
CGCTAACCGCTAATCGCTGCATCCTGAAACGCGAGTTTCAGGATGCACACTAGCGAGATCTACGCCCACCCCCCGGGCCGCTCCGAGACCGGGTACTTCGAGAGAGGGTAGAGCCGCCTGCCGCGGCGCATCATCCAGAGGGACACCAACACCATGGGGATCGCGATGAGCTGGGAGGTGCTGATGATCGATCCCATCCACAGCCCCCGGTCGTCGCTGCGGAAACCCTCGATGGCGAAGCGGCAGACTCCGTACAGCAGGAGGAACCACCAGAAGGTGGCGCCGTGGTACTTCCGGCGCGGGTAGACGATGAAGTAGCAAACCAAGAAGATGCCGAAGTTGAAGCCCGCCGAGAGGAGCTGGGCGGGCACGGTGGGCAGGGTGTGCAGGGCGTCGACGGCGACGAGGCCGGCCTTTCGCTGCTGCTCGAAGGCGGGCGTGCCGGGGTTGTACAGGATGGAGAAGCGCGACGCGGTGGGGCTGCCGAAGCAGCACCCGGCGAACCAGCAGCCCATGCGCCCGAAGAAGAGGCCGAGGGGGATGCAGTAGCCGGCCAGGTCGGCGACGCGCCATACCCCCATCTTGTGCCTCAGGATGTAGGCGATGCCCACGGGGATGGAGAGCAGGAGGCCGCCGTAGTAGGAGAGGCCGCCGTACCAGACCTTCAGGGCTCGCAGGCAGTCCCGCCCCGGGTGGCAGGTGCCGTGGCCCGGGTGGCACAGCTCCCCGAGGTTGAGGGCCACGCACTCGCTCGCGGCGAGGCAGGGGCGGCCCGAGGGCAGGCGGTAGCCCTTGACCTGGAGCGGGTCGGTGCAGAGGTGCACGTAGTCCCAGAAGAGGCCGTCGGCGAGGACGTGCAGGATGCGTGCGCCGAGCACGCCGGAGACGACCATGAGCAGGCCGAGATCGAGCAGGCGATCGGGGTTCACGCCGACACGCTGGGACCTGTGCCAGGCGAGGAGGATCGCGATGGCGAGGCCGACGGTGAGCAGGGTGAAGTAGGCCGGGAAGTCTAAGGGGCCTATGCGGAAGACCGAGTGCATGGCTCCGCCGGCGGGTCTCAGGCGCCGCTTGCCGTGCCGGCCTTCGCCTGCATCGCGTCGGCGCGGGAGTGCACGAAGTGGTCGATGAGCAGCAGGGCGATGCCGACGGCGATGCCTATGTCGGCGACGTTGTAGGTCGGCCAGTGGGAGCTTCCCCAGTACATGTCGATGAAGTCGACCACGAAGTTCGTCCGGACGCGGTCCACCAGGTTGCCGACGGCGCCGCCGAGCACCGAGGTGTAGGCGAGGAGAGGTCCCCACCTCCCGTCGGGCTGCATGACGGAGAGCACGAGCAGCAAGACGATGGCGGCCGACGAGACCACGGTGAAGAACCAGAAGCGCACCGCCGGGCTCGCGGTCGCCATGAAGCTCCACGCCGCTCCGGGGTTCTCGGCGTAGACGAAGCGCAGGTGCGAGGGGAGCACCTCCACTATGCGCCTGGTCACGAGGGCTACGGCGCCCGGCTGGAGGGTGGTCTCGACGCTGCCTACCCGAGCCCCACGCGCCGGGTAGACCCTGCCGGAGGCGAAGGCCGCGTCCACCTCGGCGCGGTCGGCGTGGAGCACGGCCTCGTCCACGACCTCCACCATGGTGCGGGTCGCGTTGACCTCGTCGATCTTCACGCGGGTCTCGGCGGCGGTAGTGGAGCTCCCCAGCAGGCGGAGCCAGCGATTGAGGAGGTATCGGTCGAGCAGGTGGACGCGGCGCGGGGCACGCTCGAGGCCGTCGACGAAGATGTAGACCTCGCGGTGCTTGTCGGGGGCGCCGGCGGGGTAGGCCAGGGCGGAGGGGTCCTTGAGTGGCTTGGCCGGGAGCAGGAGCACACTCTCCGCGTCCACGATCTCTCGAGCCTCCGGCCCCGAGATGCCGAAGCGGCCGGCCACTGCGTCCACGAGCGGGGTAGGCTCTCCAACTCGGACCGGCAGGGGATGCGCCCTGGTGGCCAGGGCCCCCGAGGCCCAGTCCTTGGTCCACTGGTCCAAGACCAGCACGACACCGCTCAAGAGCAGCACGACCACCAGGTTCCTGGTCAGGGCGCGCCCGCTCATGCAGCCACGACCTTCGCGCAACGCGGGCAGAGATCGGGGTGCTCGGGAGAGCTCGCGGTGTCCTCACCGATCTTCCAGCACCGGGCGCACTTGTGGCCCGGTGCGAGCCCGACCGTCGCCGAGACGGCCTCAGCGCCCGAAGAGACCTCGACCTGCGCGTCGCTCACGATGAGGAGATCGGACAGGAAGCCCTCCGGCAAGGCCGCGAGCATGCTCGCCGCGGGGTGCTTCTCCGGCACGACGATGCGAGCCGAGGCTTGCAGCGAGGAGCGGATGCGGCCTTCGGACCTCTCGGCCTCGATCTGCTTCAAGACCGCGTCGCGCAGCTCGAGCAGGGGCGCGAGCTCGTCGGCCTGCTCGTCGCCGGCGGCGCAGGGCTCGGGGAAGTCCGTCAGGAAGACCGACTCGGGGTCTCCGGGGCGCCGCGGGAGGTGAGCGTAGGCCTCCTCCATCGTGAAGGAGAGGATGGGCGCGAGCGCCGTCACGACGGCGCGGCCGAGGCGCTCGAGCACGAATTGGGTGCCGCGGCGCAGCGGGTCGTCGGTCGCGTCGCAGTAGAGCCTGTCTTTGCGGACGTCGAGGTAGAGAGAGGAGAGGTCGGTCACCATCAGCTCCATCGTGCGGTGCATGATGGAGTGGAAGGTGTAGCTCTCGTATGCCTCCCGGGCGCGCTCGAGGTAGCGGTCGAGCTGGCGCAGCACGTAGCGGTCGAGCAGGTCGAGCTCGACGCGCTCCTCGGGCCAGGCCTCCGGGTCGAAGCCGTCGAGGCTGCCGAGGATGAAGCGCAGCGTGTTGCGGATCTTGCGGTAGTTCTCGGCGACGCGCTCGAGGATCTCCTCGCCCACGCGGATGTCGTCTCTGAAGTCCTCGTTCGCGACCCACAGGCGCAGCACCTCGGCGCCGTAACGTTGGGTCAGCTCCTCGGGGGCGATGGCGTTGCCGCGGGACTTGGCCATCTTGTGGCCGTCGGCGGTGACCACGAAGCCGTGGGTGAGCACGGTCTTGAAGGGAGGGCGCCCCCGGGTGCCGACGCTCACGAGGAGGCTGGACTGGAACCAGCCGCGGTGCTGGTCCGAGCCTTCGAGGTAGAGGTCGGTTATGGCCTCCGATCCCTTCCGCTGCTCGAGGTCCGCCGCGAAGGAGACGCCGGAGTCGAACCAGACGTCGAGGATGTCGGTGCACTTCGAGAGCGCCGACCCGCTGCACTCGGGGCAGGAGGTGCCGTTCGGCAGCAGGTCCCCTGCTTCTCTGACGTACCAGACGTCGGCCGAGTGCTGCTCTACCAGCGATGCCACGTGATCGATGAGCTCCGCGTCGATGAGGTAGTGGCCGCAGTCGTCACATCGGAAAGCGACGATGGGCACGCCCCAGAAACGCTGGCGGCTGATGCACCAATCCGGCCTCGACTCCAACATGCCCCGGATGCGGTCCCTTCCCCAGGGCGGCACCCACTTGACCTCCTCGACGGCGTCGAGGGCGGTGCCTCGGATGTTGGTCTTGTCTATGTCTACGAACCACTGGCCGGTGGCCCTGAAGATGACCGGCTCGTGACAGCGCCAGCAGTGGGGGTAGGAGTGGCTCACGCTCGACTGGTGCACGAGGGCGCCGCGCTCCTCGAGGAGGCTGACGATGCCGGGGTTTGCCTCGAACACCGACACGCCCTCGAAGGCCTCGAACTCGTCGGTAAACGCGCCCGAGTCGTCCAGAGGCGCGTAGGGCTCGAGGCCGTGGGCGTTGCCGACCTCGAAGTCGTCGCGCCCGTGGCCCGGGGCCGTGTGCACACAGCCGGTGCCGTCCTCCATGGTGACGTGGTCGGCGAGCACGAAGAGGCTCTCGCGATCGACGAAGGGGTGCTTCGCGTGGGCTCCGTCGAGGTCGCGGCCCGAGAGCTCCGCCACGATCTGGGGGCTGGCGAGGCCGGCGCTCTCCACGAAGGCCTCCAGGAGCTCTTTGGCCACGATGAGGAGCTCGCCGCGGGGCTCGAAGCGGGCTACCACGTAGGGGGCGTCCGCGCGGAAGGCCACCGCCAGGTTGGCCGGGATGGTCCAGGGAGTGGTCGTCCAGATGACGACGTAGACCGGCTCGTCGGCTGGGACGGCGTCCGGGAGGCGCTCGCGAGCGTCCTCGCAGAGATCGAAGCGCACGTAGATGCTGGGGCTCTCGTGGTCCCCGTACTCGACCTCGGCGTCCGCGAGGGCCGTGCGGCAGCTGGTGCACCAGTAGACCGGCTTGCGGCCGCGGTATACGGCCCCGGTTCGCACGAGCTTGGCCAGCTCCCTGACGATGGTCGCCTGGTAGGGCGGGTTCATCGTCTTGTAGGGGCTCTGGAAGTCCGCGAGCACGCCGAGCCGGGCGAACTCCTTCGCCTGGATCCTCTGGAAGCGGTCCGCGTGCTTGCGGCTCGCGCGCCGCACGGTCACGGGGTCGAGGGCCTCCTTCTGCTCCCCGGTGGCCTTCTGGACCTGGAGCTCGATGGGCAGCCCGTGGCAGTCCCAGCCCGGCACGAACTCGGCCCTCCGGCCGGCCAGGTTCTGGTACTTGATTACGATGTCCTTCAGGACCTTGTTGAGGGCGGTGCCGAGGTGGATGTTGCCGTTGGCGTAGGGGGGCCCGTCGTGGAACAAGAAGACGTCGCCGGAGCGGGCCTCGACCATCTTGTGGTAGATTTCGCTCTTGGCCCACGCCTTGATCTGCGCCGGCTCCCGCTGCGGGAGGTTGCCGCGCATCGGGAAGCCTGTTCGGGGAAGGTGGAGCGTGTCCTTGTAGGGGCTCGCCATGACGGGGCTCCGGGCCTCTTGTGCTCTTGGCTGAAGGGGCGCTACCTCTCCCAGCCGCACCCTCGTGTGTCAAGCTGGGTCAGACCTGCCCCAGGTCCGTAAGCTCGAGGCGAATGGGTTCCTCGAGGAAGCGGCTTGCCACGGTGAAGAAGCGCTCCGCGTCGTCGGTCACGCTGACCTCGAGCGACCCCGGCACGGCGCCGTCACCCGGGGCTATCTTCGAGGCGACCTCGCGGGCGACCGCGGAGGCCGAGTCGACAACCGCTACCGGGCGGCCGCGTGCCTTGAACCAGGCGTCGATGGCGCCCTGCAAGACCGGGTAGTGGGTGCAGCCGAGCACCAGGGTGTCTATGTCGCGATCGAGGAGGGGCGTGAGGTGGTCGTCGAGCACTGAGCGGACGATCACTCCGCCGGTGTAGCCCTCCTCCGCGAGGGGTACCAGGAGGGGCGTCGCTCGCGCGACGACGGTCGCCTCGGGCAGGAGCTCCCGGATCGCCGTCTCGTAGCGGCCGCTTCGGACGGTGCCCGCGGTGGCGATGACACCGATGCGACCGCGGCTCGTCCGCTCCACCGCGACGCGCGCGCCGGGCTCGATGACTCCGGAGACCGGGGGCACCGGGCCGAGGTGCTCGCGCAACGCCCCGAGGGCGTGGGCCGAGGCGGTGTTGCAGGCGACGATCACCCCGTCGAGGGGGCCCTCCTCGAGCAGGCGGTCCACACAGGCGATGGCGTAGCGCACCACGGTACGCGGTGACTTGGTGCCGTAGGGGAGGCGCGCCGTGTCGCCGAGGTAGCGGATGGAGACGCTGCCGGCGGCGCGGCGGATGGCCCTGACGACCGTCAGCCCCCCGACGCCGGAGTCGAATACTCCGAGCTTCACTCTGCGGGGGCCTCGGCCTCCGGGTCGCCCCGGCGGCGGCGGACGACGGTGTCGGGGCGGCCGGGTTTGTCGGAGTCGCCGTCGGGCTCGTCCTCGGGAGGGGAGTCCGCCTCCTCGGAGGTGGCCTCAGCGCCCTCGCCGGTCGCTGCCTCCTCCTCCGCTTCGTCTGCGTCGGCGTCGCTGTCCTCGGACGCAGGCTCGGCTGCCTCCTCCTCGGGCGCGGCCTCGTCGGCCGGCTCGGTTGCGACCTGCTCAGCGGTGTCCTCGGCGGGCGCCTCCGGCGCCTCCGGCTCATCCGGCTCCTGCGCCTCCTCCTCGGCCTGGATGGAGTCGGGGAGGACGACCACCTCCTCGGGCGGCGCGACGCCACCCTCCGGCATGGCGGCCTTGGCGCGCTCCTCGGCGCGCCGCCGGCGCATGGCGCGGCGCTTCTTCGCGCGCTCGCTCTCTTCCAAGAGGGCCTCGGAGGCCGTCGTGCCCGCCTTGCGCTCCATGACGGCGAGCAGCTCCTCTTTGAGCTCGAGCTGCCGCTGCGTCATGAGGTAGGCGCGGCGGTCGCTCTCCGACCGGCGCTTGAAGAGCACCGCGTCCCGCCTGGCTTCCCGCAGGTCCTTCTCGAGCTCGCGCTGCCTCTCGGTGAGGCGCTCGAGCTTGCCCTCGAGCCTGCCCTTGGCCTTCTCCACCGCGTCGTCGATGCGGCCGCGCACGTCGCCTTCTGCGGGGGGAGTGTCGGGGGCCGCGGCCTCCTTCGGCGGAGCCTCCTCCACGAGTTTCGGCGGGGCCTCCTTCGCGCGGCCCGGGTGCGACTTGCCGAGATCGTCTCGCAGCTTGTCGATCTCGGCCCTCAGGCCCTTGGCGTCCGCCTCCGCGTCGGCGGCCCGCTGCTCGGCCTCGCGCACCGTCTTGCGGGTGTCCGCCAGGGTCTTGCGCAGATCTTCGTTGGCCGTGCGGAGCTGGTCGGCCTTGCGGTCCTGCCGCGCACCGGCGCCTTCCCGCTTCTGGGCCCGCTTGCCGAGCTTTTGCACCTTCTCCTTGGCTCGCTCGAGGTCGGTCTTCAGACGATCTCGCTCCTCCTCCGCCCGCACGGCCCGGTCCACGGCCCGCGCCACACGTGCGCCGAAGTAGATGGCCAAGATCAACAGCAATAGGACTGCCACGCCCAGCGCCGTCACTAGCATTGAGTGCTCCAAGGCAGGGGGCACCGGGCTTACCACAAGTACGTTATGCCGCCCAACGGCGGCACGACAGCGGCTCGCTGAAGCCGCCGCCGCGCAAAGCGCGGGCACACATGACCAAGGGAAAGGTGGCGCGGCGCGGCTTGGCTTGCCCCAGCCAATCGAACGCAGCTCCGGTGCGGCAAAGGGCTGCTAAGCTTGCCCCCACCCTCCACCTGGGCCACGATGGCCGCATGATCGCCGGGATGCGCCCATTCCACCTCGCCGCGGCGCTCGCCGGAGTGGTCCTCCTCTTTGTGCTCAGAGGCGGGCCGGGGGATCTGGACAGCCCCGAGCTCGTGGCGGCGGTCAGGGACCTGGGGCAGCTCCACCCGCCGGGGCACCCGGTCTACCTGGGCTGGTCGCTGCCGTTCACCTTGCTGCCGATCGGCCCCCTGCCCTTCCGAATGGCCCTCGCATCGGCGGCGGCCGTCGCCCTGGCGGCGGGGGTGCTCGCCGAGCTGGCGGTTCTCTGGCTCTACCGGCCGGATGCCCCACCGGGGGAGCGTCTCGGCCCGGCGCGGGCCGTGGTCTGCACCCTCTTCGGCGCCATGGCGGCCCTGGTTCCCGGCGTGGCCGAGCAGGCGGTCAGGCCGGAGGTGTACGGGCTTCACCTGCTGCTGGTCTCCGCCGCGACCTACCTCATGTTGCGCCTCTGCCGCTCACCCGACGATCGCGCGATGACTCTCGCCTTGGGCCTGGTGTGTGGGCTGGCGCTGGCGAACCACCACTTCCTGACGGTCCTCGCGCTGGCTCCGGCGGCGGCCTGGACCCTCCTGCGCCCGGCGGGGCGGCGAGTCCGACGGACGGCCCTGGCGACGGCCGGGGTGCTGGTCGGGCTCCTCCCTTACCTCGTGCTGTTGGCCCGCGATCCGGCAGCGAGCTCGGTGGTCTGGCTGGACACGAGGAGCCTCGCGGGATTCCTCGACATGGTGACGGCGCGCCCCTTCCAGGCCTCGCTCGGCGAGACCGGGCGTGTCGACGTGCTCGGCAACACGGCGCTGGCCTTCGGGATGCTGCTGCGCTTCACGGGACCCGCCCCCTTCGCCCTGGGGCTGGTCGGGCTGGGCTTGTTGGCGTGGAAGAGACCAGCGGGCTGGGGCCGGGTCGCCACGGTGCTCGCGGGCGCCCTCGTCGCCAAGGTCTTCATGTTCGCCGACCCGGAGAACCCCGACGATCGGGGTTACCTGGCCGTGGCCTTCGCGCTGTGGACCTGCTTCGGCGCGCTTACCCTGGCCAAGTTCCTGGACTTGGCTGGGGACCTCCCCTCTTCGGGTCGAAGGCTCGCGACCGCGCTGGCCCTCGCGCTGCTGGCGGGCACGGTGGGGGAGAGAGCGGCGGCCACGGTCGGCGTGGCGACCGACGCAGAGCCTCGAAGCCTCCCGGTCGTGCGAGCAGCCTTGGACGACGTGCCGGCGCGAAGCCTGGCGCTGGTGCACTACTTCCAGACCCACTTCCTGCTGCAGTACGCGGCGGTGGTCGAGGGGCGTCGCCCCGACCTCATCGAGGTGCAAGCAGCCCTCGGAGGGCGCTCCGGCCCGGGCACCGCGCCGGGTGGAGTGCTGGCCCGGCGCCACGTGGAGCTCGCGGGGCTGTGGGAGGCCAGCCGCGAGCACGACGGCCTGCCGCTGCGCTGGCTACTGGAGGCCACCCGGAGGCGCCCGGTCGTCATCGAGCCTGAGGCGTCTACCCCGGCGCTGCCCGTGGAGCAGATGAGCTTCACGGCCTTCCTCGCGCGCTTGCACGCGGCCCCGATCCCGCCCCTTTGCCGCGAAGGAGCGCTGGCGAGGACCTTCGGCGCCCTCGCGGCGGCGCCGCGGGCCACCGGCACGAGGGCGCTGATCGCCTTCTCGCTGCTCGAGCACGTGGCCTTCCACCTCCGCCGGGGGAACGTCGCCTGTGCGGCCGAGGCGACCGAGCTCGTGCGCGCTGCCATCGGGCCCACACCGATGCTCGAGCGCCTCGAGGCCCGTGTCGAGAGGCTCCGCGGCCTCGCCGGCCCCTCCGGTCACGTGCAACCGAGCCCCTATCGAGGCATGACGGAGCCATAGTCCTTGACGCTTTGACGCCGTGGTTCTATATACCCCGGTCCCCGCGGGGCAGGTGTGTAGCCCCGCGGCGGTCTTTGACAGTCGGACGGACGATCTCGTGGCCGGCAGCATTGCCAGACGCCTCAGGACAGGGTGTTTCGCTTGGGAAACGCTTGCCCCGCCAAAGGGTGTTTCGCTTGCGAAACGCCCCGCGGGAGTAGCGTTTCGCTTGGGAAACGCTTGCCCCGCTAGGATGGAGGAGTGGCCGAGTGGTCGAAGGCGGCGGTCTTGAAAACCGCTGGGGCGAGAGCCCTCGTGGGTTCGAATCCCACCTCCTCCGCCGCCGCTTTTCCCGGGCCTGACGCACGACGGAGAGATGGCCGAGCTGGTTGAAGGCGCTCGCCTGCTAAGCGAGTGTGGGGTCAAAAAACTCCACCGAGGGTTCGAATCCCTCTCTCTCCGCCACGCCAGCGTTCAGGGCTTTGGCCTGGCGGGGCAGGCGTTTCGGGGCGAAACACCTCTACGCGGGGCGT
>CAZQPP010000329.1:0-9533 GCA_964594295.1 uncultured Myxococcales bacterium | reverse complement strand
GCTGAAGGCTGGGCGGCCGCCCTCGCCGACATCGCAAAAACCGCGGGGGCGACCCACGTGGTCGGCGCCGCCACCACCATGGGCAAGGACCTCCTGCCTCGCACCGCGGGCCTGCTCGGCGCCGGAATGGCCGCCGACGTGCTCGCCGTGGGCGCGGAAGGCGGCGGCGTCGCCTACAAGCGCCCCATGTGGGCCGGCAACGTGGTCGCCACCGTGGTCGTCGACACCCCGGTCCACGTGGTCAGCGTGCGGACCACCGAGTTCGCCGCCGCCGAGCCGTCGGGCGGAGCTTCCGCCGTTACGGCATACTCCTTCGCCCCCGCGGGCGACCTCAAGACGAGCTTCGTCAGCTACGAGGGCAGCGGCGGTGAGCGCCCGGACCTCGGTGAGGCGGAGCGCGTGGTCGCCGGTGGACGCGGCCTGAAGGACGTCGAGAGCTTCGACAAGCTCATGGGAGGCCTCGCCGACAAGCTCGGCGCGGCGATCGGCGCCACCCGCGCGGCCGTCGACTCGGGCTTCGCGCCCAACGACCTCCAGGTCGGCCAGACGGGACGCGTCGTCGCCCCCGACCTCTACATCGCGGTCGGCATCAGCGGCGCCATCCAGCACGTGGCCGGCATGAAGGGCTCCAAGTGCATCGTGGCGGTCAACAAGGACCCGGAGGCCCCGATCTTCCAGGTCGCCGACTACGGCCTCGAGGCCGACGCCTTCAAGGCGATCCCCGAGCTCTTGGAAAAGCTCGGTTAGGCCGCCGCGGGGCGGCCTAACACCGCCTCAATGAAGCCGACCGCGGGCTGGACAGGGGTGAATCGCCTACGCGTCGCTCGGCCCGCGGCGGCTTATCTCGGCCCTTGGCGCCGATGGCGTAGTGCAGCGAACAGAGCCAGCAAAAAACCAAGCGCTGCGCCGCTGGGGCCTGCCCCGGCGGCGCAGCCGTTTCCGTTGCCGCCGTTGCCGTTCTCCTGCTGGCCGCCGGTCTCCGACGAGAAGGCGTCGCCGCCCGCGTCGGGGGTAGGGCAGATGGGCGCTATCTCTGACGGGCAACCGTAGTCGTAAAGCCAGCAGACGCCCTCGATGTCGTCGTTGTGGAGGCTGCGTTTCTTGTCCTCGCCCGCTGGGGCCTTGAAGTACATCGTGGCGTTGGGCTCGCGGCTGTGGTCGAGACCGAAGAAGTGGCCGAGCTCGTGAATGACGGAGTTGAGCACGTCGATGCGCTGCGCCGGGACCGGGTCACTGGCGGAGAACTTGAAGCTCCAGTCGTTGAGCTCGACGTCGCCGTCTACGAGCACCCCGGTTCGATCGTCGAATGTCAGCGTCGTCATGGCGATGGCGTCGCTGGCGAAGCCCTTGTTCGACCAGACCCCCCGGTCGCGAACGAAGATGACCAGGTTCTGGTTGTCGTCGCAGGGGTCGAAGGGGCCCACGTTGTCGGCGTCGCTCGCCCCGGCGTAGCTCAGCACCGGGATCTCGCAGTCCTCGACGGCGTTCCAGGGCTCCACGGAGGCCCGCACCGCCGCCTCAGCTTCCTTCCAGTCGATCTCCTCGGGCGCCACCTTCGAGAACCAGACGTCCACCTTGTTCACGCACCACCGCAGCGGCTCCCCCGACTCGGGGGCGCGGTAGACGATATACGCACCGGCCGGACAGGCCCAGACGACCGTGACCAGGGCGACGAGCAGGGCGCAGAAGCGTACGCACATGACGGAAGGGTAACCGGTTGTCCTGCTCGATACCAACGGCCGCGCTCAGTGGGCCTTGAGCCATTCGACGAGATCGTTCAGCGGCGCGGCGCGCTCGACCTCGTTGTAGATCTCGTGGAAGAGGCCGTCGTAGACCTGCAGGGTCTTGTCCTCCCCGCCGTAGGCCGCGAAGACCGCCCGCGTGGCCTTGAGGTCCACGATGCGGTCCTCCCCTCCGGCCTGCAGGAACAGGGGGACGCTCATCTGGCTCGCCACGCCGGGCGCGCGCTCGTGCGCCGCGAGGATCTCGATGAACCAGCGCGCGTTGGCGTCGCGGAAGACGAGCGGGTCCTTCTCGTAGGCCGCAACGACGGCCGGATCGTGGCTCAGGTCCTTGGCCTCGAGCCCCGAAGGCAGCGCCATCTTGGGCATCAGCCGGCTCAGCATCTTCGCCGTGGCCCTCTTCCAGCCCGGTACCGGCATGGCGATGCCGAAGAAGGGCGAGGAGATCACGAGCCCCGCGAGACCCTCGGGGTGCCTCGCCGCGTGGTTCATGGCCACGAGGCCGCCCATGCTGTGGCCGACCAGGTAGAGCCTCGTGTCGGGGTTCGTGTCGCCTAGATGGGACAAGGCCACCTCGACGTCGTCCACGTAGTCGTCGAAGCGCTCGATGAAGCCGCGCACGCCCTCCGAGCTCCCGTGGCCCCTGAGGTCGACTCCCAGGACGGCGAAGCCCGCCTCGTTCATGGCCTCGGCGTCGTTGCCGTGGCGGCCGCTGTGCTCGGCGAAGCCATGGACCAGGAGGACCGCCCCTTTGGGCGACTCTACCGGCCACGATCGCCAGAAGAGCCTTGTGTTGCTGGAGGACTCCAGGAAACCCGTGATGCTCATGGGGTCGCTATCTTCACCACCTGGCCACGGGGGTCAAGTCCGGGAGGCTGTGCTAGTAGGCCTGGCATGTCCAGCAGCGACCGCACGCCCGACCTTTTCGAAGACGAGCTGCCGCCCCCGCCCAAGGACGGCGAGGGCGCGCAGGCCGAGCCGCGGCCGCTCGCCGACCGCATGCGACCGCGCACCCTCGACGAGCTCCTCGGCCAGGACGAGGCCCTCGATCCCGACGGCTTCTTGAGCGACGCGGTGCGCCACGACCGCGTCCCCTCTCTCATCCTCTGGGGCCCCCCCGGCTGCGGCAAGACGAGCCTGGCCCACGTGATCGCCCAGCGCACGGCGGCGGCCTTCGAGCCTTTCAGCGCGGTGCTCGGCGGCATCGCCGAGGTCCGCGCCATAGTCAAGCGCGCCGCCGAGCGACAGAAGCTGGGCGGGCGGACCATCCTCTTCGTCGACGAGATCCACCGCTTCAACAAAGCCCAGCAGGACGCCTTCCTGCCGCACGTCGAGAAGGGCACGGTGACGCTTATCGGCGCCACCACCGAGAACCCCTCCTTCGCCCTCATCGCGGCGCTGCTCTCGCGCTGCCGCGTCGTGCGCCTCCAGGCCCTCCCCAAGACGGCTCTCGCCCGGCTCCTCGAGCGCACCCTCGCTGACGAGGAGCGCGGCCTCGGCGCTTACGGCCTCGAGGTCGCCGAGGGCTTCGCCGCCGCGCTCGCCGAGATGGCCGACGGCGACGCACGGCGGGCGCTGAACCTGCTCGAGCAGGCCGCCGAGCACGCCGCCGCCCGCGAGCGCGACAAGCTCGACCTCGCCACCTTGCGCGAGGTGCTCGAGCGTGCCCCGCTCCGCTACGACCGCACGGGCGACGCGCATTACGACACCATCAGCGCCTTCATCAAGTCCCTGCGCGGCTCCGACCCCGACGCCGCGCTCTACTACGCCGCGCGCATGATCGAGTCGGGGGAGGACCCGCGCTTCGTGCTCCGTCGCCTCGTCATCTTCGCCAGCGAGGACGTGGGCAACGCCGATCCGCGCGCCCTGCAGATCGCCATGGACGCGCTGGGCGCCTACGAGCGCCTCGGCATGCCCGAGGGCGTCCTGCCCCTCGCCCAGGCCGTCACTTACTGCGCCACGGCTCCCAAGAGCAACGCCTCCTACGCGGGCTGGCTGCGTGCCGTCGAGGACGCGCGCGGTGCGGGCAGCGCCGAGGTGCCGCTCCACATCCGCAACGCGCCGACCGGCTTGATGAAACGCCTCGGCTACGGGAAGGCCTACCAGTACCCCCACGACAAGCCGGGGCACTTCATCAGAGAGCAGTACCTGCCCGACGAGCTGGCAGGCCGGCGTTACTACGTGCCGAGCAACCAGGGCTACGAGCAACGCATCGCCGAGAGGCTGCGAATCTGGTGGGGCGAGGAGAGCGAAGAGGGGAGCGAGTGAGCGACGGGCTCAAGCGCTACCTCGAGGGCATGCGCGAGCGCTACAACCGGGCCGATCTCGTGGGCACCGATCCCCTCTGCGTCGCCCTCGCCGCCCCGGCCGGGCCCCAACGCGAGATCTCGGGGCTGCTGGCCGCCTGGCTCGCCAGCGGGCGCGCGCGCTCCATCATCGACTCCTCCCACCGCCTCATGGGGCGCCTGACCGGCGACGGCGCCGACGCCCTCGCCGAGGTCGTGCGCCTCCCCTACGCCGACCTGCTCGCGCGCATCGAGGGCTTCCGCTACCGCTGGGTAGACGCCCCCGCCCTCGCAGCGACGATCGCGGCGCTCGGAGAGCAGGTGCAGGGGCACGGCTCGCCCGTGAGCGCGCTCGCGGCGCACGACAACGGATCGCCGACCCTGATGCCCGCGGTCTCCGCCTTCGCCACGAGCATCGAGGAGCGATCGCTCGCGTTGTTGCCCGTGGACGCCGAGCCGAGCGCCCGCGCCGTGCGCTGGCTCCTCGCCAACCCCTCCCGAGGCGGGGCGGCCAAGCGCTGGATGATGTGGCTTCGCTGGTTCGTCCGCAGAGACGAGGTCGACCCGGGCGGGCACGAGCACCTGGGGCCCGAACGCCTCGTGGTGCCGCTGGACACCCACGTCTTCCGGCTCTCACGCTACCTCGGCCTGACCGAGAGGCGCACGGCCAGCGGTCGAACGGCCCTCCGGATCACCGAAGCCCTCGCCCGCGTCGCTCCCGGGGATCCACTTCGCTACGACTTCGCCATGAGCCGGATCGGCATCCTCGGGCACTGCCCGAGCCGGCGCCAGGCGTCGGTGTGCTCCGCCTGCACGCTCTACGAGGTGTGCCGGGCCTGATCCTCCTTCGAGGGCTCCGCGTCTCCGTCCGCCACGTCGCAGCTCAAGACCGCGTCGGGGTCCAGCTCGCGGACGAGATCTACGAGATCGGGGGGGAGGTCGGTGAGCACGACCCTGCCGTCCGCGTCGATCTCGATGCCGACCTCCGTCGGGGTGCGCTCCTCTTTCGGGTCGGGCTTGCCCTCGCTCACGGGTCGCGAGCCTTGAGGACCCGCTTGTAGGGGACCTCCTTCCCCTCCCGGTAGGCCTCGAGCTCGAAGGCGTCGACCACCGGGACCTCACCCTTCATGGCCGAGTCGTCGTACTTGTAGATGTCGGCGAGGAAGTGGGCGTTGCCTTCGTCGTCCACGGTGGTCACGTTGTACTCGACGACTATGGGGATGGGCTTGCCGAGGCGCACCGACTTCTCCTCGAAGGAGTCGAGGATCTCCATGAACTTCTCCTCGTCGAGGGCGCCGTCCCGCTCGAGCAGGTACTGCGCGAACACGAGGGCCTCGTGGAGGCGCACGCAGCCGTGGCTGTAGGCCCGGAAGGTGCGCATGAAGAGGGGCTTGGTCGGCGTGTCGTGCATGTAGATGGAGTGGGGGTTCGGGAAGTTTATCTTGACGCGGCCCAAGGCGTTCTCGTCGCTCGGCATCTGCTTGACGACCTCGTGCCCGGTCGGCGTGGTCGTCACCTCGTAGTAGTGCCGCTCGTAGAAGTCGGGCTCGTCCATGAGCTCCTCGTCGAGCTCGAAGACCTTGATCCGCTTGGGCACGCGCCAGTAGGGGTTGATGACGACGCTCTGGACCTCCGCCTCGAAGAGCTGCGTGCGGTTGAGGTAGCCCACGGCCTTCTTCTGGTGGTCCTCCTCCCAGTTGTTGTTGCCCACGATGACCCGGTGCTTGCGCTCGAGCTCACCGTCCTTCCAGAGCTCGACCGCGAACTCCGGGATGTTCACGCGCAGGAACTCGTCGGGGCGCATCTCGTTGAGGACGCTCTCGCGGTAACGCTGGAGCGAGAGACCGAGCTGCTTGGCGCGGAACGCCATCGTCCGGCGCAGGCTGCTCCTGGTAATGCGGTCGAGCCTCCCGGTCACGTCCACCTGGTGGTTGGTCTGGTAGCTCTTGAGGGCGTCTTCCAAGGGCTGGCCGAAGATGTCGTCGTGCTCCTCCTTCTCCGGGTAGTAGCCCTCGAAGGCGAGCCTCTGCTTGAGCTCCACGACCTTCGCGCCTTTGGCGCCCTTCTTGAGCTCCTTGCCTCTCCGGGCCACAACCGGGGGTGGAGCGGCCTTCTCCTTGACGGCCAGCTCGCGGTAGTGCGCCAGGGCGGCCACGGTCCTCGCGTACAGCGGGAAGGGTGGCACCTGCTCGGCGAGGAATGCGGCGAGCTCCTCTCTGGCCGGAGGGCCCGAGTAGGCGGGCGCGGGCACGGGCTCCTTCTTCTTCTCCTCGCCCTTCTTCTTCCCCTTCTTCCCCTTCTTCCCCTTCTTCGCCTTCTTCCCCTTCTCCTCCCCGCCTTTGTCATCGCCGCCCGGAGCCTGGCCCTCGCCCCGGTTCACCGGCTCGGGCAGGAGCCACGTCACGAGCCGCTCGGCGTAGTAGTCCGGGGCGCGTTCGACATGCTCCAGGGCCAGGTGGGGGTGGACGCGCTTGACGAGGCGGAAGTCCAGGACAGCCTGCATCACCGCCCGGAGCATCCTCGCGTCGAGGCGGGCCGTGGCCGAGAGCCGCGCGGCGCGGGCCTCCTCGAGGGCCGCGAGGCCATCCACGGCGGCGGCGACGGTGTCGTAGCTCCCGTCGCTCAGCCCCGCCGAGGCGAGGCGATGGTCCAGGTCCGAGGGCAGCGTCGCCGGTGGGGCGTCCCCGGCGTCGCCGGCGGCGCCGGCCTGCGGGAGAGGCGCGAGCAGCCAACGACGCACCACGGAGAAGGCTCCTCCGATCGCGTCCTCGTGCTCTCTCAAGACCTCTTCGGCGCGCAGCTCGGCGTCGCGCGCCGCGCCGTGCTCGGAGTAGGCCTCGAGCAGCGCCTCCCTCGCGTAGGGCTCGGTATCCACGGCGTGGGCGTCGAGGGCGTCGATGAAGGCCAGCAGCACCGGGAAGGTGCCGTGCCTGAGCTCTCCCTCGTCGAAGAAGAAGGGCTCCTCGCCGTTCGCCTTGTGCAGCTTCAGCAGGGCGCGATGGAAGGCTCCCTGCTGGCGCACCTCGCGCCTGAGGTTCTTGACGAAGGCCTCATCGGTCTTCGCGCGCTCCGCCTCGAGACGCGGGCGACCGTCCCTGACGAGCCCGGCGAGAGCGGTCGCCGGCACGAGCTTCTTCTTGACCTTTGGTGCAGGCGCCGGCGCGGCCGAGCTGGCCCCTCCGGCCGGCGCGACCCCCGCGGCGGGCTCATCACCGCAGGCCGCGAGCACCCCTGCGATGAGCAGACACAGACCGGCCACGGGGAGGGCCGGGCGAATCGGGAAGGTCCTGTCGAGACGGAAAGACACTGCTTAAAACACGCTAGGGCGGGTGGCCTGTGCCAACAAGTTTTCCGGCTGTTAGCATCCGCGGTACGCTGGGGCAAAGATGGGGCGACGACCGCCCTGATGGTGTGCCGCCTCCCCATCGGAGCCATGTCCATGACCAGATCCAAACTCGGCGAGGGGCTTCGCACGCTCCGCTCCATGCTGAGCGGCGGAGGCGATCTCGGCGACGACGCCCAGGCCGTCCTGCACCAGGTCATTGGGCACCTCGTCGAGCGCCTCTACTTCGCCGACTTTCACGTGGCCGAGAGGGCCATGCTCATCGGCGACCGCGACGTGGTCCAGCTCCTCGCCGTGCGGCCTGGCAGCGAGGCCCTCCCGGGCCTCGCGTGCGTCACCCGCGCCGGGGCGCCCAGCGAGATCCTCGGGGAGATCTCTGACAGCGACGGGCGGCTGCCTCGCGGTCTGTGGGCGCTGCTGGTCTACGCCGCGCAGATCGACGCCGCCTCCCTCCTGCCGCCGGAGGACTTCCAGCGGCCGCTCTACCTGCTGCTGACCTCCGGGCCGCCGTGGGTCGCCGGCCACAACGTCTTGGAGACCTTCGAAGGCGCGGAGCTCAAGCCCGAGTGGACGCTGGTCTCCGCACCGACCCGGTGCGCCATCGCCGTCGAGCAGCCGGGGTTGCTGCGCATCAGGCTTCGGCCCGGGCCCGACGTGTCCAAGAGCCTGCGCACCCGTCTGGCGGCAGCGCAGGTGGCTCGGGTGACGATCGCCCCGGGGCCGGACCCCATGGGCCTGGCCACCGTAGCTCTCCTCGAGCGACTCCTCGGCGAGGGCCTCGACGAACCGGTCTCGGTCCACAACCTGGAGCTGGGCCTGGACGACGGGGGAGAGCGATCCATGCAGGCCGTCGTGAGCTGGAGAAGTGGCGATCTCGAGCTCCCCGGACAGACCGAGGACGTGCCCGACGGCTCGCCGGTGGGCCCGGACCTCGCCCCCTGGCTCGACCTCGTGGTGAGGGGAGTGAAGCGGCTCATGCGGGAGGGCACGGACCTGCAGATCACGGAGATAACGCCGTCCCCGAAGGCCACCACGGTGATGCTCGAGGTGGCCTACGACGCACCGGGGGACACGGCCTCGGCCACCCAGCTCGTCAGGAAGACCTTCGCGGAGGAGGGCGGAGGCGAGGGCGCGGCCAAGGTGGAGGTGCTCGGGGCGATCCCCCCGCTGGCTCGGCGCGAGGGGCTCCGGCTGCACGAGGTCCTCACCGAGGCCGGGGCGTCGGTGTCATCGGCCCCCGTGCACGCAGCCGAGGCAGGCATCCTCGCCCAGTCCGAGGCCGAGACCCTCCTCTTCGGCCCGGGCGAGGCGGTCAGCGCGCGTACCGTCGAGACCTGCGACGAGGACGTGAGCCTCTACGTCACCCGCTTCCAGCACGCCATCAAGCGGCTGCTCATCGGCGAGCCGGCGGCGGAGGACTGAGGGCAGGCGGTCTGAGCGGGCCTACGGTCAGGGCCTACAGATCGTCGTTCATCGCCGCGAGCTCGGCAGCCTCGAGCTTCCGCTTGGGGATGTCCTCGGTGAGGATCTGGTGGAGCTCCTCCTCCACCGCCTCCTCGTCGGAGTTCTTCGCGACGGAGAGCTCCTTGACCAGCAGGTGGCGCGCCATGTCGAGCATCTTGCGCTCACCGAAGCTCAAAGGCTTGTCGTACTTGAGGCGGTAGAGATCCCGCATCACCTCGGCGACGTCCACCGCGCTGCCCGTCTTGATCTTCTCGACGTACTGGCGATAGCGCCGATTCCAGGTCTGGTGAGCCGAACGCCGCGGGCGCTTCCGGAGGACTCCGTAGACCTGCTCCACCTGGTCGTTCCCAATGACCTCGCGGAGGCCCACCGACTGGACCTTCGTGATCGGCACCATGATCTTCCGGTTGGTCCCCAGGACGCGGAGCACGTAGACAAGGTGCTTCGTGCCTCCGATCTCCTGGTTCTCGATGCCACAAACCTCGGTGACGCCCTGAGCAGGGTAGACTGCTTTGTCACCGACCTTGAACGGCTTGCGCATAAGTGCCTCCCCCAAACAGCGGGGTTGCAGATTGTGGCCGACCCGGCCTCTCACAGGGGCGCGGAGACTAGCAGAAAACAAGCAACAAGACAATCACTGTTTCTTCATCTCTGCGTCCCTTCCGGTCGAGCCTCCATCCTAGAACCCACCGTGATCTT
>CAZQPP010000328.1:0-9547 GCA_964594295.1 uncultured Myxococcales bacterium | reverse complement strand
AAGGACATGAGGCCCGAGGACTTGCCTCCCCCGGAGAGGGGCTCGCCCTCGGCGCGCAGCGAGGAGAAGTTGGTGCCGGTGCCGCTGCCGTACTTGAAGATGCGGGCCTCACGCACCCACAGGTCCATGATGCCCCCGTCGTTGACGAGGTCGTCGTTGATGGACTGGATGAAGCAGGCGTGGGGCTGAGGGCGCTCGTAGGCGCTGGTCGAGCGTCTGATGTCGCCGGTCTCGGGCTCCGGGTAGTAGTGACCCTGGGGCGGGCCGGTGATGCCGTAGGCCCAGTTCAGGCCGGTGTTGAACCACTGCGGGCTGTTGGGGGAGGCCACCTGCGCGGCCAGCATCCAGATCAGCTCGTCGTGGAAGGTGCGGGCGTCACCTTCGCTGTCGAAGTAGCCGTGCTTGTGGCCCCAGTAGGTCCAGCAGCCGGCGAGGCGACTGAAGACCGCGCGGGCGTCGGTCTCGCCGCCGGTCTCGTCGTCGGTCGGCTCGCTGCGCCACAGCCACTCGGGGACCCCGTCCTCCTCGACCGGGGCCACGTTCTTGGGCACCCCCGCCTTGCGGAAGTACTTCTGGGCGAGCACGTCGACGGCTACCTGGGACCAGGTCTCGGGGACGAGCACCTCGTCGGCCTCGAAGACCGTAGATCCGTCGGGGTTCGTGATGCGGCTCGATCTCTTCTCGAAGCGGAGGGAGGAGAGAGGCTCTTCACCGAGCACAGAGAAACGACGTTCGATCCGCATGCAGATTTCCCTCGGTAGCCTGTCCTCGTCCGCCCTGCTCGCCCCGGCGCGGGCATGGGCACACGGTCATCGGGGATAGCCGGTCAGCCCTCTAGTGTTTTTGGGTCTTGGCTTCGGATTTTTTCCACTGCCTTTCCCACAGATTGACCACCGATTTTCCCCAGGACCACACGACATGTTGTGGTCTGTCTTGGATGCTACCCCACATGTTGTGGTTGTCAAAGGAATTCGTCTTTCGGGCCGGGGGCGCCGAAGGCCCCGAAATCAGCTATTTTGCGAGCGCCTCGGGGCCATCGGCGGAGGTTTTAGGAGCTTCCGCGGAATTGAGCGCCTGAAGCAGGGTCGCAGCGGCGCGAGCGCTGCTGTGCTCGGAGGCACGCTGGCGTCCGCTCGCGCCTTTTCTTCGCAGCCGCTCGGGCGCCGCTTCGAAGGCGTCGAGGGCGCCGAGCAGGGCGTCGAGATCTCCGGGCGGGACGCGGGCGCCGACCTCGGGGCAGACCAGCTCGGCCACGCCGCCGGTGTCGCCTGCTACGACGGGGCGCCCGGCCGCGAGGGCCTCCAGCACCACCGTCGGCAAGCCCTCCGCGCGCTCGCTGCCGGGATCTGGCCCCGGGAGCACGAGGAGGTGGTGCTCGTCGAGCAAGGGGCGCACACGCTCTGGGGGGACCGCGCCGAGCAGGCGGAGGTTGCGGCCGGCGGCCGGGCTCCGGCGGAGGGGCGCGGACAGGCCCCCGCCGCCGGCTGCGGTCACGGTCCAGGCAGGGCGAGCTTCGGCGATGCGGGCCAACAACGACGCGCCCTTGACGGGTTCGAGGCGGCCTACGAAGAGCAGCTTCATAGGCCCCTCGGGCAGCGGAGCCGGGGCCGGCCCAAGCTCCACGCCGGGGTGAAGGGGCAGCACGCTCCCGGCCACCAGCCCGGCCAGGCTCTCGAACCTCCCGGCGAGGTCCGCGCTGGCGGCGAGCAACGAATCCGAGCGACGCGCGAGCAGACGGGCGACGAGGCCTCCGAGGGGCAGTCGCTCGAGGGCGAGCACGTCGGTGGAGTGGAGCCAGATGGCGGTCCTGGTGGTCGGCCTCCGAGGGGCGAGGGCGAGGGCGAGCCCGGCGGGCAGGGCCCAGTGGGCGACGGCGAGGTCGTGGCGCGGGAGCTCGGAGCGCGCTTTGAGCGCCATGCCGGCGGTCAGACGCAGGAGGTCGGCGGAGGCCTGTAGCGGGTGGTGCGCGGCCTCCTCGGGGAAGCCGCGGCCGAGGAAGGAGCCCGGGCCGTCGCTGCGCACGCGAACGGAGATGACCTGCTCGGCCGGCTCCTCGGCGGCGTCGGGTGGAGCGGGGCCGGGGCGGACGACCGTGCAGCGCAGGCCGAGGGCCTTGAGGGCGGCGACGTTTCGGCGCACGAAGATCCCGGCGTGTCGGGCGCGGGCGACCGGGTAGGAGGAGGTGAGGACGAGGAGGGAGCGGGTGCACGTGCACGAGGACGAGGACGGGTTTGCCATCAGGCGGCGGGGCGACGGGCCGTCGAGCCGCGGGCCGGTGAGGGCTCGGGCTTCGAGCATCGGCGCATCTGCCACGCGCGCCAGAGCACGCCCGGGTAGGTGCGCAGGACGCGGCCGAGGCTCAACCCGCTGCGGGCCCGCCCGTAGATCGGCCGCACGCGGACCTGGGCGAGGCGCGCTCCGAGGGCGCCGAGGCGGGCGAGCAGCGCGTTGGGGAAGCCGTAGCCCGGGTGGATGCGGGCGGCGAGCAGGCCGGGGACGAAGGCGGCGGCCAGGGCCGTGTAGCCGCACTGGGCGTCTCGCAGCTCGGGGTAGAGCGCTACGCGCCGCGTGATCCAGGTCAGCACCAGGTTCCCGAAGAGGCGCTCGGCGGGCATGGCGCGGAGCAGGTCCGGGTGGGCGAAGCGGTCGCCCTTCACGTAGTCGGCCTCGCCGCGGCAGAGAGGGGCGAGCAGGGCCGGCAGATCCGCGGGGTCCATCTGGTCGTCGCCGGCCATGACCACGATGGCGTCGCAGCCCTGCGCGTGCAGCTCCTCGTAGCCCGTGAGGATGGCGCCGCCCACTCCGCGGCTCTGCCGGTGGCGGGTGCAGGTGACGCGGGGGTCGCCCGACGCGAAGCTCGTCGCGACCTCGGCGGTGCGGTCGGCGCTCCCGTCGTCGACCACGAGCACGCGGTCGACGAAGGCGGGCATGCCCCCGAGGACCGCGCCGAGCAGCTCCTCCTCGTCCCGGGCCGGGATGACGACGCCTATGCGCATGCCTTCGAGCACCGGGCCTACTCTCCCCGAGCCAGCGCGAGCAGGGCGTATTCGAGCTCGGCGGGCGAGAGCACGAGGTGCTCGTGGGGGCCGAGATCCTCCCACCCGTCGGCCGGGGTGTGGCCCCAGGAGACCGCGAAGAAGGGGACCACGAGGTTCTGCGCGGCTGCTCGATCCTCCGGCCCGTCGTCGACGAAGGCCGCCGGCTCGAAGGGGCGGCCCGCCTCGTCGCCGCGCGCGGAGGCGAGCGCGAGGGCCGCGGGATCGGGCTTCTTCTTGCCCGCGGAGTCTCCGCCTACGACCGCGGCGAAGCGCTCGCGCAGGCCGAGGCCCTCGAGGATGGGGAGCACGAAGCCTTCTGGCTTGTTCGAGACCACCGCGCGCTCGAGGCCGGCCCCCTCGATGGCGTCGAGCATCCTGACGATGCCCGGGTAGGGCCTCGTCGTGTCGAGGCTGTGCTCTCGGTAGTGGTCCCGGAAGTGGTGGATCATCTCCCTCAAGATGTCGTCCGTCGAGCCCGGCAGCAGGCGCTCGACCAGCACGACGAGGCCGCGCCCGACGCAGAGCCGGATGACGTCGAGGGGCTGCGTGGGCAGGCCCATCGCGGCGAGCGCGTGGTTGGCGCTGGCCGCGATGTCGGTGAAGGAGTCGACGAGGGTGCCGTCGAGGTCGAAGAGGATGGCTGGGGTCTTGGGGAGCATGGGAGGAAAGGAGCACAGGCGCGTGTCAGGGTCCAGCGGGAAGAGAGCAGGCTTGCGGTTCGCGCGTCATGGACGTATCTGGTCCCATCCCCGACCCTGGAGAGCCAATGTCCCTCGAGGCCCGCATCGAACAGGCTGCGGCCGATCCAGGCCTGCTGGCGGAGCCGGACTTCGCGAGCGCCGTCTGCGAGGTGGTCGACCAGCTCGACCGCGGGGAGCTCGCGGCTGCGACCCGGGAGGGAGAGGGTTGGCGTGTGCACGGGTGGGTGCAGCAGGCCGTGCTCCTCTACTTCCGCTTGCGCAAGGTCGAGGTCATGGAGCTCGGCCCCTTCGAGTTCTGCGACAAGATCCCCCTGAAGAAGGGATTCGCCGAGCTCGGTGTGCGCGTGGTCCCTCCGGGTACGGTGCGCTACGGGGCCTTCGTCGGCCGCGGCTCGGTCATCATGCCCGGCTACGTGAACATCGGCGCGCGCGTGGGCGAGGGGACCATGGTCGACACGTGGGCCACCGTCGGCTCCTGCGCTCAGATCGGGAGCGGCGTGCACCTCTCGGGCGGGGTCGGCATCGGCGGCGTGCTCGAGCCCCCCGGCGCGAGGCCGGTGATCGTGGAGGACGGAGCCTTCATAGGATCGCGCTGCGTCGTGGTGGAGGGGGTGCTCGTCGAGGAGGAGGCGGTGCTCGGGGCGAACGTCGTGCTGACCGCGTCTACCCCCATCATCGACGTGACCGGCGGCGAGGAGGTCGTGTCGAAGGGGCGCGTGCCGGCGCGCTCGGTCGTGGTGCCCGGCATGAGGCCCAAGGAGCTCCCGGCCGGCACCTACCTGCTGCCCTGCGCGCTCGTCATCGGGAGGCGCAAGCGCTCCACGGACCTGAAGACCTCGCTCAACGACGTGCTCCGTGACTTCTCAGTCGCCGTCTGAAGAGGGCACCAGCAAAGCTGGTGAAGGCACGGGCAATGCCTGTGCCGGCACCGTGCGTGCCGGTGCCACAGAGGACCCGCGCGACCTCGTGGGTCGCACTCTGAAGCTGGTGCGCATCGAGAGCCCTACGCGCGGAGAGGCGGAGATCTCGAACTTCCTCTTCGGAGCTCTTGCCGGCGCCGAGGGCTTCGTCGTGGAGCGCATCGGGCGTGCGCTGGTGCTGCGGCCGGCCGTGCGCACCGGGCGTCCCCTCGTCGTGCTCGGCGGTCACATCGACACGGTGCCGGCGGTCGCGGGAAACCCGGCGCGGGTGGAGGGAGGCAGGATCTTCGGCCGCGGGGCGAGCGACATGAAGGCCGGCCTCGCGCTGATGTGGGCGCTGGCCGACGAGCCCGTGGAGCGTCCGCGCTACGACCTCGGGATGGTCTTCTACGACGCGGAGGAGGGGCCCTACGTGCAGAACGGCCTCGGGCCCGTGCTCGAGCGCTGCTCGTGGCTCCGGGACGCGGCCCTCGCGATCCTCTTGGAGCCCAGCGACAACCTCGTGCACCTCGGCTGCATGGGCACCCTGCACGCGCGCGTGATCTTTCGGGGGCGGGCGGCCCACAGCGCGCGGCCGTGGCAGGGAGAGAACGCCATCCACAAGGCCGCGCCGCTGCTCACGCGGCTCAGAGACATGCGGCCGGTCGAGGTGGAGGTGTCCGGCCTGCGCTTCGTGGAGGTCGTGTCGGCTACCGTGGCCGATGGCGGAGGCAGCCGGAACGTCGTGCCTGACGCCTTCACGCTGAACCTCAACTACCGCTTCGCGCCGACGCGCCCCAGGGAGTCCGCGCGGGCCTTCGTGCGCGAGCTCGCCGGTGAGACCGAGCTGGTCATCGACGAGGTCTGTCCTTCCGGGCCGGTCCCGGAGGGCAACGTCGTGCTCTCCGACCTCCTCGGACGGTGCGGGGTGGAGGCCGCGTCGAAGCAGGCGTGGACCGACGTCGCGCGCTTCGCCGAGCACGGCATCGACGCTGTGAACTTCGGCCCGGGGGAGACCGACCAGGCCCACCAGCCCGACGAGTCGGTCGCCGTGGCGGGGGTGCTGGAGGCGGATCGGCTGCTCAGGACCCTGTTTTCGGAGTAGGGCAGGGGCACGGGCAGGGGCAAAGGCACGGGAGGATGGGGGTGTGACAACTGTGACATGTCCCACCAAACAAGGGCGAACCCACTCTGTGCGTTGACTTCCCCTCTCGCTCGCACTTACCCTGGGTCACGGTAGTAGTAGGATAGGAGACGAAGAATGACGCGTGGTTGCGGGCTAACCGCACAACTACGCTGGGCGGTGCTTGTGCCCGCTCTCGTGCTCGCCGCGAGTTGTGAGGACGCCGAATCCGGTTTCGGTGGGGACGTCGCTAGCGCCGACCTCCCCGCGGGCGAGGGCGTCTTCTTCGCTCCGACCAGGGACCTGGGATCGCCGGAGACCCAGGTCGGGCTCCCTGCCTGCCCCCAGGCTCTTCGTGGTCCCGAGGTCTGCGACGGCGCAGACAACGACTGCGACGGCCTCACCGACGAAGGCTTCGCCGACCGGGACGGCGACGGCCTCGCCGACTGTGAGGCCTGGATCACCTGCGGTGGGCAGGGCTGCGACGACGGCAACCCGTGCACGGTGGACACCTGCACGGAGGCCGGCAGCTGCGACCACCAGCCCGCCCCGGAAGGGTGGGGCTGCGACGCGGACGGCGACGGGTGCACAGTTGGGGACTCGTGCCAAGCCGGGGCCTGCCGGCCGGGGCCGCTCGCGAGCTGCGCGGGCATGGCGGGCCAGTGCACCCTCGCCGGCTGCGTCAGCGTCGGAGCCACCTCCTACGAGTGCGTGATCGCGCCGTCCGAGCTGGGGACGCCGTGCGACGACGGGGGCGCGTGCACGAGCGGAGATGCCTGCGACGGCGCAGGGGTCTGCCGCGCCGGGGAGGGCGTGCCGGGGTGCTGCACAGAGGCCGCGGACTGTGACGACGGCAACGTCTGCACGGTCGACCTCTGCGCGGACGGCGCCTGCTCCCACGTCCCGCAGAACAACGGGGCCGCCTGCGACGACGGGAACCCCTGCACGGGGCTCGGCAGCTGCGCCGCCGGGGGCTGCACCGGCGCGGAGAGCGTCTGCAACGACGGCAACGAGTGCAGCGCCGACCACTGCGGCCTCTACGGCTGCGAGCACGCTCAGCTTCCCGACGGGACGCCCTGCGGGGGAGGGGCCGGGGAGTGCCGCTCCGGGGCCTGCGAGGGAGGCGGCTCCGGAGGGGACAACGTTCAACAGGACTGCGACGACCTCGACCCGTGCACGACCGACGAGTCGTGGCCGGGTGGCTGCGGTCACACGCCGGTGCAGGAGGGCACGGTCTGCGACGACCACGATCCGTGTACGATCGAAGACCAGTGCTCAGCTGGGGCCTGCACCGGCGTGCCGCTGCCCTGTGACGACGGCAACGAGTGCACCACCGACGCGTGCGGGGCCGCGGGCTGCGACTACAGCCCGGTGCCCGACGGCGTCGCCTGCACGACGGCGGCGGGCGGGCCCGGGGCCTGCGCGGGAGGGCGCTGCGTGCCGACCACCGGGTGCGACGACGAAAACCCGTGCACCGAGGACGTCAACGGCGGCGACGGGTGCACGCACATCCCAACACCGGACGGCTCGCCGTGCTGCGACGGCGACCCGTGCAGCGCGGGGGACGAGTGCAGCAGCGGGAGCTGCGAGGGGCTGGCTTTCGATTGCGACGACGGCGATCCCTGCACCGAGGACCTCTGCGACGGGACCGGCTGTGTGCACGTGATGGCGCCGCCGGAGACCGCATGCCAGGACGGCGACCCCTGCACGGTCAACGACGTGTGCAGCCCGGGGGGGTGCCGGGGCACGCCCCTCCAGTGTGACGACGGCAACCCTTGCACCGCGGAGTCTTGCGTCGGTGGGGCGTGCGCGCAGTCCTACGCGCCCGACGGCCTGGTCTGCGACGACGGCAACCCGTGCACTACGGGCGATCGCTGTAGCACCGGACTCTGCCGGGGCGACGGCCTGGTCTGCGACGACGGTGACCCGTGCACGACGGACGCCTGCTCGGGGGGTGGGTGCAGCAGCACCCCGGCCCCCGCCGGGCAGCCCTGTGACGACGGCGACCCCTGCACCTTCGGCGACGTCTGCGGCGGGGGGCACTGCAGGGGGCAGGGCCAGAGCTGCGACGACGGCGATCCCTGCACTACCGACAGCTGCGGGCCCGGCGGGTGCACGCACGCGCCTGCCGGCTGGGGCGCTCCGTGCAACGACGGCGACCCGTGTACGGGCAACGACCGGTGCAGCGGGGGCTGGTGCCAGGGTGAGGCCGTCTCGTGTGAGGACGGAAACCCCTGCACCACGGACTTCTGCACCACGGGCGGCTGCCAGCACGCGCCGGCCGGGCCGATGCCCTGTGACGACGGGGAGGCATGCACCGTGAACGACCGCTGCCGGGGGAGCGTCTGCGGAGGTGACTCTATCTCCTGCGACGACGGCAACCCCTGCACCGCCGACAGATGCGGCCCGATGGGCTGCTCCCACCTGCCAATGAGCTTCGGCTCACCCTGCGACGACGGCGACCCCTGCACCGCGCACGATGTCTGCGAAGGCGGCTCGTGTCGCGGTCAGGGGGAGCCGTGCGACGACGGCAACCCCTGCACCCGGGACTCGTGCTGGGGCGGCGCGTGCCAGCACTCGCCCTTCGACGGAGCGGCCTGCGACGACGGGGAGCGTTGCACGGTGAACGACCGCTGCGCCGGGGGACAGTGCAGGGGGCAGGCCATGGTCTGCGAGGACGGCAACCCGTGCACCAGCGACGGCTGCCGAGGCGGCCGCTGTGAGCACCGGCAGGAGAACGGCGCGGTGTGCGACGACGGTGACCCGTGCACGACGAACGACCGCTGCGACTCGGGCTGGTGTTCGGGCCGGGCCAGGGGGTGCGACGACGGCAACCCCTGCACCGACGACTCCTGCTGGGCCGGGAGCTGCCGCCACACGCCTTCGGTGGCGGGCGGGTGCGACGACGGGGATCCGTGCACGACCGGCGACCGCTGCCAGAGCGGGCTCTGCCAGGGTCTCCCCATGGCCTGCGAGGACTTCGACCCGTGCACCGCCGATCGTTGCAGCGGCGGGACCTGTATCCACACCCTGCTGTCACGCGGAACCTGCGACGACGGCGACATCTGCACCACCGGCGACCGCTGCCAGAACGGGCGCTGCCGCGGTGAGGAGATGATCTGCAGCGACGGCAACATCTGCACCCAGGGCAGGTGCGAGAACGGCCGCTGCCGCTTCTTCCCGCGCCCGGACCCCTGGCCCTGCGACGACGGCGACCCCTGCACCATCGGCGAGTACTGCCACGACGGCTTCTGCGACGGCGTGAACCTCGACTGCGACGACAACAACGCCTGCACCTACGATTGCTGCGAGACGGGCATGTGCCAGCACTTCACCGCGCCGAGGGGCTCCCCTTGCCCGGGCGGCACCTGCTCGCGCGGGATCTGCGTGCCGATTTAGCCGTTCCCCACCGTCGCCCGTCCCGGTTGGGGACGGCGCGCGGACGGATTACTTCGGTGCCTCGTCCTTCTCGGGCGCCTTGTCTTCCTTGGGCGCCTCCTCCTTCTTCTCCGCCGCCGCCTTCTCCCTGGCCGCCGCCGCGGCCTTTTCGCGGGCCTCCTCCTCGGCGGCCTCGCGCATGAGCTCGATGGCGGTCCGGACGCCCTGGACCCGGTTCTTCATCTCCTTGGCCTTTTTGTGGCGCGGGCTGATGCGCCGGGCGAACTCCTGGCACCACTTCAGGGCCTGATCGAAGTCCTGCTGGTACTCCTGCTTGAGCACGCAGAGGTTGTAGCGGGCCTCGAGGTTCTCCGGATCGACGGCCAGGGCCTCCTTGTAGGCCGCCTC
>CAZQPP010000327.1:0-9584 GCA_964594295.1 uncultured Myxococcales bacterium | reverse complement strand
GGAGGACGACGGCCAGACCCAGAGCGGCGGCGACGAGATCGAAGGCGACGGCGTGCACACTGCCACCGTCATGCTCGAAGGCGCCGACCCGGGCGCTCTGCACTTCCGCGTCATGGCCACGGTGAAGGACGGGGGCCGGGAGGTGCAGGCCCTCTCCGAGATCCTGGACATAGACGTAGTAGTGCCGGTCACGACCGACGAGTGCCGCGAGCTCGTGGCGCTTCAGAGGGACGCCGAGAGCGCCTACCTCTCGGCTCTGCAAGCCGCCGGGCACGAGGCGGCGGTCGCCGAGGCGCTCCGGACAGTGCGGGACTCGCCCCGGGTGGGCGAGGCTGGCGTCACCGACGGCTCCGGCGTGTGGCTCCGGAGCAAGAGCGGGCTCCTCGGTGCGCTGCGCCTCTCGAACCCCGGCTACCGGGGCTCGTCATTCGACGGCCTATCCCCTGGCGGCTTCGACCAGCTCTCCGCCGGCTTGACGACCTCGGTCCCCGTGGGCAACCGGAGGGCGGCCGTCCTGAGCCCCTTCGCCGCCGAGCTGGGCGAGGACGACGAGAGCTCGGCTGTTGCGGCGGCCGTCGGGGCCTCTACCTGCCCTCCATACGAGGTGACGGGACCCCTCGAGGGCGGCGCCGCCGACCTCCGCGCCTTCCAGGACCTCTGGCGCCACGGGCTCGTCTCCGTCGCCAGCCACGGCGGCGCATATTTCGGCGACCTCAGCGATGCGACCAAGCGCTCCTTCGGCTGGTTCCACGGTGGGGCCCAGGAGCTGCTGTGGACCGGCGAGACCGTCGACTGCGCCGTCTTCTCGCGCTCTCTCGGGGGTGAGTGCAGCCCCGGCACCGACTGTGGCGCGGGGGCACGCTGCGTCATCCAGGATCTCAACCCCCAGGGAGAGCCGCGGGGCCTCTGCGTCGACTACCTGCACGCCGACCTCCGCCGTGGCCGCCTCGCGCTAGGCGCCGAACGATACGGCGTCCTCCCCACCTTCTTTCGCTTCCACACCCGCGACCCCTTCCCCGGGAGCGTCGTACACCTCGGCGCCTGCCGCTCGGCGTGGAACGGCTCGATGGCCGCCATGCTCTTCGGCATGGGCGCCCGCGCTATCCTCGGCTACACCGGGGCGGTCACCAGCTCCTTTGCAGCCGAGCGTGGGGCAGAGCTCTTCGAGCGCTTTCTGCCCGACCCGACCACGGGAGAGGGGCTCATCCTCGGCCAGGCGCACCTCAACCTCAGCGATCCCGACACCGGCTCCACGCTGCGGCTGATCGGCGCCCGCAACCTCGAGGCTGCCGGCGGCGGTCTGGTCAACGGCTCCTTCGAGACCGGCGACGCGAGCGGCTGGAAGGCCCACGGCGACGGTCGCGTCATCTCGCTGCTCGGCCCGGCTCTACCCGTGCACGGAAAGCACATGGCCATCTTGTCGACCGGGCTCGGCTACACGACCACGACCGGGGAGCTGGCGCAGACCTTCTGCCCCCCGGACGGAGCTACCACCATCACCTTCTGGTGGCGCTTCTTCAGCGAGGAGCTCTACGAGTGGTGTGGCTCCAAGTACCAGGACACCTTCAGGGTAGAGATCGAGACCGCAGACGGTGTCTTTCCCCCTATTCCCCCCGTCACCATCGACGGCCTCTGCCGGCCGACCGACTGCCTGACCTGTGGAGAAATGTTCCAGCGCTTCCCGAGCTTCCCCGGGATCATCGACAGCCCCGTAGACTTCGACCAGCGGGACGTGAAGATGATGGAGGACTGGTTCCAGGCCCGCATCGACCTGACCGAGCACAAGGTTCGGCCCGGTGAGCCGGTCACGCTGCGGCTGATGGCCACCGACAAGGGCGACAGCATCTACGACAGCGCGATCCTCGTCGACGCCGTGAAGGTGCAGTAGCCTCCACCTCGCATCGGGGACGCCCGGCCTCCGATCTCACATCCGAACGCGCGTCTGGCTATGCTATCGTGGCGCACGACCTGAATGCGTGTGCGCCCGTGGCCGTTTGCCGGGAGGCCAGTGTTGAGCTTCGTTGATGATGGCCTGAAGGTTACCTGTCGACCTGTCTTCCACGTGATCTGCCTGTCGCTGATCGCGACCTGCGCGGGATCCTGCGGAGAGGGCACCCAGACCGATTCCGCGCAGCAGGTCCTGATGCACGTCGACATCGGCGAGACCCTCGCTGACACCCAGCCCGGTGCGCCTGGGCAGGACGCCCTGGCTGACCTCTCTGGAGGGAGCGGAGACACCGGCGGTGCCGACGGCCTCGACCTTGCCGGCGGCACGTACGACGTCGGCCCCGACTTCGGCGGTGAGCGCTTCGGCCAGCCCTGCGAGGAGCACTCGGACTGTCCGGAGGGCTGGTGCGCCGAGGGCCCCGACGGGAAGGTGTGCAGCGTGGTTTGCACCGACCACTGCCCCGCGGGGTGGCTCTGCAAGCTGGTCAAGCTCGGCGAGGGACAGGCTCGGATAGCGATGTGCGTGCCCGGCGAGGCGAGGGTGTGCGAGCAGTGCAGCGACCGAGGCGACTGCGGCGGGGCGCCCTTGTGTGCCCGGCCGGAGGGCGCGGAGGGCGACCAGGCAGTCTGCCTGTTGGGCTGCGCTGGGGATGCAGCCTTCTGCCCCAGCGGCTTCGAGTGTGCGGAGGTGGGCTGGATCCCGGGAACGGCGCTGGGCTGGGCCTGTGTGCCCGAGGCGGGCACCGGCTGCTGTGGGGCGGCCAGGGAAGGCCTCGAGGAGGCCTGCGCGGTGGAGAACGAGCACGGCATCTGCATCGGCGTGCGCACCTGTCGTGGGCTCGAGGGCTGGGGCATCTGCAGCGCGCCGCCGGCCGGCCCGGAGCTCTGCGATCGCCACGACAACGACTGCGACGGAGAGACGGACGAAGGGCTCGGGACGCTCTGCTCCTGCGGGGACGGGCAGTGCGCTGAGGCCGGCGGCGAGAACCCGCGGACCTGCTCGGCCGACTGCCCTCCGGCGTGCGGCGACGCGCTCTGCTCGCCCGGGGAGTCTCCCGAGGCCTGCCCCGAGGACTGCTGCGGGAAGTGCGGCGACGGGCGCTGCCTGCGGGGAGCCTGCGGCGAGGACGCGGGTACATGCCCGGGCGATTGCGCTGCGGATTGCGGCAATGGGGTCTGCGAGCCCGGCGAGAACCCGGCCGGCTGCGAGACCGATTGCCCGACCGACACCTGCGGCAACGGCGTGTGCGAGCCCGCCGACGGCGGCGTCGAAGGCTGCCCGGCCGACTGCCGCGCCTCCTGCGGGAACTGCGTCTGCGAGGCCCTGGAGGACTTCCTGGTCTGCCCCACGGACTGTGGCTACTGCGGCGATGGCGTCTGCAGCCCGTGCGCGCACCTCGGCGAGACTTCGAGCTGCGCCGCCGACTGCCCGCTGGCGACGGAGGTCTGCAACGGCGTCGACGACGACGGGGACGGCGCGGTCGACGAGGAGACCTGCGACGACGGGGACGCCTGCACCGAGGATCTCTGTGTCCCCGAGCAGGGTGCTTGCCTGCATCCGCCGGCCGCGGATGCCTCGCGCTGCGACGACGGGGACAGCTGCACCTACTCCGACAGCTGCTCCGGCGGAGTGTGCGGCGGAGAGCCCATCGAGGGATGCTGCGCGTCGGACGACGACTGCGAGGACGACGGCGTCCTCTGCAACGGGCTGCTCCGCTGTGACAAGAGCAACGCCAACCCTTCGCTGTGGCGCTGCGTCCAGGACCAGGCCAGCGTCGTCCCCTGCGACCAGACCGAGGCGCCGGCGTGCATGGAGAGCGTCTGCGTCCCCTCGCAGGGCGGGTGCACCATGCGCACGGCCGCCGAGGGCATGCAGTGCGACGACGGCGATCTCTGCACCCGGAACGACCGCTGCGAAGGTGGGGTCTGCGTCCCCGGGCCGGCCGTGGTCTGCGTGCCCGACGATCCTTGCCGCGAAGCAGGCGAGTGCGACCCCGGGACCGGAAACTGCATGAACCCGCGCAAGCCGGAGGGTGCGGCCTGCGACGACGGGGACGCCTGCACGCTCTCGGACACCTGCCGCTTCGGGACCTGCACCGGCGCCTACACGCTGAGGTGCGTCTCGTCGGATCCCTGTCTCGAAGACGGGGTCTGCGATCCCAGCACCGGCGAGTGCAGCGCCCCTCCCGCGGCCTACGGTACGGACTGCGATGACGGGGATGCCTGCACCCGCACCGACTTCTGTCAGGCCGGGCGATGCGTGGGCCAGAACCCGGTGGTGTGCCAGGCCACCGATCTCTGCCACGCGGCAGGGGTGTGCGATCCGCTGACGGGCGCGTGCAGCGCTCCTCCCGGGCAGGACGGAGTGCCCTGCGACGACGGCGATCACTGCACCGAGGGCGACGCCTGTGCCGGCGGCACCTGCGAGGGCTCGGCCGTGACCTGTGACGACGGCGAGCCGTGCACCGACGACAGCTGCGATCCTGCCGTCGGTTGCATCTTCGAGGACAACACCGACGCCTGCGACGACGGGAACCCGTGCACCCTCGAGGATGTCTGCGCTGACGGTCGATGCCGAGCGGGCAAGGCGCTCGAGTGCACGGCCGGCGGTGTGTGCCGCGGGGTGGGGGTGTGCGATCCTGACACCGGGGAGTGCAGCGATCCCCCCGCGCAGGACCTGACCCTGTGCGACGACGGCGACGGCTGCACCGTCGGCGACATCTGCGAAGGCGGGGTGTGTCAGCCTGGCATCCCCTGGGCCTGCGGCGTGCCCGGCGATCCGTGTACCGAGAACGTCTGCGTGTCGACCGGCCCGGACAGCCGCGACTGCCAGGGGCGGCTGAAGACCGAGGGCACGCCCTGTGTCGACGCGAACACCTGCACCTACGACGAGCGATGCACCGAGGCGGGCGAGTGCGTGGGCACGGTCGACATGGCGTGCTGCCCGGCGGGCAAGTGCGACGACGGCAATGCCTGCACCGCCGACTCATGCGACCCCATCACCGGCTGTGTCTTCGAGCCTCGCGACGACGGTGCCCTGTGCGTCGACGGCAACCTGTGCAACGGCGAGGAGACCTGCGAGAGCGGCATCTGCATGCCCGGCGAAGCGCTCGCCTGTGACGACGGTGACCCGTGCACCACCGACACCTGCGACCCGGCATGGGGCTGCGTGCACACGCACAACACCGCTCTATGCGACGACGGCGACGCCTGCACACGGGCGGACGCCTGCAGCGAAGGTGTCTGCGTGGGCGGCGACCCGGTCGTCTGCACCGCCGCCGACACGTGCCACGTGCCCGGCGTCTGCGATCCCGAGACCGGGCTGTGCAGCGATCCCGCGAAGGCGGACGGTACACCCTGCGACGACGGCAGCGGCTGCTCGCAGGTCGACACCTGCCTCGAGGGTCGCTGTGTGGGCGCCGACCCGGTGGTCTGCGTCGCCAGCGATCAGTGCCACGTCGCGGGTTTCTGCGTCCCGGAGACCGGAGAGTGCACCGACCCGCCGAAGCTCGCGGGCAGCACCTGCGACGACGGGGACGTGTGCACGGAGGGCGAGACCTGCGTGGACGGGCGCTGCGATGGCGGGAGCCCGCTCGCATGCGACGACGGCGACCCGTGCACCGAGGACAGCTGCCAGCCCGGCGTCGGCTGCGTCCACGAGAGCCACGACGGCCCCTGCGACGTGGGCCTCGGCCCGGGCACCGGGCGCTGTGTGGCGGGCGCCTGTGCCATGTGCAACGTGCGCTGCGGTCAGGGCGCCTGCGAGAACGTCCTGCGCGAGTGCGTCGACGGACAGCCGCAGCCCTGCGAGCCCCTCGACGTTGCCGCTCCCGAGCAGTGCAACGGGCGCGACGACGACTGCGACGGCACCACCGATGAAGGGTTCTCGAAGATCACGTGCGGCCTCGGACCCTGCCGCACAGAGGTGGAGGGCTGCGTCGACGGTGAGGTGCCCGAGTGCATCCCGCTGCCTATCAGCTCGCCGGAGGTCTGCGACGGCAATGACAACGACTGCGACGACCTCGTCGACGAGGATCTCGCCGACATCACCTGCGGGAGCGGCCCTTGCGCCAACAGCGTGACGGCGTGCATCGACGGCGAGCCGCAGAGCTGCATGCCGCTGCCGACCCCTGAGGGCACCTGTGATGCACCGTCGGCGCCTTGCTTGACGACGACCCATGGCATCGACGCCTGCGGCAACGCCTGCACCAAGGTCGGACCGGCGCACTGCTACACGGTCCACCCCGCCTGCCGCGACTCCAACCCGGGCTCGCCCACGAACTCCACCCACTGCGACACGCCCAGGGGAAACTACGACTGCGGGCTGAGCTGCCACCAGTGGCCCAACACCATCGGCGCGGACTGCACCTACTGCGTCAACACCTACTGCCGAGGCCGCCCCGGCAAGGACGTGGCCCAGTTCCGCTGCGCCAACATACCGGTGGCGCCGACGCCGTGAAGGTGCGCCGGCTTCCGCCTCAACCCTCCGCCAGGCGCCGCATTACCTCCTCGTAGGGGAAGCGCTTGCCAGGGCACTGGGTGAGGCGCCCGTCGACCCGCCGGTGTGTGGTGACGCGCTCGAGGGGGATTCCCAGCCGGTCGACGAGCCGCGAGACGAGCTGCACGACAGGGCGTAGCTGGCGCTCCCGGGGGCGCCTCTTCTCGAAGTTCCCCACCAGGCTGATCGCAACCGCCTCGGGCGCAAGGTGCGGCTTGAAGAGGTGGACGGCGCGCTCCTGGTGACGCCACCGCGCGGGCTCGATCCAGCCCTCGGGGCCCTTCTTCCCGTTGTGGATCAGGAAGTGGTACTGGCAGCCGAGGGGGTCGTCGAAGCGGCGGCGGTGGTAGGCGTCGATCCTGGCCAGAGAGGAGTGCTCGCTGGCGGTGTGGTGGATGACTATCCATCGCCAGCGCAGCAGGGGTGTCTCGAGGTCGAGGAGCGACTCGAGCACCTGCTCGTTGTGCGCGCGGGTCTTTGACCTGGAATGGCGGCGCTTTCCGGCTCCCGCGGCGCTGGGCCGAGCCGGAAGCAACGCACAGGTGAGGCCGCCCGCGGCGGCTTGCAGGAGGCTTCGTCTCTTCATCCTGTGTCGGCAACGGCACTGCGCGAGAGCCCATTCCCGTGCGCGGCGCCATCGGCCGGGGCAAGCCGCGCTCTCTGAGGCCGTCGCCGTTGCAACGGAGCCGGCGCCGCTGCAACGGAGCCGGAGCTTCAGCAGCGGCTCATGCCAGGCAGCATCACCGGGCGGTCGCCGAAGGGCCACTCGCCGCGGAGCATCAGGAGCTCGTCGCCCGCGTAGGTGATGGCCCTGGCGTCGCAGCCCCACGCGAGGCGGTCGGGGCTGAAGTACAGGTGCGCCACGGTGGCGCTGCGGTCGGGGTAGCGGCCCAACAAGAGATCCAGGGGTGGGAGAGTGGCGGCGAGTACGTCGAGGACGAGCAACACACCGTCTCTGACCTCGGCGGCGAGCACGGCGTCGAGGTCTTCTGCGTACCAGAGGCGCTTGAGGCCGCCGCTGGCCAGGACCTCGTTGAAGGCCACCATCCAGCCGGTGTCGCGCGTCGACCAGACGAATGAGAGCGGCGCTCGCTCGCAGAGGATGCGGCGCAGCAGCGCCAGGTCGTCGGGGGACTCGCCGAGCTTGCGCAGCGGACCGGGAGCGGCAGGCGGCACGGGGATCACGCCGCAGCGCTCCTGGTGCAGGCGGAAGCCGTAGCGCTCGTAGAGGGCAGGCTGGTCGGTGCACAGGCAGGCGAGGTCGGTGTGGCGGTCGGTGAAGTCGAGGGCCCGCTCCATCGCCCGGCCGAAGTGGCCCCGGCCGCGGAGGTCCGGGTCGCTGAGGACGGCGTGGATGGCGGCCACCCCGCGCCCCTGGCCGCAGACCAGCGAAGGCAGGAGCAAGACGCCGACGTGGCTGGCGGGGCGCTCGCCATCCCACTCCACGAAGGGAGTGCTGATGTCCTCCCAGTACCAGCCGAGGCGGCGCGCCGTGGCGATACTTGCGGGAAGGGTGGGGTAAACCCTACCGAGGAGCGCGACGATGGCGTCTTTGCGGGTCAGGTACATGGGGTCGCACCGATGTCGGGCACCCTACCCCAAGACACTCGGTGCACCCAAGCGGCGCGCTCTCTCTCGACGCTCCTATCGATACAGCTTGAAGAAGCGGAACATCTTCGGCCAAGGCGGGCGGTGACAGCGCCGTAGCCTGATGGCTTGTGGCGGTTCAGCTCACCCTTTCGAGCACCGCTCCCGCCGCGAGACCTCCGGCGGCGCAGACGCCGAGGAGGGCGGTCTCCTTGTCGGCGCGCACCAGCTCGTTTGCCATGGTGTTGGCCATGCGGGAGCCGGTGGCGGCGAAGGGGTGGCCGATGGAGAGGGAGCCGCCGTGCACGTTGAAGCGCTCGTCGTCGATGGTGCCGACGGCCTTGTCTCGGCCGAGGCGCTCGCGGGCGAAGCTGTCGCTGCCGAGCATCTTCAGGACGCTCAGGACCTGGGCGGCGAAGGCCTCGTGCATGTCGACGAGGTCGGCGTCCTTGAGCTCCATGCCGGCTCGCTCGAGGGCCAGGGGCATCGAGAGGGCCGGGCCCATCAGGAGCTGATCGGCAGGGTCGACGCCGACGTAGCCCCAGCTCCGGAAGGCCGCGAGCGGGGCGTAGCCGAGGGCCTTGGCCTTCTCCTCGGACATGACGAGGGTGGCGGAGGCGCCGTCGGTGAGGCCGCTGGAGTTTCCGGCCGTCAGGGTGCCCTTGCGGGAGAAGACCGGCCTCAGCTTCTTGAGCTTCTCGACGCTGGTGTCGCCCCGGACCATGGCGTCGGTGTAGACCGTCTTGCCCTCGCGGGTGGTCACGGGGGCGACCTCGTCGTCGAAGCGCCCCGACTCGATGGCCGCGGCGGCCCGGGTGTGGGAGCGGACGGCGTAGACGTCCTGCTCCTCCCGGGTGATGCCGTTGCGCCCGGCCATCTCCTCGGCGGCTTCGCCCATGAGCTGCCCGGTGCTGCGCTCGGCGATGGCCGGGCGCTGCGGGAGGATGCTCGTTATGGGCATGAGCTGGGCGGCGACGCCGAGGAAGTCGGCGGGGCTCTTCGCCTTGCCGAGGGCCAGCGGGGCCATGGCGTGGGTCACCTTCAGGGGGAGCTTGATCTCGGCGTTGCTGGTGGAGTCGCCGCCACCGGCGATGACCACGTCGGCCTCGCCGCGCTCGATCTGGGCGGCGGCGAGGGTGAGGGCCTGGAGGCTGGAGGTGCAGGCGCGGGACACGGTCATCGCCTCGACCTCGGGCATCCCGAGGTCAAGGGTCACCTCGCGGCCGACGTTGGGGGCGTTGCTGGGGACGATGACAGCGCCCCACACCAGGGCGTCGATCTCCTTCCTCGGCAGCTCGGTCTTCTTGAGCAGGCCCTTGACGGCGGCGACGCCGAGGTCCACCGCGTCCATCTTCAGGAAGTCCGTGAAGGCGCGGGTGAAGGGGGTGCGGGAGCCGGCGACGATTACCGCGCGGCGTGACGGAGCGTTGATGATGGCAGGCATTGGATTGCTCCTTGTCGGCCCGACCGGGGCCGGCCAGACAGCTAACAGCTAACGGCTAACAGCTAGTGCGCCAGGTCAAGCCTGGGAAGGAGGAAAGAGAATGTAGAG
>CAZQPP010000326.1:0-9596 GCA_964594295.1 uncultured Myxococcales bacterium | reverse complement strand
CTCCATCGTCCTCCTCGAGGCCGGGATCCTCCACGACTCCCGGGTCGTCCACGACTCCATCGTCCTCCTCGAGGCCGGGATCCTCCACGACTCCCGGGTCGTCCACGACTCCATCGTCCTCCTCGAGGCCGGGATCCTCCACGACTCCCGGGTCGTCCACGACACCCGGATCCTCCACGACACCGGGGTCCTCCGCAGCACCCGAGTCCGCCGCAGCACCGGGATCGGCGCCGGCGTCCGGTGCGACCACACCCGCGCAGTCGGCCGGGCAGTTGACCGGAGTCTCGCCGACGTTCGGGCAGACGCTGCACACGCCGTCGCCACACGAGCCGCAGTCGATCGGGCAGTCCTGGAAGCCCTCGCCACCCTCGCAGATGCAGTTCCCGCAGGCCGCCGCGCAGTCCACCTCGCACTCCTCGGCGCCGCCGTCGGTGGGCTCGCAGACATGGTTGCCGCAGCTCTGTTGCTTGCAGTCCTCCGGGCACGCCTCGGGGTTCTCGCTCTTCTCGCACTCGCCGTTGCCGCAGGCCGTGCCGCAGTCGTCGGGACAGCTCAGCGGGTTCTCGGCACACCCGTAGCCGAGACACACGCCGTCTCCGCACCCCGTGCCGCCGCCGGCGCCACGACAGCAGTCCTCCGGCACCTCGGCGGGGTTCTCCCCTGGCGAGCACACGCCGTCCCCCGCCGCCGCACAGTCGCGGGGGCAGGTGCGCGCGTCCTCCCCGGCCGCGGCGACGCAGCTCCCGTCACCGCAGGAGCAGAGCTGGCCGAGCCCCTCTTCCCTCTCGCCGTCGCAGTCGTTGTCCTGCCCGTCGCAGACCTCGGCGGCGGGGAGAGCTCCGAGGCAGGGAGTCCACCCGTCGCCCCCCAGACAGCGCCGCGTGCCCCTGCACTCCCCGTGCTCGTTGGCCCTCACGCACTGTGCCTCCGCTCCTTCGTTGGCCGCGGCGCAGCACTCGAGGCCCTCGGCCGGCGCACACACCCACGCTGTCTCTCCCTGAGGCAGGAGCTCCCGCGACTCGCACGCGAAGCCTCCCGGACAGGGTGCTCCCGGGCCGACACACACGAGCAGGCAGGCCCCCTCGCCATCGCCGCCGGAAGCGTCAGGCGCCATTGCGCAAGCCGGCACTCCCCCACAGTCCGCTGGGCCCTTGCAGCTCCGGCACACCTCGGCCGTCTTCGGCACGCAGACAGAGATCTGCTCGGCCGCCCCGAACAAAGCCATGCCTCGGCAGCCCCAGCCCTCCGGGCATGAGTCCACGCACTCGACCGTGCACACCAACCCGTCGGGCCCCTCGATGCACCACCCGCCCTCGCAGTCCGCGTGCTCGTCACAGCCCGTGCCGAGGCGTTCGCTCCCGGCGGCGGTGGCGGTATCGGCTCCGGCGTCCCGAAGGTCTGTCGAGGCGCCGCCGGTGTCCCGTGTCCCGGCGCCGTCCGCGCTCACATCTCCGCTGCCGGCCCTGCGCACAGCCCCGTCGACTCCAGCGTCTGCCGGGTCCCCCGAGGAGCTCGAGGTGTCGGAGCATCCCTGCACGCACGCCAACGCGAAAACTGCCACCAACACCGCGCCCAGAGCTGCTGCACCTCGCATCGCGCACCTCTCGAACGGTTCGGGCATTCCACTACCACACCCGCATCGTGTTGACCGACCGCTCGCCCGCACGCCTCGGAGCACCGAACGAAGCGGCTCGAAGGGCCGCGAGCTTGACTTCCGCCACCGGGATGCCCAGAATTGGTCCGACCACCTGATAACCGGCTAACCGGCTAACCGGCCAACCTGCCCACCGGAGCACCCATGAACATCGAACCGGTAAGCCGCAAGAACCTCTCCGAGCAGGTCGCAGACTCCATCCGCGACGCCATCCTCGACGGCAGCCTGAGCCCAGGCGATCGCCTGCCCCCCGAGCGGAAGCTCGCCGAACGCTTCGGTGTCAACCGCTCCAGCGTGCGCGAGGCCCTCGGACGCCTGCAGGCCCTGAGGCTCGTCGAAGCCCGCCAGGGCGGCGGCATCTTCGTCCGGGACTTCCTCGCCGAGGGCGGCCTGGCCATGCTGCCCTACCTGATCTCCCCGAGCGGCTCCGCCGATCTGCGCATGATCGGAGACGTCCTCGAGGTGCGCGCGGTCTTCTGCGCCTTCCTCGCGGAGCAGGCCGCGTTGCGCGCCCAACCCCAAGACCTGTCGGCGCTCAGAGCCGCGCTCGATGAGCTCGAGGCCGCCGCCAGCCTGTCAGAGCGCCAGCGCCTCGACTTCGAGTTCTTCAGGACCCTGGCCGGCGCCACCAGGAACCGCGTCATGCTGCTGGTGGTCAACGCCATCCGGCGGGTCTACCGGGAGAACGCCCTGCTCTTCGAAGAGCTCTACGACGACGACCGCTTTGACACGCAACGCCATGAGCGCGTGCTGGACGCGGTGACCGCGGGCGACGCGGAGACGGCCGCCCGCGAGGTGCGCCGGTGGATGGACGTGGATCGAGAGCTCGGCGAGCCGCCCGGGCCCCTCCCCACGGCCCGCGGCACGGAGCTTTGACAATGGGAGCCCGAGCGCAAGCGGCGCGCCACACGGAGACAACCCCCGGCGAGCCTGAAGCCGGCGCCCACGCCGGGCTGGCGGTCCTGAACATCCAGCGGACCTGCGTGCACGACGGCCCGGGCCTGCGCACGACGGTCTTCTTCAGGGGCTGCCCGATGCGCTGCAGCTGGTGCCACAACCCGGAGGCACAGGCCTTCGTCTCCCCGTCTGCCGACTCGGCCTTCAAGCCCGTCGCGGAGATAATGGAGGTCGTCGCCCGAGACGCCGCCTACTACCGGGGCACCCACGGCGGCCTCACCCTGAGCGGCGGAGAGCCCCTCGCGCAGGACCGCGCGGCTCTGGTCGCCCTCCTCGAGGGAGCTCGAGACGCCGCCATTCCTGTCGCGGTCGAGACCGCGGGCGACGTGCCCTGGAGCACCTTCGAGGCCTGCCTTCCCCTCGTCGATCTCTTCTTGTTCGACTTGAAGGTCGCGCGCGACGAGAGCCTTCACCAGGGCCTCACCGGGCGGCCGCTGCGTCGCGCCCGCGACAACATGGAGCGCCTCGTCGCGGCCGGCGCCAACGTGCGATTTCGCATGTGCGTGGTGCCGGGGCTCAACGACACCAGCGAGAACCTCTCCGACACGGCAGCCCTGCTCGACTCACTCGGCCGTCCCTCCATCGAGCTGCTGCGCTACTACAACCTCCACGAGCGAAAGGCCCAAGGCACGAGCCTGGCCCAAGAGCCACTCGGCGTCGGCGCCGCGCGGAGCACGCGAGCCCTCGAGGGAGCCGCGCGACACCTGGAGTCTCGCGGAATCGAGGTAGCGCTCCCACCGGCCTCCCTGGGCCGGCAGCCCACCGAGTTCACGCCGAGGGTGCGCCGCGTCCACCAGGACATCCGCGACGCCGGCCACGCGGTCTGCCTGGAGTCGGCCGACCTCAAGACGACCTTCCACAAGAGGCACCGGAACAAGAAGGCCCCCCTGCCCGTACAGCGCGCCGGCCAGCTCCGCTACGTGCTCAACCACAAGAAGCTCACCGTGCACCCGGGCGAGCTCCTCGTCGGGAACTTCACCTCCAAGCGGGTCGGCGGCAACGTGTGGGTCGAGTACTTCGGCGCGGCCATGGTCGCCAACATGTGGACCATCGACCGCCAGACGCCCACCTCCTTCGAGTGCTCCCCCTCGGAGAAGCTGCGCTTCTACGGTCGGATAGCGCCATATTGGCTCCCCCGCGGAATCCTCCCGCACACCTTCCGCTCACCGGCAGAGCTCTTGAAGTTCGCCGCCCGCACCCTCGAGAAGGCCGCCGGCTTCAACAACAACCTCGCCGGCATCGCCCACTTCATCGTCAACTGCGACCGAGTGGCCCGCTTCGGCACCACCGGCATCGCCAGGGAGGTCGAGGAGAAGCGCGCCGACGACCCGGGCAATGCCTTCTACGAGGGCGTGCTCGTCGCCCTCGAGGCCCTCGAGGAGTACGCGGGCCGGTTCGCCTCCCACCTCCTCGTGCTCGCGGGCAGGGAGCCCGACCCCCGCCGGCGCCGCGAGCTGAAGCACATGGCCGAGGTCTGCAGGCGAGTCCCGAGGCGCCCCGCACGCACCTTCCACGAAGCGCTCCAGGCCATCCTCTTCTGGCAGATCGCCCTGTGCACCGAGACCTTCGAGAACGCCATCTCCCTCGGCCGCCTCGACCAGGTCCTCCAGCCCTACTACGAGGCCGACCTCGAAGCCGGCCGCATCGACTACGACCGGGCCAGGGAGCTGATGGCCCTGTTCATCCTGAAGTTCGACGAGCTGATCTTCTTGAACGACGGGGACTTCGGAGTCGAGCTCGGGAAGATCTTCGAGAGCCTCTCCCCCGTCGAGACGGTCACCATCGGAGGCACCGACCGCGACGGCACAGACGCCACCAACGAGGTCAGCCGCATGATCCTCGAGGTCTGCGAGCTCAAGCCGATCGGCGTCAACATGGCCGCGCGGATCCACTCCCAGAGCCCCGCCGACTACGTCGAGAAGATCGCCGCGGTCTACCTCGGCGGCTCCCCCATGCCCGCCCTCTACAACGACCAACCCTACGTGGAAGCCCTGCTCAACGAGCACGACACGACCCCCCACGACGCCCGCGACTACTCCATCGTCGGCTGCGTGGAGCCCGTCGCCTCCGACGACCACTTCGCCAACACCGACGCCGCCAACGTCAACGTCGCCCTCCCCTTCCTGCAAGCGCTCAGGGGAGACACCTCCCGCCTCTGGCACATGGGCGCCCTCGGCGGCCTCAAGAGCAAGCTCCGCGCGCGCCTCTCCTCGAAGCTCTCCCGTGACGGCGCTCAGCCACACGCCGGCTGCGACCCACCAGCCACGATGGACGAGCTGCTCTCCCGCTTCGAGGAGCGCCTCGACGAGCTCGTCCGAGACGTGCTCGCCGACCAGCAGCAGATCGAATCCGCTCTCACCGCCACCCTGCCCACCCCCCTCGCCTCATCCCTCTACCGCGGCTGCGTCGAGCGCGGGAAGGACGTCTACGAAGGGGGCACGACCTTCAACAGCAGCGGCATACAGGCCCTCGGCGTAACCGACGTCGCCGACTCCCTCCTCGCCCTGCAAGAGCTCGTCTTCGAGAGCCGGCGATACAGCCTCGCCGAGGTGCTCGAGGCCATGGACGCCGACTTCGAAGGCGCCCGCAACCAGGCCATCCGCCGCGACCTCCAAGCGGCCCCCAAGTTCGGAGACGACGACTCCGAGGAGTCCCACCTCTGGGTGAACCGCGTCCTCGATCTCTACACCGGCGCCCTCCGCCGCACCCCCCACGCCAACCGCGACGGCAAGTTCACAGCCGGCTACTACGGCCTCAACGCGAACATGGTCTACGGCCGCAAGACCCCGGCCCTCCCCTCCGGGCGCAAAGCCGGAGTCCCCCTCGCCAACAGCATCTGCCCCCACTACGGCATGCAGCAGGTCGACCTGAGCTCCGCCCTCAACTCCGTCGCCAGGGTCGACTTCGCCCGCTACGCCCCCAACGGCACGACCCTCACCTCCACCATCGACACCTCCCTCTTCCTCGGCCCCCACGGCCCCCAAAACCTCGCCGGCCTCATCCGCGCCTTCTTCGACCAGGGCGGGATGCAGTTCCAGCCCAACCTCGTCAACCGCGACCTCCTCCTCGACGCCTACAACAACCCCGGCAAGCACAGAGACCTCGTCGTCCGCATCGCCGGCTACTGCGCCTACTTCGACGACCTCTCAGACGACCTGAAGCGCGAGATCCTCGAGCGCTCGTACTACACGAGCTGAGCACGCACTACACCTCTGGGGCCTGCATAATGGTATGCTCCCTGCCCCTTCGAGAGCTTGCCGGGAAATGTCCGCCCACGCACAGATCCCGTCGCAGCGCGCGGCGCTCCTCTGCGGAGTTGCGGCCCTCGTGCTGTGCGGCGCTTGCGAAGGCTCGTCCGACTCGACGGCATTCAGCGGCACCCCCTTCACGGTGGTGGACGGCGGCGGCACGCCGAGGGCGAGCGATGGGGGACCGGCCTGGACGAAGCCCGCGGACCAGGGTGCGGACGAGGCGGCGAAAGGAGACGATCCGGGCGGGCCCCCGCCGGTCATGGTCACCGACATCGGCCTGGCGACGGATGAAGGATCGCCGGAGGTGCCCGGGGAGTTCGGGGCTCCGTGTCGAGACGGCGAGGACTGCGCCAGCGGGTTCTGCGTCCCCTCGTCGCAGGGCTTCGTCTGCACCGTAGCCTGCACGGACGACTGCCCGGACGGGTGGGAGTGCAGGTTGGTGAACCTCCCCGGCGCGGACGCGACCTTCTTGTGCCTCGAGGCGCTCGACTTCATGTGTCGACCCTGCGCAGGCGAGGCCGACTGCGGACCTGTGGAGGCAGCGGACGGCGCCAAGCGCTGCCTCCAGTTCACGGCGGAAGAGGGGAGCTTCTGCTCGGAGCTGTGCGCGGTGCACAGCGACTGTCCGTTTGGATTCGAGTGCACCGAGCTGACGCTGTCGGGGCGGCAGGTGAGCCGGTGCCTGCCCGAGGGCGGGAGGTGCGAGTGCTCGCAGGCGGCCGTCGACGCCGAGGCCTGGACGGAGTGCAGCCGGGAGAACGAGGCCGGGAGCTGCACGGGGACGCGCTCGTGCACGGACGACGGCCTCGGTCCCTGCACGGCACCCAAGCCCGGGATCGAGACCTGCGACGGGGTCGACGAGGACTGCGACGGGGAGATCGACGAGGGCCTCGTCCTCGGCACCTGCGAGAAGGAGGGGCTCGAAGGTCGGTGCGCGGGGAAGCAGCGTTGCGTCGAAGGGGAGATCGTCTGCGACGCCCCCGAGCCGGTCGAGGAGATCTGCAACGGGATCGACGACGACTGCGACGGGTATCTGGATGAGGGCTTCGAGGACATCGACGGGGACGGCGTCGCCAGCTGCGTGGACCACGACGACGACGGGGACGGGGTCCCCGACGACATGGACCGGTGTCCCGACGTGAGCGACCCGCAGCAGCCGGACCTCGACGGGGACGGATATGGCGACGCTTGCGACGAGGACGACGACGGCGACGGGGTGGTAGACGGGACCGACGTCTGCCCGACGGACCGGGATCCCGGGCAGGCGGACACCGACGGGGACGGCTTCGGCGACGCCTGCGACGAGGACGACGACGGCGACGGGGTGCGGGACGGAGCTGACGTCTGCCCGAAGGTAGCAGACCCCGGCCAGGAGGACCGCGACGGCGACGGGCTGGGCAACGCCTGCGACGATGACCGCGACGGGGACGGCATCCCCGACGAGCGGGACCTCTGCCCCGACATGCCGACGCTGGACCAGCGGGACACCGACCACGACGGCCGGGCGGACCCCTGCGACGACGACGACGACGACGACGGTGTGCCCGACACGGGCGACGTGTGCCCGAAGGTTGCCGATCCCGGCCAGGAGGACAACGACGAGGACCGGCTCGGGGACGCTTGTGACGCGGATGACGACGCCGACGGGGTCACGGACACCGCTGACATGTGCCCGATGATCTTCGACCCGGCGCAGGTCGACACCGACGGGGACGGGCGAGGCGACGCTTGCGACGAGGACGACGACGGCGACGGTGTCCGCGACGGGGAGGACGGCTGCCCGCTCGTCAGGGACGCGGGGCAACGAGACACCGATGGCGACGGCCGGGGCGACGCCTGCGACGAGGACGACGACGGCGACGGCGTCGTGGACGGGGAGGACCTCTGCCCGCTCGCCCACAACCCGGGGCAGGAGGATACGGACGGGGACGGCGTCGGCGACGCCTGCGAGGCTGATGACGACGGCGACGGCATCATCGACGAGGCCGACGTCTGCCCTGCGATCCACGACCCCGGGCAGGAGGACGCGGACGGGGACGGCGTCGGCGACGCCTGCGACGAGGACGACGACAACGACGACGTGCGTGACGAGGACGACCTGTGCCCGAAGATCCCGGACGCGGCTCAGCTCGACACCGACGGCGACGGGCAGGGAGACGCGTGCGACGACGACGACGACGGGGACGGCACCCCGGACGGGGCGGACTGCGCTCCCAAGGATGCCGCGGTGGCGCCTGACGTCGTCGAGGCGTGCAACGGCGTCGACGACAACTGCGACGGCGGGGTCGACGTCGAGGACTCGGAGGGCTGCACCGACTACTTCAAGGACGTGGACAGCGACGGCTACGGCGGAGAGGACCGGCCGCAACGCTGCCTGTGCGTGCCCGACCCCGTGTCGGACTACACGGCGCTGCAGGGCGGGGACTGCGACGACTTCGTGCTCGACGTCCGGCCCGGCGCGCCCGAGCGCTGCAATGACAGGGACGACAACTGCGACGGCGACACGGACGAGACCTTCCCAAGCCTCGGCGGGAGCTGCGACGGCCCGGACAGCGACCTCTGCGCCAACGGCGTCGTCGTGTGCGCGGAGGATGGTCTGACGACGACCTGCTCGCGTGAGGAGCCCAGGGACATCGTGGAGGTGTGCAACGGCGCCGACGAAGACTGTGACGGCTTGACCGACGAGGGCTTCGAAGACACCGACGACGACCAGCTCGCGGACTGCGTGGACGGCGACGACGACAACGACGGTGCGCCGGACGGCGACGACTGCGCGCCTCTCGACTCACGGGTCAGGCCCGGCGCCGAGGAGAAGTGCGACGACGGGCTCGACAACGACTGCGACGCGACCACTCTGTGCCGCGTCGTGCGCTGGGGCAACGGGAGCGGCTCGGCGGAGGTGGTCCCGCTCGAGACCGCGACCACGCCTCAAGCCTGGTACTCCTACCACGATCCGGTCGGCTCGAGCGTCAACGTCCCCGGGCTCGCCAGGGCCGACTCGGTGCAGATGGGGCTCATCTCGAGCGCCGAAGGAGAGCTCTTCTTCGTCTTCGTGCTCGACGCCGCGGGGGACCCGGACGGCGGCACGCTGAACATGACCCTCGGCGGCAGCGGCCTGGCGGGAGTCGGCGCGAGGGTCGTCGTGCAGGACGATCCCCAGACGAGCAAGGAACGCTACGACTGGAGCACGTCGAGCGGGACCGGGACCTTCAAGTGGCGTTGGGCGCCCTGCTGCACCGACGGCATGGTGCTCGGCCCGCTCCCGGCTGCGGGCCCCTTCTGCATCCGGCCCACCTTCTCGAACGTGACCGGGATCCGCACCTACCAGGTCTTCGGGCCGCCGAGCGGCTCCTTCGCCCGGACCACGATCCCGGCGAACCGGCTCGCGGGGCTGGAGATCTGCGTGCAGCTGTAGGCGCCGCTTCCGGCAACGGAGACAGACATGCTCGGAGGTCAGGACAACGCTCGCCACGGCGGGTGCCGAAGACGGCCGGCGCTCGCGACGACGGCGCTGGTCTGCATCGGCTTGCTCGCCGCCTGCACCACGAGCAGAGCGGACGGCCCCGTTTCGCCCGAGCGAGTCGACACCGACGGCGTGCATGACGTCAACGTTGTGCGCGATGCCACCGACGCGGACGAGGTCCACGATCTGGTCCGCGCGAGCGACCTGCTGGCGGCGGATGAAGGTGGCGCGGATGCAGCCGATGAGAAGGGGGAGGACGCTGGAGCACAGC
>CAZQPP010000325.1:0-9661 GCA_964594295.1 uncultured Myxococcales bacterium | reverse complement strand
GTTTGACAACCGCAGCTAACGGCTAACGGCTAACGGCTAACGGCTAACGGCTTCTTCTCTGCCCAGGGGCGGGCCTGCTCCAGCTGAGCGCCGACGCGGAAGAGCGTCGCCTCGCCGCCGAAGGGTGCCGCGAGCTGCACGCCGACGGGGAGGCCCGCCTTGTTCCAGTACAGCGGGATCGACGCGGCCGGCTGGCCCGTCTGGTTGAAGAGCTGGGTGTTGGGCGTCCAGGCCAGGCGCCCCGAGCCCATCTTGCTCAGGGCCAGGTCCAGCAGGGTCGGGAGCGGCAAGGCGCGCAGCAGGCCGAGCTGCAGCCGCTCGAGGCTGTGCACGGCCAGCTCGCCGATCCGGGCCGGCGGACGCGCCCAGGTGGAGGTCAGGAGCAGATCGTAACGCTCGAAGAAGGCGGCGACCTCGCGCGCGGCCTTCTGGATGTCCTGCTGGGCGGCGAGCAGCTCCGGGGCCTTCGCCCGCCACGCGATCTGGGCCATCACCCAGGTCGCCGGCTCGAAGTCCGCCGCGCTGGGCTTGCGGCCGGCGGCCGCGGCGGTCGTCTCCACGAAGCGGGCCACGCCGGTGCTCACGATCAGGAAGTAGGCGCGCACGAGCTCGTCTTTGGGGAAGCGTGGCCGCGACTCGACGAGCTCGTGGCCGAGATCCGCGAGCAGCCTCGCCGCGTCGTCCACGGCGGCCTTGCAGTCCGGGTGGGTCTCGCCGGCGAAGAGGGTCTCGTGGCTGAAGGCGACGCGGAGCTTCCCCGGCTCGGTCGAGACCTCCTCCAGCCAGGGCCGTTCCTTGTGTGGTGCCGCGTAGGGCTCTCCGGGGGTCGGAGGATCGGCGATGTCCAAGAAGAGCGCGCTGTCGCGGACCGATCTGGTCAGGACGTGCTCTTGCACGAAGCCGCTCCAGGCCTCGCCCATCCACGGCGCCATGGTCACGCGCCCGCGGGTCGGCTTGAGCCCGAACAGCCCGCAGGCCGAAGAGGGGATTCGGATGGAGCCTCCGCCGTCCCCGCCGTGGGCCGCCGGGACCATCCTCGAGGCCACCGCCGCGGCCGACCCACCGGAGCTCCCGCCCGGCGTGTGATCGGTGTCCCAGGGGTTTCGCGTGGGGCCGCGCAGCTCGGGCTCGGTGATGCCCATGATCCCGAACTCGGGTGTGTTGGTCTTGCCGAGGATCTGGAGCCCCGCCGCCTGGTATCTGTCCGCGAGCACGCTGCTGCGGTCCATTTGGATGTTCGCGATCAGCTTCGAGGAGTTCGAGGTCGGAGTGCCGGCGATGGTCAGCTTCAGGTCCTTGACAAGGAAGGGCACCCCTTTGAGCGGGCCGTCAGGCAGGTCGTTCACACGCTCACGGGCGCGCTCCCTCATGTCATAGACGACCGCGTTGAGCGCCGGGTTTCGTCTCTCGATGCGCTCGGACGCGGCTTCGAGGAGCTCGGCTGCGGAGACCTCGCCCTTCTCCACCAGCTCCGCGAGCGCAATGGCGTCGAGGTCGTCGTACTCGGGGATTCGCATCGCTGGGCCTCCTGCCGGCCGGCCCTCGAGGCGCCGGACGGCTCAGTTGAAGCTTGCCTAGAGAAGCACGCCCTGCCCTTCTCCACCCCTCTCGCCGCCGCCCGCACCTCTCGGCGCCTCGAGGCCGAGGTGCTCGTAGGCCGCCGGCATCGCGACCCGCCCGCGCAGGGTGCGCTGGATGAATCCTTCCTGAAGGAGGTAGGGCTCGTGCACGTCCTCCAGGGTAGAGCGCTCCTCGCTCAGAGCGGCGCACAGCGTGTCGATCCCCACCGGACCGCCGCCGAACTTGTCGCAGAGCGCCTCCATGTAGCGGCGGTCGAGGCGGTCGAGGCCCCGCCGATCCACGCCGAGGCGATCGAGGGCAGAGCCGGCCAGATCCTCGGTGATGCGCCCGTCGCCCTCGACCTGGGCGAAGTCGCGCACCCTCTTGAGCAGGCGGTTGACCACCCGAGGAGTGCCCCGGCCGCGCCTGGCGATGGCGTGAGCGCCAGCCTCGTCGAGCTCGATTCCCAGGATGCGGGACGCCCTCGTCACCACCAACACGAGCTCCTCGTGGGTGTAGAACTCGAGGTTGAAGTTGATGAGGAAGCGGTCCCGCAGGGGCGAGGTGAGCTGCCCGTGGCGCGTCGTGGCGCCGACGAGGGTGAAGTGCTTCAGGCCCAGCGTGACCGTGCGGGCGTGGGGTCCGTCTCCGAGCACGATGTCGAAGCGGAAGTCCTCCATCGCCGGGTAGAGGTTCTCCTCGATCACCGGGTTCATGCGGTGGATCTCATCGATGAAGAGCACGTCCCCTTCGGCGAGCCCGGTCAGGATGCCGGCGAGGTCACCCTTGCGCTCGATGGCCGGCCCGCTCGTCTGATGGAGCCCGGCCCCCATCTCCTGAGCGAGGATATTGGCCAACGTCGTCTTCCCGAGCCCCGGGGGCCCGGTCAGCAGGATGTGGTCGAGAGGCTCCCCCCGCTGCCGCGCCGCTGCCACGAAGACCTCGAGGTTCGACACGACGGCCTTCTGCCCCACGTACTCCGACAGCGCGCGAGGCCGCAGGCTTACGTCGAGCCCGTCGTCGTCGAAGGCGCCGCGCGGATCGAGGGGACCGTGGTGTGGGTCGTCGGGCATTCCGGGAATGTGGCCCAAGCGAGCGCAAGGTGCAAGGGAGGCCCTGCGGGAATCTGCTCGGCACTCCGAGACCGCCCCGGTCAGTCGTCGCCCTCCTCGCCGTCCTTCTCGAGGAGCTGGCGCACGGCATAGTAGGCGCCCACACCCAAGACAGCCGCGAGGCCGCCGCTGGCAACACCCGAGAGCAGGGCCTGCGCTCCGATTCCCTGGGAATCGTCGTTCGCGTCCGGGTTCTGCGATCGGTAGGCGGCGGCGACGGACCCACAGCTCTGGGAGGCGGCCGGCGAATTGCTCCGGCGCAGGGAGCGCGAAGAAGAGGAACGGGCATGAAGGCGCCAGGCCGCAAGCGCCTGATGGGAATGGGGAGCCGGCCCATGGAGAGTCACGAGGCAGGTCAGAGCGTGGTCGTCGATAGCAAACACGGAAGACCAAAGAGCGTGCTGGCAGAGCTGCGACACCCTGACAGCCACGGACGCCTGCAGATGCGCGAGACGATGAGGCGTCACGGTGCGGACGGCGCGATCTGCGTCGTGCCGAGGGAAGTGCAAGAGCACCGCGCAGTGTTCGAGGTGGTCCGGGCTTCCATGAGGCGGGAAGGCATGTCGCTCTGGGCGGGCCTGCCCCATGAAGGGGCAATCAGGGCGGCGATGGAGTTGGCTCGGGGAAGTCCCGCGTGGACTACGAGCGCCGGCAGGGGACGAGCCCGGTGATCTTCGACGCGGAGCTCGCGCGCCTGGAGCAGGACGGCCCACGTCGAGCACGAAGTGCTGCCCCTTCTTCCCGAGCTGCCGCTCTTCCTGATCGGCTACTCGGGAGGGTTCGCGCTGGCCGCATGCGGACCCCACCGCCACGACCGGTGCATCGGGTTGGGGGGCCTTGGGGCCGATGCCGTGCCCGCCGGGCTGGAGGAGGGGCCCGCCTGGCGTGCGCCGGTGAAGCTCAACTACAACACTCAAGACAGGGTCTTCGCGGCCAACCGGCAGGCAGTCGACGAGCTGGTCGAGGAGGGCCTCGCGCGGTGCTGGCGCAGCACTCCGGGCGGGCACCCGATGGCGGACTACCTGAGCAACGGCTGCTGGCGGGGGATGATCCTGCACGCCGACAGGCTGAGGACGATGGCCGCCTAGCGCGGCGGTGTCTGCCGAGCCCAACCGGGCGGAATGTGCAAGGCACCGGCCGACGCAGAGCGTGGTGCCCTCGCCCCCGCTCTCGCTCTACTACCTCGCGCCGCGGCGCGCTATGGTCCTAGGAATTGGGAAGTTGGCAATAGAGCGAGAGCAAGAGCGAGGGGGGCGCTGCGCGCCCACAAAAATGTCACGGCCGGCCCCGGGAGAGGCCGGCCGCGGCGACCGTGAGGCCGCTGTCGTGCAAACCCTGGAGAGGGGACCCTGCGGGAGAACGGGAGGAGGAAGGGTATTGGACCGCCGCAGGGCATTTGGAGGGCCGGAGCCCCCCGAAGGACACGCAGCGTTAAACTCAAGCTCCGTGCCAAGTATGATCAATCGCGGCGGCGGAGCAGGGAAGCTGCCCACGAGGGGGCCACCAGCAACGTGCAAGAGACTGGAATTACAGCAGGTCCAGCATCTGCCCGGGGCCTTCTTTTTTGTCTCCCGGCGGCGCACGGGCGCGCGCAATTTGCGGCTCTCGGGGCGCGAGACGCAATATTTGCACTTCGCCGCTGGCGCAAAAACCGCCGGCTGCGGGTGTGGGACGAGCTACTTGTCCAGATCGACCGCCGAGAACGCCGCAGGCAGCAGCTCGCCGAGCCTGAAGCTGGTCATCTGACCGTCGACGCGGGCCACGAGCACCGGGAGATCAGCCGACGCAAACTCGTGGAGCACCTGGCGGCAGGCACCGCAGGGTGCCGCAAAGGTCTCGCCCGCGGTGAGCACGAGCACGGCGCGGAGGTCGCGGTGGCCGGCGGCTACCGCGCTGGCGACGGCGACCTGCTCCGCGCAGAGACCGTGCGGGAAGGAAGCGTTCTCCACGTTGACGCCGACGTGCACGTGCTCGGGCTCCGCGCAGACGGCCGCGGCGACCGGGTAGCGGCTGTACGGGGCGTGGGCGTGAGGGAGGACCGCGCGAGCCGCCTCGAAGAGGAGCTCGACCAGCGCCGGATCGAGGCCGAGGTCGGTGCTTTCTCGCGCCTCACACGACATCGGGGAGGACCTCCACGAGCAGGTCGGCGAGGCGACCGGCGGTGGCCGCGGCGACGCTGTGCACCTCGTCGTGGGAGAGGGGCTCCGCGGTCATGCCGGCGGCGAGGTTGGCGACGCAGGAGAAGGCTAGGACGCGCAGCCCGGCGTGCCGCGCCACGATGACCTCCGGGACGGTGGACATGCCGACGGCGTCTGCGCCGAGGAGGCGGGCCATCCGGATCTCGGCAGGGGTCTCGTAGCAGGGCCCGAGGAGCCACGCGTAGACGCCCTCTCGCAGCGTGATGCCGGCCTTCTCGGCCGCACCGCGCGCCCGGACCCGCAGCTCCTCGTCGTAGGCCACCGACAGGTCGGGGAAACGAGGACCCAGGCGCGGATCGCTCGGGCCCACCAGCGGGTTCCTCCCCGAGAGGTTCAGGTGGTCGCTGATCAGCATCAGGTCGCCTGCGCCGAAGTCCGGGTTCACGCCACCCGCGCTGTTGGTGATGACCGCCGTCTTTGCGCCGAGGGCCGCCGCGATGCGGACGATCGTCGTGCTCTCCCAGACGGCACGCCCCTCGTATGCGTGCGTACGCCCTTGGAGCACGAGGGCTCGGGCCGAGCCGATCCTGCCAGCGCAGAGCACACCCTCGTGACCGTCCACCGTGCTCGGCGCGAGGTGGGGGATCTCATGGACCGGGCAGGAGGAGCGATCCGTCAGGGCGTCTACCGCTCGGCCGAGGCCGGATCCGAGCACGCACAGGAGATCGACCTCCGACACACCGAGCGCCTTCTTCGCGGCCCCCGCCGCCTCCGACACCCGCTCGAAGTAGTCGGTCGGGACGGCTTCATCAGTGAGAGGTCCGGGGCTCATCGCAACACCTCGACCACACGTGGGGCTACTTCGACGGGCTCTTCCGCTATCTGCAGTGCCTCGCTCAGGCGGCGCTGGTGCGCCGGGGAGAGCGTGTCCCGGTGGTGGACACGCAGCACGGGCGTGCCCTCTTGGACCTCGACGCCACGTTCCACGAGGAGCTCGATGCCCGTCGCCGGGTCCACCGGGTCCTCCTTGCGCACCCTCCCGGCTCCGAGCTCGAGGGCGACCCGCGCCAGCTCGAGGGCGTCCGCGCAGGCGAGGTAGCCGGCCCGGCTCGCGTGCACGTCGGTCGTGATGGGTGCCCTGGCCAGGAGCTCCGCGCCCTGGTCGACCACCCGAGGGTCTCCGCCCGCAGCGGAGACCATCCTGGCGAAGCGGTCGAGGGCGCTCCCGTCACTGAGCACGAAGCGGATGCGCTCCGCGCCGCGTTCCGGGTCGGAGGCGAGGCCGACCGAGCTCAAGAGGGCGCCGCCAAGCTCGGCGACCAGGGTCTCGAGGTCCGCCGGGCCCCTGCCCTTCAGGCAGTCGATGGACTCGGCCACCTCCATGGCGTTTCCGACCATCCGCCCGATGGGGTGGTCCATCTCCGTGATCAGGGCGCTCGTGTTGATGCCGAGCCCGTTGCCGGTGTTGACCAGGCTCGTCGCGAGCTCGCGAGCGCGTTCGAGGCTGGACATGAACGCGCCGCGCCCCACCTTCACGTCGAGCACCAGGGCGTGCAGCCCGGCCGCGGCCTTCTTGGACAGGATCGAGGCCGTGATCAGGGGGACCGAGGAGACCGTGGCCGTGACGTCGCGGATCGAGTAGAGCAGGCCGTCCGCCGGGGCGATCCTCTCGGTCTGCCCGCAGATGATGCAGCCCACGTCCTGAACGATGGACTTGATGCGCTCCTCCGAGAGCCGCGTCTGGTAGCCGGGGATGGACTCCATCTTGTCCAGCGTGCCCCCGGTGTGCCCGAGACCACGACCCGAGACCATCGGCACATAGGCTCCGCAAGCGGCCAGGGCCGGGGCGAGCGGCAGGCTCACCTTGTCGCCGACCCCTCCGGTCGAGTGCTTGTCGCCGACCACCGGGCCGCACTCGGACCAGCTCATCACGTCGCCCGAGTCCCGCATGGCCTCGGTCATCGCGATGACCTCCTCACTGCCCATGCCCTGGAAGTAGACCGCCATCAGGAAGGCGCCGATCTGCTCCTCCCCCACGGAGCCGGAGGCCATGGCCTCCACGAAGGCGGCTACCTCGGCCGGTTCGAGGTTCCCGCCGTCGCGTTTGCGGCGGATCAGGTCCGGCACGAGCAGCCGGGTCTCGGGGCTGTCTGGTTCGCTCATGAGCTCACCTGTGCGGCTTCGGCCAGCAGCGGGAGGAACGAGGTGCCGGTCTCGAGACGCAGCCCGAAGACCTCGGCCACGGTCGCCCCGAGGTCTGCGAAGGTGTCGCGAACGCCGAGGGAGACGGAGCCCTCGAAGCGGGCGCTCCCGCAGAGCACGGGGACGTACTCCCGCGTGTGGTCGGTGTGGGCCTCGAAGGTCGGATCACAGCCGTGGTCCGCGGTCACCGCGAGCAGGCCGCGCGGGCCGAGGGCGTCGAGCAGACGCGGTATCGCGGCGTCGGCCTGCTGGAGGGCACGCACGTAGCCCACGGGGTCGCGCCGGTGGCCGTATAGGGTGTCGAGGTCCACGAGGTTCGTGAAGACGAGGCCCCTCTCGAGCTCCGAGAGGACCTCGAGGGTCTTGGTGACGCCGTCGGCGTCGCCTTCGATGTGGATGTCGCGGGTCACGCCCCGGTGGGCGAAGATGTCGGCGATTTTGCCAACGCCGACGGTCTCTATGCCCGCCCCGCTCAGGAGATCGAGGAGGGTCGTGGCCCGGGGGGTCATGGTGAAGTCCCGGCGGTTGTAGGTGCGCCGGAAGCTCCCGAGCTCGCCCACGAATGGCCGGGCGATCACGCGCGCTACGCGCAGGGGATCGCAGACAGCGCGCGCGATCTCGCAGGCCGCGTAGAGCTCGCCCAAGGGGACGACCTCCTCGTGGGCGGCGATCTGGAAGACCGAGTCCGCGCTGGTGTAGACGATGTAGCTGCCGGTGCGGAGGTGCTCGCGGCCGAGCTCTTCGATGATGACCGTCCCCGACGCCGTCTTGTTGCCGAGCACGCCGCGGCCCGTCTGCGCGGAGAAGGCCTCGATGATCTCTCCAGGGAAGCCCCGCGGGAAGGTGGGGAAGGCCCGGTCGGTGATGACGCCGGCCATCTCCCAGTGCCCGATGATCGTGTCCTTGGCGGCGGAGGCCTCGGCCATCTTGCCGTAGGCGCCACGCACCTCGGGGAAGGCGGGGGTGCCGAGGATCGGGAGCAGGCTGGCGAGGCCGAGGCGGGCCAGGTTCGGCAGGTGCGCCCCTCCAGCCGCCTCGGCGGCGTGGCCGACCGTGTTGCTCCCCTCGTCGTCAAACTCCGCGGCGTCGGGCATCGCCCCGACTCCGGCCGAGTCGAGCACCAGGATGCATACCTTGTCGAAAGGAGGTGTCATGGGCAGAAGGGTCGCCGGGCTGTGCCCGGCCGTTTGGATAGCCGGGCTCAAGGGAGCGGGAGACAACACCACTCTTTCCCGCAGTGCAACTGCCGGTCAAAAAACGGCGGTCTCGAGGGCGGCCCTCGGGAGGGCCACCTCCCACGCGGCCTACAGGTCCGGGCAGTCGCCCGGCCGGGTCCACTCCGGGGTGTCGGCGCAGCCCGCGATGGCCTCGAAGGTGCACTCCCCTGCTTCGCTGCAGGTGTCGGTGGTGCACGGGTCGAGGTCGTTGCAGTCCGTGTCCTCCTCGCAGTCCGCGCAGGGCTCCTTGGTGTCCACCGTCGCGTCCTGCTGCCCCGTGCACGCGAGGTGGGTCGCGTGTGCGGGGCTCGGGAAGGTCATGCCGTCGAGGCAGGCGCGCAGGGAGTAGTCGGCGCACCGGACCTCGGCGAGGCAGGCGGAGCAGATGCCCGCCGTGGCGTTGTCGGCGCCGAGGCAGTTGGCGACGCACTGGCTCGGGTAGGTCACGCCGTCCTCACCGCAGACCGGGTCGTAGGCGTTGGGGCAGTTGCAGGCGCAGACGCCCGGCTCGTACTCGGTGACGCCGCCGCAGGCCGTGGCCTCGCACGCGTTGTCGTAGGTGACGCCGTCGCTGCCGCAGACCGGGACGACGGGCAGGTCCCCGCAGCCGGTGCAGTCGCAGGCCCCTTCGTAGGCCTCTACGGCGAAGGCGGCGTAGAGCTCGCAGTAGTTCTGGTAGGTGATGCCGTTGGTGCCGCAGACCGGCTGGACGAGCTCCTCGTCGTAGCAGATCTTGTCGCAGGCGTAGACGTGCTTGACCGTCGTGCCGGCGCACTCGGCGGCGCACTCGCTCTGGTAGGTGTTCCCGTCGCGCCCGCAGACCGGATCGCACTGGCCGGCGCAGTCGGGGCAGCCGAGGGCGTCGTAGTCCACGCACGCGCCGCCACACTCCAGCGTCGGGCTCCCCGGGCTGCACTGGCGGAGGATGCAGATGTTGTCGTAGGTCTCGCCGTCACTCCCGCAGACCGGGTCCCAGGTCCTGTCGCAGGTGCAGTGGCAGGTCAGGCAGTCGCCGGGGCACTCGATGACGTCGTCAGCGAACATCAGCTCGTTCCAGGGCTTGCAGCCGAAGGCCTCACGCACCTCGCACTTGGTCTGGTACTCGACGTTGCCGTAGCCGCAGGTGACGTAGGGCTCCTCCTCTTCGGCGATGCACGCATCGTCGCCCCTGCAGATGCCCTGCTGGCAGCTCCCCTTCTGGAACTCCTCGTGGGTGAGGCCGGCGCAGAGGGCGGCCTGCTCGCAGGCGTACTCGATCTCGTCGATGCCGCAGACGGGGCAGTCGCACAGGCAGGCGCAGGGGTCGATGCCGGGGTCGTCATCGGGCGGGGTGCCGCCGTCGTCATCGGGCGGGGTCACGCCCTCGTCGTCGATCGAGGTCACGCCCTCGTCGTCGACAGGGGTCACGCCCTCGTCGTCGACAGGGGTCACG
>CAZQPP010000324.1:987-9666 GCA_964594295.1 uncultured Myxococcales bacterium | reverse complement strand
GCAGGGGCGGTCGCCCTGGGTGCCGCTGCCGTCGCCGTCGTCGGGGACGCCGTCGCCGTCGGAGTCCGCCTCGCAGGCGTCGCCGATGCCGTCGCCGTCGCTGTCGGCCTGGTCCGGGTTGAAGACCTGGGGGCAGTTGTCGGAGTAGTCCGGGATGCCGTCGTGGTCGCCGTCGTCACGCGTGCAGGCGTCGCCGGTGCCGTCTCCGTTGCTGTCGGTCTGCTGGGGGTTCGGGGCCGTGCGGCAGTTGTCGTCGCAGCCCACCACCTCGTTGCTGCGGCAGGGATCGTCGCCGGGCACGTCGTTGCCGTTGCCGTCGTCGGGGATGCCGTCGTTGTCGTCGTCCGTGTCGCAGGCGTCGCCGAGGTAGTCCCCGTCGGCGTTGGCCTGGTTGGAGTTGGGAACGACCGGGCAGTTGTCCGCCTCGTCGGGCACGCCGTCGTTGTCGTCGTCACCGTCGCAGGCGTCGCCGAAGTGGTCGAGGTCGGCGTTGGCCTGGTTCGGGTTCGGCACGCGGAAGCAGTTGTCGTCGCAGCCGATCACGACGCCGGGCGGGCACAGGTTGTCGCCGGCGATGCCGCTGTCGTCGCCGTCGTCGAGCACGCCGTCGCCGTCGGTGTCCACGGTGGACTCGCAGGCGTCGCCGAGCCCGTCGAGATCGCCGTCGGCCTGGTCGGGGTTGACCACGAGCCTGCAGTTGTCGTCACAGCCCTGCTGCACGCCACCGGTGCAGGGCGTGTCGCCGATCTGCCCGCTGCCGTCGCCGTCGTCGAAGACGCCGTCGCCGTCGGAGTCGAGGCAGCCCGGGTCGACGGCGCCGTCGCAGTTGTCGTCCATGAGGTTGCAGATCTCGGCGGCCCCGTGGTGCACCCGCGGGTCCTCGGGCCGGCAGTCGCTCCCGTCGGGGTCGCCGTCGCCGTCGGCGTCGCCGTCGCACACGTCGCCGGCCCCGTCGCCGTCGATGTCCTGCTGGCCGGTGTTGCGGATGAGCCTGCAGTTGTCGTCGCAGCCGAGGGTCTGGCCGCCGGCGCAGGGGCGGTCGCCCTGGGTGCCGCTGCCGTCGCCGTCGTCGGGGACGCCGTCGTTGTCGTCGTCGGTGTCCACGCAGTCGGCCGTCTGGTCGCCGTCGGTGTCCAAGAAGAGCTCGTCGACGCCGCCGTCGCAGTCGTTGTCGAGGCCGTCGCAGCGCTCGGTGGTGGCCCTGCTCTGGCTGCCGCCCTGCTCGGTGGAGCAGCGGGTCGCCTGGGCGCTCGCGCACTCGAAGACGCCGCCCTGGCAGGCGCCGGTGCCGCAGGGCTGGCCGACGTTGAAGCCGTCGTCGACGAGCTGGTCGCAGTCGTTGTCCGCGCCGTCGCAGACCTCGGCGGCGCCCGGGGCGATCCTGCGGTCCGCGGGAGCGCAGTCCTCGTCGTTGGGGGTGCCGTCACCGTCCATGTCCGGGTCGCAGACGTCACCGAGGCCGTCACCGTCCATGTCTGCCTGGTTCGCGTTGAGCACGCAGGGGCAGTTGTCGCTCACGTCGGGGATGCCGTCGTTGTCGCACTCACCGGTCTGGCAGGGGGTGCCGTCGGGCAGCGCGTCGTCGGTGGCGCCGTCGCAGTCGTTGTCCAACCCGTCGAAGCAGGCCTCCGCCGAGGCCGACGGCGCGTCGCAGTCGCTGAGAACGCGCTCCACGCAGACCCGCCGGCCGCCGCAGGTGCCCCACTGGTTCGTCTGGCTGCAATAGCCGGCGGCTCCTTCGAAGCTCGGGTAGCAGCGCGGCTCGTCCAGCGGCAGGCAGATGGGCAGCCCGTCGCTGACGGCGCAGAAGTAGCCGGCGGGGCAGGCGTCGACGGCCTCGCAGGGCAGGCCTTCGGGCTTGGTCCCGCACAGCCCCGTGTCGCCGCCGGTGAGGCAGATCTCCACCACGTAGCAGTCGCCGTTGTCCGTGCACTCACGCGGCACCTCGCGGTCGGCGCAGAACTTGGCGCCGCCTTCGCCGATGCAGACGAGCCCGGTCGGGCACTCGGAGTCGCGGGTGCAGGGGACGGGATCGCCGCCGGGCCGGCACACGTGCACGATGCCGGTCCACGTGCAGACGTGGCCGCCGTCGCAGTCCGCAGAGGAGACGCAGATCCTCGGGCCGTTGTAGACGCACACGCGCCCCATGCTCGAGTCCTCGCAGGAGTGCCACGGGAAGCAGTCCGCGTCGGTGTTGCAGAGCACCCACTCCGCGGGCAGGCAGCGCTGGTGGCCGTGTGGGCCCACGCAGGCCTCGTTCGGCCAGCAGTCGGCGTTGCTCCAGCACCTGAGATCGGTGTCGTGGGGCAGGCAGTAGTTGGTGCCGTCGACGGTGCCGCAGCGGTAGCCGGCCGCGCAGTCAGAGTCCTTCGTGCACTGCGGCGTGCACATGCTGCCCCGCTCCCCGCCGAGGTCGTAGCACACCGCGGGGGCAACGCCGGCCACCGTCTGGCACTCGTTGGCCTCGAAGCAGGGCCGCCCCAGGTTCGGGTAGGGGTACACACACGCGAAGTTGATCGCGGCGCCGTTCCCCAGCTGCGCACAGACCCAGCCTTCCCGGCACTGCGCGTTGTCCGTGCAGGCCGGCCCACAGACGAGCTCCCCGTGCTCACCGGCGACACAGAAGGCGTCCTGACCGCAGTCCTCGGTCTTCGTGCAGCCACAGTAGAGATCGCCGAAGACACACGCGCTCCCGGCGTCTCCTCCCTCGTCTTCGACAGGACCGGGATCTCCCAGCGGCAGACGATCAGGCTGCGCGCGCCCGTCAGACGTTCGCGGATCGTGGGTGTCCGCTGTGCTCGAGTCCCAGCCGAAGTCGGCGTCGGCGACCACGTCGGATGGGTGGTCGAAGGTGATCTCCGAGCCGGCGTCCTGGCAGCTCGTCAGCGACAGACAGATCAGGCCTGTTACGGCCAGGGCGCACGTATCACGCAAAATCCTCGTCTTCATCGCTACCTCCTATGTCGGCTACTGCTCTTATAGAGAAGGGGCGCCCGACGGCGGCCCCATTCCTGGGGGTTGGCGGGGCGGGCGTTTCGCGAGCGAAACACCTTGTTGGCTAACTCTTCGTGGCTGTGGTTCTGACTCTGGGTGGTTCGCGGAGGAACGGAGACCTGCGAGGCCCAGGTTGCCAGCGGGCTTCGCGGGGCTCCGTCGCCCCCGGTTTCGTGTTCTGGTTTGCACGCACGGCTCTTCTCCTGGCGCTGACGGGGGCAGCGCTAGCGGGCGTACAAGACTATCGCCGCCTGTGACTCGTCGCCGCAATGCACGCTGGGCCAACACATGTAGATTCCTGTGTTGAACGCGTACAGGCCCCCGTTCAGCCACCCGTGGACGAGCTGGTAGTGAGTCCCGTCGCTGATGCCGAGCACCGAGCCCTGCTGGTACTCGTTGGTTCTGAGGGTGCAGGCCGTGGAGTCGGGGAAGTTCCTGCCGGGCGTGGAGCGTATGGCCACCCCGAAGCAGTCCTTGCCATTCGAGAAGTTCGCCTCCGTACCGGCGCGGAAGGGGTTGCCAGCGATCGGGATCGCGGCCGTGCGGAACTTCAGCTGGTTGTAGGGCGGGTTGTCGTAGACCTCGCCGTAGATCTCGTTGATGGTGCCGAGGGTCGAGCAGAACTGACCGGTCGGGTCGCTGTGGGCGGTTCCGACGCTCAGGTTCGTCGCCCCGTACCTCTCGTAGGCGTAGGTGAAGCCGTTGTGGGTGGGGCGGCTCTTGATGACCGCGCAGCGGGTCCACCCGCCGCCGTTGGTGCTCATGTCGCAGTGGGTGATGAAGGGCGCGTTGCCGCCCGCGCCGTCGGGGTCGATGGTGTAGTTGCCGCTCGGGGCCCCCGGGTTTGCCGCCAGGATGGCCGCGCAGCTCGTGGGCGTAGCGGCGGGCGTGTGCGTGCATTGGTTGTTGACGCATGTGTCGGTTGTCGCGGCGTTGCCGTCATTGCAGTCCGAGTCCTGGACGCACTGTTGCCTCCGCACCCACATGGTGCCGTCGCTGTACTCGTTCTCCATCAGGCAGCCCCTGCCTGCGGGCCCGTAGCGGTAGATTCCGTAGTGACAGTGGTCGAACTCATGCCAGGAGTCCAACCCGAAATGATTCGTATAGGGGTCCGACTCGTAGTAGGGTCCGGCGACGTGGTTGGAGCAAGTCTGGATGGCGTCCGTTCGATCGCCTGTGGCGTCGAAGACCTTGTCTTCCTTGAAGAACACTCGCTTGTCGTCACAGACGAGGCGGATGACGCTGGTGCCGTAGTCGCCCCGCAGGTTGTTGATGACCACGTCGCTGAGCTTGGCCGAATCAGACTGGTTGGGCGAGGTCAGCGTCCGCACGGCGCAGCGGGTGCCGTGGTCGGGGTCCGTATTGCGCATGCGCACCGCGAGGGTCCAGCCGCCTCCGTCGGTGGTCATGTCGCAATAGGTCTGGAAGGCCGGTCTTCCACCCGCGCCGTCCGGGTCGAGGGCGTAAACCCCGTCGGCCGAGCTCGGGATGCGGGCCTTGATGTCGGCGCAGTCGACGCCATCGGGAACGCCCAGATAGGGGTTGATGACCTCCGGGCAGCTCGAGTCGGTGTGCTGGCACCTGTTGCCGACGCACCTGTCGGCCGTCGCGGCGTTGCCGTCGTCGCAGTCCGAGTCCTGCGTGCAGAAGCCCTCGGGACGGACCCCGGCGGCGATGCGGTACAGGTACACCTGGTCGCCGCAGGAGATGGCCCAGTTGCCAGGCACGAAGTGAAGCCTCGTGGCGTTGGTGGCCAGCGTCCTGACGATGGTCTCGTTCCAGATCTCGTCGGCGGGGACGCCCACGCGAGTGTCATCACAGGTATAGGCCGGCTTCTCCGCGAGCTCATCGGGGGAGAAGCGCTCGTGCTGAACGGCGGGGTTCATGTCGACACAGCGCAGGTTGGTGAGAGCGCCGGCGGCGTCTTCGAGGTACATGAAGAAGAAGCTCGGCTCCGTGGCGTCGTAGCCCCCGATCCGCGTGTGGTGCCGCACCATGATCTCGGTGGTCTCACCGGCCCTGAGATCCGCTGTCCAGTGCTCAACGTCCGAGTCGGTGCTGATGTCGCACCAGACGACGCGGTCCGTCTCTTCTCTCACCTCGTTGGGCTCGAAGTTGCCGAAGACCTCCGTGGTGCGCTCCCGCAGCTGCGCCAGCGTCTCCCCCTTGTTCTCGCGATCCCACTCGAAGATTATCGTCCAGCCGCCGCCGTCGGTGGTCATGTCGCAGTAGACCTCGAAGGGGGCCCTGCCGCCCGGGCCGTCGGGGTCGATCGTGTAGTTGCCGTCGGGGGCGCTCGGGTTCCGGCTCAGGATGTCGGCGCAGTCGGTGCCGTCCACGTCGCAGACCAGAGACTCGTCGGTCTCGCCGTCGCAGTCGTTGTCCACCGAGTCGCAGATCGCGCCCTCGGGCGAGCTCCGGTCGTTGGCCCCGCCCGGCATCGTCGGGCAGGTCACGTCCGTGCCGCAGCTATTGCAGACCAGCGTGCCTCCAAAACAGGCGCCGGCGCCGCACAGCTCTCCCACGGCGAAGCCGTCGTCCACCACGTTGTCGTCTTGCGGGTCGTCGTTGAGCCCGTTGCAGAGAGTCTCGGCGGCCGCGCCGGCCACCGCTATGGCGCCGCGTTTCTGGCCGAGCCCGGCCCCCTGCTCCGGGGCGCTCGGAGCGCTCGTCGCGGTTCCGCCGGCCCCAGCCGGCGACTTGCTCGACGAGCCGTCGCGGGCACAGCCGTAGAACGCGAGGAGGAGGAGCGCGCAAGAGGAAGCCGCGACCAGCACGCGGACAGTCCTGGGCACAAAACTGCCACACTCGTGGTGTTTCATTATCTTCTCCTATCGTATTGCTAACGTGCTGCTCCGCGAGCGCTCGGCAGTCAGCCTGTAGGTTTGCCCGGTGCCAGCTGGGCAAATCCACCCGAAGGAGAAAGTACTGCTTTGGGTGCCTTGGGGGTAGGCTGATGCAGACACGGCTCAGCGCGTCGACTACGAAATGTAGCGGAGCCTTTTCCGAATGACCAGCACTTTCTTCTAACACAAGGAGTTTTTGCCAGAATTGAGGCGCGAGGCAAGGTTTTCGTGGGCGGGGAGGGCACACGACTAGACTTTGATCTAGCTGTTGGCTGTTAGCTGTTAGCGGTTAGCCTGAAACCCTGCGCACTTGCGGCTGCGTCTCCGCTCGCGCCTTCGCGTTTCAGGCGAAGTGCCCACTTCGCCGAAGCAACGGGAATGCCTGAGCTAATGGCTAACGGCTAATGGCTAATCGCTTGTTCTGGGACTAGAGGGGCAGATCCTGCAATCGGCCGCAGCGCCGCGAGCTCGAAGAACGTCCCCCTCTCGTTGTTGCCGCCGGACAGGCGGCGCACCTGGCCGCCTCTTCCACAAGGCGGGAGAGGTGGGTCTTGGCCTCGTGGATGTTGACCGCCTCCATCTCGCCTCTTGTAAACCAAGTCAGCCAAGCTCAGTCTGTCGGCGTGAAGCGATCCGGCCAAGGTCCAACGATGAAGCATGCTTAGCAACGTTCCCCCGAGTGCTTCCGGTCTTCAAGGTGGACGACAGGCAGGATGGCTTCAGATGCCTGTGTTGGCCAGATTGGCCACGGCGATGCGCCGGAGCTTCACATGCCGGCCCAGGTCCAGGTCGTACCTCGAGAGGAGCGCCAGTCCGTGGAAGCCCTCGCCGGAGAGCCGCTCGCGGAAGGATCTGGGCCAGTGGCTGTTCCACGCGCAAAGCCAAGCGGCCAAAGCTTCCCTCTCGACCGTGCGGAGGCGGCCCTCGTCAGCCAGAAGCAAGCTCACGGCGCGGCGCATCCGCGTGTCGGCGGGGAGCCGTTTGGGCGGTGGGCGGGGCGCTCCAAGGGGGAGGCCCGCGTCCATGAGGACTCGCCAGGGATCGTCCATGTCGATATCCTAGCACGATGGACGCTGGCGCCTTTGACCGAGCCAAGATAGAGGAGCTGCTCGCTCGTGCGGTCGATCGCCTCTGTGGAGACTGGCTGCTCGTCGGCGGCGCTATGGCAGCCCTGTGGTTCCGCCCCGACCGGCGGACCGAGGACCTCGACCTCGTCGCCTTTGCCGACGACAACTCAGCCCGGCTCAGCCTCCTCGATCTGGCCGAGCACGAGGGAATCCCTGTTGAGGCCCTGAACTCGGCCGCGGGCTTCTTCGTGCAGCGAGTGCCGGACTGGCGAGAGCAGGTCGAGGTCTGGCGTCGCGGATCCAGGGCCACCCTCTGGCGCCCGACGCCCACGCTCTTCCTGCTGCTCAAGCTGAGCCGGTTGTCGGAAGCCGACCTCGAGGACTGCCTCGCCCTCCTCGATCACTGTTCCGCCGAAGGCCTGGTGGTAGACACCGCACGGGTGAAGAGCGAGCTTGAAGGTCTGGCGCCGGCCGCGGGAGAGGCTCTCGCCCAACGCCGTGCAGCCCTGGCGGAGCGGCTCGACGCTCTTGGGGCATGAGCTGCGTGGCAGCCGGGGAGCGTGTCTCCCGAATGAAGCTAGCGGGCGTACAGGACCACCGCCCCCTGTGACTCGTTGCCGCAGTGCGTGCTGGGCCAACACATCCAGATCCCGGTGTTCTGCGGGTAGAGGCCGCCGTTCAGCCACCCCATTACAAGCTGGAAGTGAGTCCCGTTGCTGACGGCGAGCGCCGAGCCTTGCTGGTACTCGTTGGATCTGAGGGCGCAGTTCGTGTTGTCGGGGAAGGTCGAGCCCGGCGAGGAGCGCGCGACCATGCCGAAGCAGTCCGAGCCGTTCGAGTAGATCCCCATGCTCCCGTTGCTGAAGGGGTTGCCACTCACCGGGATCGCAGCCGTGCTGAACTTCAGCTGGCTGTAGGGCGGGGTGTCGTAGACCTCGGCGCGCACCGCGCTGAGGGTGCCGAGGCTCGAGCAGAACTGGCCGGTCGGGTCGGTCTGGAGGGTTCCGACGCTCAGGTTTGTCGCTCCGTACTTCGTGTAGGCGTAGGTGAAGCCGCTGTGGGCGGGGCGGTTCTTGAAGACCGCGCAGCGGGTCCACCCGCCGCCGTTGGTCGTCATGTCGCAGTAGGCGATGAAGGACGGGTTGCCGCCGGCGCCGTCGGGGTCGATGAAGTAGCTGCCCGATGGTGCGGCCGGGTTCAACGCCAGGATGTCCGCGCAGCTCGTGACCGGCGTGTTCGTGCAGCTGTTGTTGTCGCAGGTGTCGGCGGTAGAGCCTTCGCCGTCGTCGCAGTCCGCGTCCTGCGTGCAGAAGCCCCCGGGGCGGACGTACATGGCGCCGTGGTTTTGGCCCACGCCGTTGATGTAGCAGCCTATGCCGCTCCCGCCGCTGGCGGCGGGGTAGTAGTACATCGTGAGGTGGCAGTTCGCGGTCTGCTGGTAGCTGTTCAGGCCGTAGTGCGAGTACCACGGAGTCCCCTGGTAGTAGGGGCCGTTCAGGTTCTTCGAGCAGCTCACGAGCGCGTTCCCGTCAGCGAGGTCGGCGCCGAAGACCTTGTCCTCCTTGAAGTAGGTCCGGTTCCCGACCCCGCACTCCCAGCGGATGACGCTGGTTGCGTAGTCGCCCCGCAAGGTGTTGATGGTCGCGTCCGAGAGCTTCGCCGTGCTCGCCTGGCTCGGTGAGCTCAGCGTACCGATCGCGGTGGTGTTCTTGTGGAGGTCGTCGTTGGGCGTGACCCGCGCCACGAGGGTCCATCCACCTCCTTCCGTGGTC
>CAZQPP010000324.1:0-977 GCA_964594295.1 uncultured Myxococcales bacterium | reverse complement strand
GCAGTAGGCCTGGAAAGCGTCAGAGTCGTCGCCGCCTGTCGGATCGATCACGTACAACCCGTCCGTCGCGCTCGGGTTGTTCGTGATGATGTCCGCGCAGTCGGTGCCGGCGACGGAGATCGTGTTCTGGCAGGTGTTGCTGACGCAGGTGTCGGTCGTGGCCGCGTTGCCGTCATCGCAGTCCGAGTTCTCCACGCAGAAGCCCTCCGGGCGGAGGTACATGACGCCGTCGCCGTACTGGTTTTCCATGAGGCAGCCCTTGCCTGCGGCCCCGTAGCGGTAGATTCCGTAGTGACAGTTTGCGAACTGCGGCCAGGAGGACAGCGCGTAATGCTGCGTATAGGGGCTCCCCTCGACGTAGGGTCCGTCGACATTGTTGGAACAGGTGTGGATGGCGTTCGTTTGGTCCATGTCGGCGCCGAAGGCTTTGTCTTCCTTGAAGAACATCCGCGTCCCCCGACACTCAAAGCGGATGACGCTGGTGGCGTAGTCGCCCCGCAGTGTGTTGATGGTCGCGTCCGAGAGCTTCGCCGCGGTCGTCTGGGTTGGAGAGCTCAGCGTGCCGACGGCGCCAGCCTGGCCGTGGGAGCTGTCGTTGCTTCTAATCCGCGCCACGAGGGTCCAGCCACCTCCCTCGGTCGTCATGTCGCAGTATGCGCTGAACGAGTCCTCGCCGCCCGCGCCGTCGGGGTCGATGGTGTAGAGGCCGCTCGTCGCGCTCGGGTTGTTGCCGAGGATGTCCGCGCAGTCGGTGCCGGTCGGAGCGACGTTGGAGCAGGTGTTGGATGAGCAGGTGTCGGTGGTGGCGGCGTTGGCGTCGTCACAGTCCTCGTCGGTCCAGCACGAGCCGCAGGTGCCGGAGAGGTGGAGGATCGAGTCGTCGGTCACGCTGGCCGTCGGCGAGGGGGCCGACAGGCCGTGCCGTGCCGCCGAGGCGCGGTAGAGGTTCTCGACCTCGGTGGCCGACAGGGCCCGCG
>CAZQPP010000323.1:0-9676 GCA_964594295.1 uncultured Myxococcales bacterium | reverse complement strand
CGGGCGGCTGGTTCTTTGTCTGCGTCGGGTCCGACCGTAGGATCACAGCTCCACCCAACCCGCGGACGCAGACATGAGCGTAGCGAACCTGACCATCCCCGAGGGCTACGAGCCCTCCCTGGGCCCACGCACCACCGAAGGCGCGATCCATCGCATCAAGAGCTTCTTCCAGGAGAACCTGGCATTCGAGCTCAACCTCGTGCGCGTGACGGCTCCGCTCTTCGTGCTCTCGGGCACCGGCATCAACGACGATCTCAACGGGGTCGAGCGGCCGGTGAGCTTCGGCGTGAAGAGCCTCGACGACGCCCCGGCGGAGATCGTGCACTCGCTCGCCAAGTGGAAACGCCTCACGCTGGCCGATCTCGGCTTCGCCACGGGTGAAGGCCTGTACACCGACATGAACGCCATCCGGGCCGACGAGGTGCTCGACAACACGCACTCGCTCTACGTCGACCAGTGGGACTGGGAGCGAGTGATGGACGGCGGCGAGCGCAACCTCGACTTCCTGAAGGAGGTGGTCCGGGCGATCTACGACGTGATCCGTCGCACCGAGCGTTATGTCTGCCACCGCTACCCGGTCATCGAGCCGGTGCTGCCGCCGGCTATCTCCTTCGTGCACACCGAGGAGCTCGAGCAGCGGTGGCCGGAGATCTCGCCGCGCGAGCGCGAGGACCGATACTGCAAGGAGCACGGCGCGGCCTTCGTCATCGGCATCGGGGCAGCCCTCGGGGACGGGCAGCCCCACGACGGCCGGGCCCCCGACTACGACGACTGGTCGACCGAGACCGGGCCCGGGCGCCGCGGCCTCAACGGCGACATCCTGGTCCACAACCCGCTCTTCGAGCGCGCCTACGAGCTCTCCTCGATGGGGATCCGCGTTGATCCCGAGGCCCTCGATCGCCAGCTTCACATCAGCGATCAGGGCAAGCGCCGCGAGCTCGACTTCCACCGGAGGCTGCTCGCCGGCGAGCTGCCCCAGACCGTGGGCGGCGGCATCGGTCAGTCCCGGCTGTGCATGTTCTACCTGCGCAAGGCCCACATCGGGGAGATCCAGTCGAGCCTCTGGCCCGAGGACATGCGCGAGGCCTGCCGGGAGGCGAACATAACGTTGCTCTGAGCCGGGAGGGCCCTCAGCACCCGCACCCGGTGCACGCGACGCACTGGTCGCTCCACACGCAGCCGTAGCTCGGGGGGAGGCAAAACTGCCACTTGCCGCTGCCGCAGCAGCGCCAGTTCGAGCCTCCCTTGTGCTCGCACTGGGCGCCCGACTTCAACGCGCAGCCGCTCCACTGGCAGTTGGCGCCGCAGGTCTTCTCCGAGCAGGCGTCGCAGTCCGTGCCGCTGCCGGTCTTGGACCCCGGTGAGCACACGCCCTGGCCGCCGCAGGAGCTCCAGTCGCCCCAGCTCCCCCATGTGCACTGGTTGGAGCAGGTGCGCTTGCGGCTGCGCTTGCCGCAGTTGCCGCAGTCCTGGCGCTGGGTCTCCTCCTCACCCTTCTTGCAGACACCCTGGTCGGTGCAGGTGCTCCAGGAGCTCCAGCTCCCCCAGGTGCAGCCGCCCGTGCAGCTGCGCGTGCGCTTCTGGGTGCCGCAGTTGCCGCAGGCCCGGGTGTCCTCGTCGACCTCAGCGTCGCCGCACTCGCCGGTCTGTGGTGCCGAGCAGGGACCCCAGCCTCCCCCGCTGCAGACCTGCTCGCCCTGGCCGCAGCGGCCGCTGCACGACCTCTTGATGCCGTCGACGTCGCCGTCGCAGTCGTTGTCCTTGTTGTCGCAGACCTCCTCACCCCCCGGGTGGGCGTCCTTGGCCGCGTCGTTGCAGTCGCCGGCGATGTCGGCGGTGAAGGGGGCGGCGGGCGTGCACAGGCAGCGGGAGACCGTCACGTCGCCGAAGCCGTCGTCGTCCTCGTCGGCGTAGTAGATCGTGCAGCCCTCGGCGCCGGCGTCGTCGGTCTTGCCGTTGCAGTCGTCGTCGAAGTCGGTGGCGCAGGACTCGAGCTTCAGGGGGCTTCGGCGGGCGTCGTTGTCGTCGCAGTCGCCCTTGGCGGGCGCGACGTAGGGAGGCTCGGGGCCGCACAGGCACAGGCCGCTCCCGGTGCCGGCGCCGTCGGTGTCCTTGTCCTCGTAGAGCACGAAGCAGCCGGGGGTGCCGGGCTCGTTGGCGTCGCCGTCGCAGTCCTCGTCGTCGGGTGAGGCGCAGGTCTCGGGGGCGCCGGGGTGTACGTCCTCGTTGGCGTCGTTGCAGTCATCGCCGCCGTGGGGGCATGGCGGGCTCTCGCCTAGGACCATGGAGCTGTCGCAGTGGCCGTCTCCGTCGTCGTCGCAGCCCTCGTCGGTCTTGCCGTCGCAGTCGTCGTCTTCGCCGTCGCAGGTCTCGGCGCGGGCCTCGGCCGTGGCGGGCGGTGCGTCGCAGGTCGTGCCGAGCTCGTCTTCGGCGCAGGCGAGCACACCCTCGCGCGCGCAGGTGCCGAGGCCGAGGGTGCAGGTCGCGCCGAGCTCGAAGCCCTCGTCGATCTCCTCGTCGCAGTCGTCGTCGATGCCGTTGCAGAGCTCTGCCGCCGGATCGCCCGGGGTGGCGTCGCAGGCGACCGAGGCGCCGTCCTCTCCGCAGACGATCTCGCCGGTCGCGGCGCAGGCTCCCGCGCCGGAGCTGCACTCGCCGCCGAGCTCGAAGTCCTCGTCCACGAGGCCGTCGCAGTCGTCGTCGATCCCGTTGCAGCGCTCCGCCCCGGCGTCGCCTGGCTCGGCGTCGCAGCGCACTGCGCCGTTGTCGGCGCAGACGGTCACGCCGGCGACCTCGCAGGCCCCGAGGCCGGACACGCAGGGCTCGCCGAGGTCGAAGCCGTCGTCGACCTCGCCGTTGCAGTCGTCGTCCAAGCCGTTGCAGATCTCGTTGGTCGGGTTGGCCGCGCTGCAAACGGTGAGGCCGCCGGGGCCGCACTGCCGGGTGCCCCAGCAGACTCCGGCGGGGGTTTGCACGGAGCAGTCGGTGCTGGCGCTCTTCTCGATGGCGGACAAGGTGCAACGGGTGCACATCCCGTCATCGGGGAGGCACTGGGGTTCGGTGTCGCCGCCCACCTCGAGGTCGATGCAGGAGAAGTCCTCGGGGCAGTCGCGCTCGTCGTAGCAGGGGGTCGTGCAGAAGCTCCCCTCGTGGCCGAAGTCCAGGCAACGGTTGTGGTCGGGACTGAAGCCATCGCCGGCATGCTCGCAGTCTTCGTCCGATCGGCAGGGAGCGCAGAGCATCAGGTGCACGGACATGCAGATGATGACCGGGTCCGGTGGATCGAACACGCGCAGCGCGCAGCTGTAGCCGGCAGGGCAGGTGTCGGCGCACGGCATGGTGCAAATCTTCGAGTAGGGATCGTCGACGCAGAAGCCGGACAGGCACTCGTCGTGCTCGGAGCATGGGCAGCTGAAGCCGCCGGCCTCGTAGCAGCCCGGAGGCAGGTCGGGTGGTGGGTGCGTGTCGCCGGTGCTGCGGGCGTCGGGTGCCGTCCCGATGTCAATGGCCACATCGGACATCGTGGTTGCGGCGTCTCCCGGCGGTGAGCCGGTGTCGGTCCGCGGCGCCACGGAGTCCACGAAGCCAAGGCCGGGGTCGGCGACGCCGCCCGCGATTCCGTCGACCCCGAGGAGGTGATCCGTCCCGGTCTGGATGGTCTTGTCCGAGGCCGAGCAGCCGGCCGCGAGGGCAATCGCGACAGTCGCGACGAGGAGCAGTGAGGCGCGCCGGCGGGAGAGCAGCAGGAGCAGGAAGCCGCAGAGGAATGCCAGGGGGAGGGACGGACCGGAGCCGGCGCCGCAGCCCTCGGAGGTTGAGATGCCGCGCGCCGGGGCGGGGGCGGGGTCCAAGAGGCCGGAGTCCGGTCTCCGAGGGCCGGGCTCGGCGGCTGCGCCCGTGGCCGTGTCCGAGGCCGGGTCCGTGGCGGGGTCCGTGGCGGGGTCCGTGGCCGTGTCCGAGGCCGGGTCCGTGGCCGGGTCCGAGGCGGGGTCCGTGGCGGAGTCCGTGGCCGGGTCCGTGGCCGTGCCCGAGTCCTTCACCGGCGGCGAGCCCGCGTCGAGCGATGCCTCGCCGCCGCATTCGACGAGAGCCTCGCAAGCCCCCCACACACCATCCCGGTTGCACTGCCGCAGCCCGTGGGTGCAGCCGCCCACCGGCTCCTCGAGCACGCAGGGCTTCTTCGCGAAGGGGGCGCAAGGGCCCTCGGCACCGCAGCCCATCTGCTCGTCGGTCAGACCGTCGCAGTCGTTGTCTCGCTCGTCGCAGCGCTCGTACCAGGGCTTGCCCGGCTGCGCGTCGCACTCGGTCCCGTCGCCCGGTGGGTTGCAGCGCATCACCCCTTCCGAGTAGCACTCCCCCACGCCCAGGCTGCACGGTTCGCCTACGTCGAAGCCCTCGTCGGTCTCGCCGTCACAGTCGTCGTCTATCTCGTTGCACATCTCGTCGCCCCCTGGTCCGACGTTGGCGCTGCAGACAACGCCGGTGCCGTCCTCGGTGCAGATGAAGGTCCCCTCGGCGGCGCAGCCTTCATCCTCTGCTCTGCACGCCCCGCCGAGCTCGAAGCCCTCGTCGGTCTCACCGTCGCAGTCGTCGTCCTCCCCGTTGCAGACCTCGTCTTCGGGCTCGGCGGGATCGGCGTGGCAGTAGACGTCCGAGCCGTCCGCCGTGCACGCGAGGCTGCCGTCGGTCGCGCAGGCGCCTTCGCCCACCGTGCACTCCTCGCCGAGGTCGAAGCCCTCGTCGGTCTCGCCGTCGCAGTCGTCGTCGTAGCGGTTGCAGCGCTCCTCCTCGGGCTCGCGCGGACCCACCGAGCAGGTGGTGCCGAGGCCGTCGGGGCGGCAGAGGAAGACGCCTTCCTGCCGGCAGTCCCCCTCGCCGGCGGAGCACGGCGCGCCCGCGTCGAAGGCCTCGTCGGTCTCGCCGTCGCAGTCGTCGTCTTCGCCGTTGCAGCGCTCGGGCGCGCTCGCGCCGGGGGTCGCGTCGCAGACCACGCCGAAGCCGGCGCAGACGGCCTTGCCCGCGCGGCGGCAGGCGCCCTCACCGACGGCGCACGGCTGGTCGACGCCGAAGCCCTCGTCGCTGAGGCCGTCGCAGTCCTGATCCTTGCCGTCGCAGACCTCCGAGACGCCCGGGTGCACGTTCGGGTCGCCGTCGTCGCAGTCGCTCCCCGCCGGCGCCGCGAGGTAGCCGTCGGCGTCACCGTCGCCGGTCGTGGTGCCCGAGGCCACGGCCTGGACCTCGCCCACGTCGTACCAGCCCTCGCCAGAGGGCGCCGGGTCGAGGCGGAGCTGGTCCACGGTGCCGCTCCAGCGAGCGTTGCCGGCGAAGCTGACCACGACCTCGCGGAAGGCCGAGTCGCCAGGCGCCACGAAGCTCTCGGCGCGATCCTCCGAGAAGCCGGAGTCGCTCGAGCGTTTGAAGTAGAGGCGGGACTCCACCGCGCCGTCGTAGCTCCGCACACGCAGTCGGACCGCCTTGCTCGCGCCGGTGTCTATGAGCGCGGGGCCTCCGAGCACCTTCGGGTCGCTCCCGGCCATCTTGACGGCCAGCGCCCCCTCGCCGGTGTTGAGCTTGACCTCGGACGTGCCGCCGCCGCCCTTCCAGCCCTCGGTCTCGGCCTCGTGGTCGGCGTCGAAGTGCCAGCGGTCGCGCGCGTAGACGTCGTGCTGCACGTAGCTGCGCAAGACCTTGCCGGCCTTGTTGGTCTCGACCCGGTCGTCCCACGAGGTCTGCTCGCCGTACCAGCCGCCCACGTGCCAGACCCAGGCTCGCACGTCGGGGTGGTCGACCTTGCCGACGCTGTAGCGGGAGGCCTCGACCTCGAACTCTATCTTCTTGGTCTCCCCCGGGCTGAAGGCGTAGACGCGGTACTTGCCGCTCTTGGGAGGGTCGTCGTGCGAGGGGTTGCTCGCCTCGGCGTTGGCGTCGTTGACCTTCCAGGTCCTCTGGTCCTTGGCGGGCCAGTCCGTGTAGATGGTGTAGCTCTTCGCGTCGAGCCAGGGCTCCTCGAACCAGACGCCGACGATGACCCCGTCCCTGGTGCGCCCCGCCGACGCGGCGTTCTTGACCAGGACAGCGACCTTGAAACGTTGGGAGACGTAGAGGTCCATCTTGCCGCTGCTCGTGCCCTCGGGGCGGAAGTCCTTCGCCTGCCCCGACGGCGGGTAGGTCTTGACCTCGATGGAGATCTTCGGGTCGGGCGGGGGTGGTGGCTCGGGATCCTTGCAGGAGGTGGCGTCGACGGTCTGGAGCAGGGAGAAGGGGTTGATCCCCGAGGTGTAGGTCCCCGGGTAGATGGAGAAGTGCAGGTGCGGCGAGGTGCCGATGGCGTTGCCGGTGTTGCCGACCGTGCCGATGGGGTCGCCGGCCTTGATCGAGGCCCCGACGCGCAGGCCCGACTGAATCGTGTGCAGGTGCGCATGGTAGTAGTACCAGCCGCAGCCGTCCTTGATGGTGACGTAGTTGCCGCCGATGGCGGTGGTCCCGAAGCCGGCGATCTTGCCCGTGCGCGGAGCGACCATCGGGGTGCCGCGGGCGGCGAAGATGTCGTTCCCGTAGTGGTCGCCGGGGATGAAGTCCGAGTTGTCGGGTGACGAGGAGGGGTGCACGGGGCAGGTGTAGGTGAGCGCGTTTCGGTCCCAGCCGCCGTTGTGCTTGCCCTTGACCGGGTAGCGCTCGAGCTTGGCGTCGCAGGTGACCGCGCCGGCCGTCTGGGCGTAGCGCGCGGCCTCGCCGACGCTCATGGCGTCGTCGACCGCCCTCTCGCCGCAGGCGGGCAGGGTCGCGATCGTGAGGGCCAGGACCGGGACGGCCAGCGCACTGAAGACGGTATCTCTAGGCTCCATGGCGTCTCCTCCCGAGCGCGGCCAAAGCCAATAGCAGCAGCGCCAGCGGCTCGGCGCTCCTCCCACCCGCCGCCGGCTGCCCAGGCGCCGCGCAGTCTCCCGAGCCCGAGCTCCGCGAATCGGCAGCTGGCAGCGTCGTGGGCCCTGGCGTGGCGTCGGCGGAGCTTCCAGCGCCGGCGAAGTCCGGGCTGGCGGCCACGTCCGTCAGGGCATCCGAGGCGTCGAGGTCGGCACCGTCCGGATCGCCGAGAGGCCCGGTGCCCTGGTCCTCCTCGCCTCCCTTGTCGTCAGCGGCGGGGCGGTCCTCCGCTCCGACCGGGTCGGAGGCCGGGTCGGTCGCGGGGCCGACGTCGTCGGGCTCCCGGCCCGGGTCGCTCATCGCGGCGTCGGGGCCCACAGCATCGAGGTCTCCGGCGTCTCGTCCTCCGGCGTCGCCGTGCCCGGAATCGGGTCCCCCGGAATCGGGCCCCCCTTCGCTGTTATCGACCGGCGTCGGCGGGCAGCGCCCCTCACCCTCCCACACGCAGCGCGGGGGCCCGCCCTCGTCACCCGCGATCTCCTCGCAGGTGAAGCCCTCCGGGCACTCACCCTCCGGACAGGCCGTCGCGCAGGCCGCGCCGTCGTCGTAGTCGACGCAGGCCGCGTCGCTGGCCTCGCAGTCCTCGTCGCTGTCGCAGGGGGCGCAGAGCACGGGCACGCACTCCGAGGCGTCGCACTGTCTGCCCGGGGCGCAGTCGTCGCTCGTGCGGCAGCAGCCCTCGCGCGCCTCGTGCAAGCAGCCGGCCTGCGGGTCGCAGCGATCGTCGGTGCAGGGATCGCCGTCCTCGCAGCTCGGCGCCTCGGCGCGGCAGGTCGTGTAGGCGGGGTCCTCCTCGTGGCAGGCGATCTCCCCCCACACGGCGCATGCCCCGAGGCCGACCATGCAGGGCACGCCGAGGCCGAAGCCCTCGTCTACCTCGCCGTCGCAGTCGTCGTCCTCGCCGTTGCAGACCTCGAAGGTCGCCTCCCCGAGCTCGGCGGAGCAGACGGCGCCGCGGCCTCCCTCGGCGCAGACGACCGTCCCCGCTGTGCGGCAGGCCCCGCTCCCGACCTCGCAAGGATCACCGAGCCCGGCGAAGCCCTCGTCGGTCCTGCCGTCGCAGTCGTCGTCCTCGCCGTTGCAGCTCTCGTCCGGCAGCGGCCCGCAGTCCCCGCAGGCGTTCTCGACGCCTTCGTCGGTCTCGCCGTCGCAGTCGTCGTCTTCCTCGTTGCAGGTCTCTTCCGGTACCTGCCCGCACCCGCCGCAGGCGTTCTTCACGCCCTCGTCGGTCTTGCCGTCGCAGTCGTCGTCCTTGGCGTTGCAGGTCTCCGCCGGGAGCGCTCCGCACTTGCCGCAGGCGTTGCACGGGGCGCCGCCGTCGCAGGGCTTGGCCGTCTTCTGGCCGGACGCGGTGCAGCGGAAGCGCTGGCCTCCCGGCGGGCAGACGTCGTGGGCCACGGGAGCTTCGTGCCGTGAGTCCACGCAGTCGGTCGAGACGCAGCGCGGGTCGGGGCTCCCCGCCGTCGAGCAGTAGGCGCCCTCCGCGGCGCAGTTCCGCTCGTCGCAGTCGGCTTCCACCCACCTGTCGCCTTCACAGTGGGGCTCGCAGGTCGCCGGCGGGTCGACGCAGCTCCCCTCGGCCTGCACGAAGGCGATGTCCATGCCGTAGTAGAACTTCAAGATGTCGCGGAAGCCCCAGCCCTTGTTGGCCAGGCAGGAGGCGCCGTTCTGGGACTTGCAGCCCCGGTTGGCGTGGTTGCCGGAGTTGACCCAGCCCAGCGTGGTCTGCTCGATGCCGCTCCCCGACTTGCCCCAGTTGTAGGTGACGTAGCGCTCGGTGTTGTAGTGGTCGGTGTCCGACGAGCGCGCCACGCAGCTGTCGGTCGAGGGGATGGCGCCGGCGACGTAGAAGGCCGCGACCTGGGTGCCCGAGTACTGCAGCACGAGGCCGGCGGTCTCGGCGGCGGCGCGGTAGTGCAGCTCCGAAGGCTGCGGTCCGCAGGTGTAGACCTGGTCGTGCTGGCCGTCTCCGACCGCGCCCGAGCGGTTGAGCTTGTAGTAGAGGTAGCTGCGCGCGGCGACGGCCTGGGCCTTCAAGGCCTCGAAGGGGGCGGAGCCGTTCTCGCAGCGGATCACGCGGGGGATGTAGTCGGTCTCCACGTCCTTCCGGCCGCGACCCTCGACCTGAGCCGTGCAGTAGGCCGACAGGGACAGGAGGGCGGTCCCGAAGCTGCGCGCCTCGTCTCCGGCGGCATCACCTCCCGGCCAGGGCGTCTCGGGTTCACACCCGGCCAGGGCAAAGACGGTCACACATGTCGCGGCGACGAGGGAGGCCCGTCGCCACCACGACATCATTGGCACCCGCAGTCGTAGTTGGGGCAGATGGCGCACGCTGTGCTCCAGACGCAGGTTCCGAGGCAGAACTGCCACCTGTCGCGGCCGCAGCAGCGCCAGTGTGTTCCGGCCTTCCACTCACACTGGGAGCCAGCCTTGAGCTGGCAGCTCCCCCACTGGCAGTTGCTCTGGCAGCGCTGCTCGGAGCATCGGTCGCAGCTGGCTGCGCGTGTCGTCCCTGGTGTGCACACGCCGGGCGAGCACCCGCTCCAGCTCCCCCACGATCCCCAGGTGCAGCTGGATTTGCAGGTCCTCGTCCGGCTCTCGGTGCCGCCGCAGGTGCAGCTCCGCGTGTCCCGGTCGGTGGCGCTGGGCGTGCAGACACCCGGCGAGCATCCGCTCCAGCTCCCCCAGGATCCCCAGGTGCAGCTGGATTTGCAGGTCCTCGTCCGGCTCTCGGTGCACCCGCAGGTGCAGG
>CAZQPP010000322.1:5586-9744 GCA_964594295.1 uncultured Myxococcales bacterium | reverse complement strand
GCGCCGACCTCGTCGGCAAGGTCGAGGCGGGCATCCCCGAGGACGACCCCCGCAACCCGGCCACCATCGCCGACAACGTCGGTGACAACGTCGGCGACGTGGCCGGGATGGGCGCCGACCTCTTCGAGAGCTACGTCGGCTCGATCATCGGCTCGATGATCCTCGGCGGCGCCATGGCCATGGCTGCCAAGGACATGGGCGAGACTTCCCCGGTCATCCTCGTCGCCATGCCCATCATCCTCGCCGCCGTCGGCATCATCCTGAGCGTCGTCGGCACCTTCTTCGTGCGCACCAAGGAGGGCGGCAACCCCCAGAAGGCCCTCAACCTCGGCACCTTCGGCGCGGCCATCCTGATGGTCATCGCCACCTGGTTCATCCTCGACGCCCTCATTCCGAGCGAGTGGGTCTTCTTCCGCGCGGACGGCAACCTCACCACGATGCTCGTCAATGGCGGAGAGGGTATGTCCGTGGGCCTCGGCATCTTCGTGGCCACCATCGGCGGCCTCATCGGCGGCACCGCCATCGGGCTCATCACCGAGCACTACACCCGCGAGGGCGGCAGCCCCGCCCGCGGCATCGCGGAGGCCAGCAACACGGGCGCGGCGACCAACATCATCGCGGGCCTCGCCCTCGGCATGCGCTCCACCGCCTGGCCGCTCCTCGTGCTCGGCGCCTGCATCATGATCTCCTTCGAGTTCGCCGGCCTCTACGGCGTCGGCATCGCCGCCCTCGGCATGCTCTCCACCACCGGCGTGCAGCTCGCCGTCGACGCGTACGGCCCCGTCGCCGACAACGCCGGCGGCATCGCCGAGATGGCCGGCCTTCCCCCCGAGGTCCGCGAGCGCACCGACTCCCTCGACGCCGTGGGCAACACCACCGCCGCCATCGGAAAGGGCTTCGCCATCGGCTCGGCGGCCCTCACCGCCCTCGCCCTGTTCTCCGCCTTCACGACCAAGGTCCCCAAGAGCATGGGTGACGAGGGCCTCGACATCCTCGACCCGACCGTCATGACCGGCGTGCTCATCGGCGCGATGCTGCCCTACCTCTTCAGCTCCATGTCCATGCAGGCCGTGGGCCGCGCGGCCAACTCCATGATCGTGGAGGTCCGCCGCCAGTTCCGTGAGATCAAGGGCCTGCTCGAGGGCGAGGCCGACGCCGACTACCGCACCTGCGTCGACATCTCGACCGCCGCGGCCATCAAGGAGATGATCCTGCCGGGCATCCTCGCTGTCGGAGTTCCCGTGGTCGTAGGCATGTGGGACGTGCGCGCCCTCGGCGGCATGCTCGTCGGCGTCACCGTCAGCGGCGTCATCCTCGCCATCTTCATGGCCAACGCCGGCGGCGCCTGGGACAACGCCAAGAAGCACATCGAGGGCGGCGCCCACGGCGGCAAGGGCAGCGATGCCCACAAAGCAGCCGTGGTCGGCGACACCGTCGGCGACCCCTTCAAGGACACCTCCGGCCCGTCCTTGAACATCCTCATCAAGCTCATGAGCGTCGTGGCCCTCGTCACCGCGCCCTTCCTCGAGTCCTGGCACAACCCGACCGAGAAGGCCGACGAGGCCCAGAACAAGGCCCCGGTGGCCGAGGTCTGCGAGCTCTCGGACTTGCAGGGCGACTGCCAATCGGCTACGGAGCGCAACCTCCACGTGCCCGAGCGCTAGGCTGACCTGCGCTTGACACACTGAATCGCTTCCTTGCCCCGGGGGTGACAGACCCCCGGGGCTCCGCTGACTCGAGCGGAACCACAAGGAGCTCGTAATGAGACTCTACGAGACCGTCTTCATCGTGCGGCCCGACCTCGAGCCGCCCGGGATCACGGCCATCAGGGACATGGTCAAGGACCTGCTGGCCGAGAGGCAGGCACCCCAGGTGCGCTGGGAGTCCTGGGGCAAGCGCAAGCTCGCCTACCCGATCGCAAAACACCCCAAGGGCATCTACCTCTACGTGCTCTACCTCGGCGTCCCTGAGGACGTGAAAGAGGTCGAGCGCGTGCTCAAGCTCCACGAGGACGTGCTCCGGCACATGACTACGCGAGTCCTCGAGGACGTCGACTCCGCCTCCTTCGACTTCGAGGGCTGGGCCGCCAAGCTCAACCCCCTCGCCGATCGCAAGGACGCCGGCGAGTACGACGAGGTCGCCGACGACGACGGCAAGCCGTCGGACCGACGATCCAAGAGCGAGAGCTCCTCCGAAGAGACAAAGAAGGAAGAGAAGAAAGAAGAGAAGACCGAGGCCCCCACGACGGCCCCGGCCCAGGCATAGGAGAGGTAGACCATGGCCACCATGCGCAACCGAAAGCGGCGTAAGGCGAAGAGGCGTTTCCGCCGGAGGAAGGTATGCCAGTTCTGCTCCGACGCGACGCTGGAGATAGACTACAAGAACCCGAAGACCCTGCGCCGTTTCATAAGCGAGCGCGGCCGCATCGTGCCCAAGCGCATCAGCGGCGTCTGCAGCCGCCACCAGCGTTCGCTCGGGGCTGCAATCCGCAAAGCCAGGGTCCTCGCTCTCGTGCCGTTCACCACGGTCCACTACTAGCCCGCCCGGGGATCCTCCGATGAAGGTCATCTTGAAGCAGGCCGTGGAGCCCCTCGGGCGCCCCGGCGACGTAGTGGAAGTCAAAGACGGCTACGCGCGCAACTTCCTGATCCCGAAGGACCTGGCCGCCCCAGCGACCACCTTCAACATCAGGAACATCGAGCACCAGCGGCGCGACATCTCCCGCAAGGTGGCGCGCGAGGAGGCAGCGGCCATGTCCATGGCCGACCGCCTGCGCACCGTCACGGTCACGGTCCGGCGCCAGGCCGGCGAGCAGGACAAGCTCTTCGGCTCGGTCACGACGCGTGACATCGGCGACGCCCTGCGCCAGGAAGGAATCCAGCTCGACCACCGGTCCATCCTGCTCGAAGCTCCCATCAAGGAGCTCGGCGTGCACGACGTGCCGGTGAAGCTGCCCCACGGCGTGATGGGCACCTTCAAGCTGCTGGTCGCCCGGGCCTAGGTCTTGTCCAAGGCGGCACCGAAGGTGCCCGCCCCAGCGCCGCCGCGAGCGGAGACACCCTGGTGGCGGGTCCGGCTCGCCGTCCCTCTGTGCTCTCTCGAGCGCATCGAGGCCTTGCTCGCCGCGCACGGCGTCGAGGCCTTCGAGCTGCAAGACGGCGACACCATGGCCGACGCCGTCCCGGGCATGGACGCCGCTCATATCGGCGTCGTTGTCTACGCTGACGGGCGCGAGAGCGCTTTCGCCCTCGCGGAGGCCGCGACCGCCGCGGACCCCGACGTGAGCGCGGAGACGCGCGTATTCGAGGACACGTCGTGGACCGAGCGCTGGAAGGACTTCATCCCCGCCAGCGTCATCGCGGATCGCGTCGTCGTGCGGCCGCCTTTCCGCGAGAGCCCTCGCCCGGACCTGCCCGAGGTCGTCATCGACCCGGGCCTGGCCTTCGGGACGGGAAGCCATGAGACCACGCGCCTGGCGTGCCGCCTCGCCCTCGGCGCCATCGACGACGTGCCGGGACGGATCTGCCCGCGGGTAGCGGACGTCGGCTGCGGCACCGGCGTCGTGGCCGCGGTCCTCGCTCGAGCTGCGGGCGCTCGAGTCGACGCCTGCGACACCGACCCCGAGGCGGTTCGTGTGGCAGGAGAGGTGTTGGCGGCCAACGACCTCGGCGAGCTCGTGCGTGTACGCAAGGGCTCGGCGGCGGACGCTCTCGAAGGCCGATACGGGTTGGTCGTCGCCAACATCCTGGGCGAGATCCTCCTCTCCATGGCGCCCGAGCTCGTGGCCCGCTGCGAGCCCGGCGGCGCTCTCGTGCTCAGCGGGGTGCTCCGCAGCGACGAGAACGCCTTCCTGAGCTCGTTCTTGTCCCAGGGACGAATGGGCGTGGAGCGGGTCGTGCACGACGGCGAGTGGTCCGGCTTCAGGCTGCGTGCCAATGGCCGGTGAGCGGCTGGTTCTTCCACCGGACCTGGAGCCGGAGGATCTCGAGGCGGCACGCCTCGTGCTCGGCGGCGAGACGGGGCACCACCTGCTGCGGGTAGCCCGCTTGAAGCCCGGAGACGCGATCCTGGTGGGCGACGGCAAAGGCGCGACCCGCGCCGGGCACCTCTGCGAGGCGCGTGGCGACACACTGGGCGTCGCGTGGGCCGGAGACCTTC